>JANXUD010000050.1 GCA_025352045.1 Gammaproteobacteria bacterium | reverse complement strand
CGGTGCGTTGGGGTGCGGTGCGTTGGCTCTGCTTCGACAGCACGGCGGTGGTCGGAGGGAGCGGAGTGCGGAGGCGTCTTTTCGCCACAATCGGCGACAGGGACGTCGCCGATTAGACTACATGGACGTACTTGCGGCGTGTCCCGCCAAGAGCCCTGCAGCCGAGCCGTCCAGGACACGGTCAGGACACGGTCGCTGAGCGGCGGCTACTTGAAGCCTGCGTCGAACAGGGCGACGAGGGCAGCCATGGCCTCGGCCTCGTCGGGGCCGTCGATGCGCGCGCGCAGCGAGGTGCCCGGGCCAGCGGCCAGCAGCATCACGCCCATGATGGACTTGGCGTTGACCTCGCGCCCCCGCGCCTGCAGGAAGCACTGGCTGCGGAAGCCGGTGAGGGCCTGCACCACCTTGGCCGAAGCCTGTGCATGCAGGCCGAGCGGATGGGTCACCTGCAGGTCGCGTTCGAGCACGGCTTACTCCAGTTCACGGTGGTAGGTGAGCACGTCCTCGCGGCCGAGGTCCCTGAAGTGCTGGGCGAGCTTCTCCGCAAGATACACCGAACGGTGCCGGCCGCCGGTGCAGCCGAAGGCGATCGTCACGTAGCTGCGCGATTCCGATTCGAAGCGCGGGATCCAGGTATCGAGGAAACCCGCCACCTGCGCCACGTATTCGCGAACGCCGTCCTGCGTGTCCAGGTGCTCGCGGACCGCGGCGTCGCGGCCAGACAGCGGGCGCAGGCGGGGGTCCCAGTGCGGGTTGGGCAGGC
The DNA here is from genome assembly GCA_025352045.1 of Gammaproteobacteria bacterium. Taxonomy (GTDB): domain Bacteria; phylum Pseudomonadota; class Gammaproteobacteria; order Xanthomonadales; family Xanthomonadaceae; genus Arenimonas. Next base: position 20,346 of record JANXUD010000050.1, on the reverse strand, counting down.
AGCGGGCATCGAACACGAAATCGGCGTCGCCCGGCAAGCCGCGCCGGTACGCAAAGCTCTCCAGCAGCAGCGACACCCTGGGCGAGTGCGTCGGCTCGAGCAGGGCCAGCACCGCCTTGCGCAGCTGGTGCACGTTGAGATGGCTGGTGTCGATGCAGTCGTCGGCCAGTGCACGCAACGGCCGCAGCACCTGGCGCTCGAGCGCGATGGCATCCGACAGCGCCAGGCCGAGGTGCGAGAGCGGATGGCGCCGGCGCGTCTCGGAATAGCGCTTGACCAGCACGTCGTCGCTGGTGTCGAAATACACCAGGCGATGGTCGTAGCCCAGGCCCGCCACGGCGGACAGCCACTCGCCGATGTCGGACAGGTCCGAGGTCATGTTGCGGACGTCGATGCCTACGGCCAACTGGTCGCGGCGCACCTGTACCTCGCTGACACCCTTCACGAACGCGGTCAGCAGTTCCGCGGGCAGGTTGTCCACGCAGTAGTAGCCCAGGTCCTCCAGCGTGCGCAGCGCCACCGTCTTGCCCGAGCCGGACATGCCCGACACGACGATCAAAAGCGGCTTGGCGGGCTCGGTCACGTCAGGGCTCCTGGCTCATGGACAGCAGGGTCGCGTGCCGCGCCAGGAAGGCCGCCGCGGGATCGAGGCCCTTCACCCGCAGCATGTGCAGGCGCACCGCGGCTTCGGTGAGCACGGCGAGATTGCGGCCGGCGGCGACCGGGAGCTGGAACACCGGGATGTCGAGGTCCAGCACGCGCGCGGGCGAGGGCGACTCGCCGGTGAGCCGCGCCATGGCGCCGGCGTCGTTGTCCACCGCCTTCACCAGGTGCACGATCAGGCGCAGGTACTTGTTCCGCTTCACCGCCGTGTCGCCGAACATCTGACGGATGTTCATCACGCCCAGGCCGCGCACCTCGAGCATGTCCTGCAGCATTTCCGGGCAGGTGCCGTCGAGCACGTCCGGCGCGATCTGGGTGAACTCCGGTGCGTCATCGGCGACCAGGCGGTGCCCGCGCGAGATCAGCTCCAGCGCCAGCTCGCTCTTGCCCGCGCCGGACTCGCCTGTGATGAGCACGCCGATCGAGAAGATCTCCATGAACACGCCATGCATGCTCACCCGCGGCGCGAGCGCCAGGGCCATGTGGTACTGCAGCAGGTTGAGCAATTCGAAGCCGCGCTTGGACGATACCCACAGCGCGGTATGCGTCTCGTCGGCGATGGCGCGCAGGTCGGCCGGGCAGACCTGGTTCTGGCTCACCACCAGGGCCATGGGCGCGAAGCCCATGATCTTCTCCAGCGTTTCCCAGCGCTGGCGCGCGTCGAGCGCATCCAGCCAGGCCAGCTCCGCGGAACCGACGATCTGCACCTTGTTGGGGTGGATGACGTTGAGGTAGCCGGCCAGGGCCGGCCGCCGCGTCTGCTGTTCGCTGCGCTCGAGCGTGCGCTCGCCGCCGCGCTGGCCGCTGGTGAGCCAGCGCAGCCCCAGCCGCTCCTGCAACTGGTCGAACAATTCGCGGGCGCTGATCCGGTTGCGCATGCAGCTCCCGCCGGCAGTCAGCCGAAGCTGTCGGAACGCGCGGCCGACTCGCCGCGGTGGTGGTCCTTCTTCTTTTCCTTCTGCTTGAGCACCAGCCGGTCGAGCTTGTCGGAAAGCAGGTCGATGGCCGCGTACATGTCGCTGGCCTGGGCGTCGGCGAACAGCGTCTTGCCCGGTGCGTGGATGGTGGCCTCGGCGCGATGTTCGAGCTTGTCCACCGACAGGATCATGCGGGTGTCCAGCGCCTGGTCGAAGTGCCGGCGCAGCTTGCCGATCTTTTCCTCGGCGTAGTCGCGCAGTGCCGGTGTGACGTCGATCTGGTGGCCGCTGATGTCGATGCGCATTGTTTCCGCTCCCTGGTCAGAGTCGTTGCCGCTCGTGGGACGAAGCGATATTCATCGCTTCCCGGTACTTTGCCACAGTTCTCCGGGCCACGGGGATGCCCTCGGCCTTGAGCAGTTCGGCCAGTTTGGCGTCGCTCAGGGGGCTGCGGGGATTCTCTGCGTCGACCAGGCGCCTGATCATGGCCTGGATGGCCGTCGAGGAGGCGCCGCCGCCGCTGTCGGTGGCGATGCCGGAGCTGAAGAAGTACTTGAATTCGAAGGTGCCGCGCGGGGTGCGCAGGTATTTGCGCGTGGTCGCGCGCGAGATGGTGGATTCATGCAGGCCCAGTTCCTCGGCCACCTCGCGCAGGGTGAGCGGGCGCATCGCCTGCGCGCCGTGCTCCAGGAATCCGCTTTGCTGGCGCACGATCGCGCGGGCCACGCGCAGCAGCGTGTCGGCGCGCGTTTCCAGGCTCTTGATCAGCCAGCGCGCTTCCTGCAGTTGCGCGCGCAGGTAGCTGTCGTCCTCGCGGCTGGACTTGCCGATGAGCCGTTCGTAATGCCGGTTGATGCCGATCCGCGGCTGGCTGCCCCCGTGGGTGGCGACCTGCCAGATGCCTGCGTGCCGATAGGCGATGGCGTCCGGCACGATGAACTCCGGTTCGCTGCCGCCGACCCCGCTGCCCGGGCGGGGATCGAGCGATCGCAGCAGCGCGACGGCGACGTCCATGGCGCCGACGGAGGTATCCAGGCTCGCCGCCAGCTTCAGGGCCCCGTGCCGGGCCAGGGCATCCAGGTGGTTGGCCGCGATGGCCCGGGCCAGCGCCAGTCCGGCGGTGTCCGGGGACAGCATGCCCAGTTGCACGCACAGGCACTCCGACAAGCTACGGGCGCCGACTCCGACCGGGTCGAAGCGCTGCACCAGGTGCAGCACCGCCTCGATGTCGGCATCGGCAGGTTGCCAGCTCGGGGGCAGGGCGGCGCGGATGTCTTCGAAGCTGGCCTGCAGGTAGCCATCCTCGTCGATTGCCTCGATGAGGGCTTCGCCGAGCGCCAGGTCCCGGGGCGGGAGGTGGCTGAGCTGGAGTTGCCAGGACAGGTGCTCGCGCAGGCCGCCACTGGCGGCGCGGGTGTCTTCGCGCTCCCCGCCGTCGAAACCCTCGCCGGCCGGGCGCTCGTCCTCCCAGCGGAATTCGGGCGCGTCCTCGTCCAGGGCATCCACGGCCGCCTCGACCGGCGACGCCGGCGCGTCCGCGGTCGCCTCGCCATTGCCGGGCGCGCCGGCGGCACCCTCGAAGTCCCCGGTACCCGCGCCCTCGAAGGCCGCCGGCTCGGCGTCCTCCTCGCGCTCGAGCAACGGGTTGGCGTCGATCGCCGCGTTCACCTCGTTCTCCAGCTCGACCGCCGACAACTGCAGCAGGCGGATCGCCAGGCGCAGTTGCGGGGTCAGCGTGAGCTGTTGCCCGAGACGGACTTGCAGGGTGGGCTTCATCGTTGCGTCCGCCGGGCCGGCCCGGCGGACCGGGGCCTACAGGCGGAAGGCATCGCCCAGGTAGACCCGGCGCACGTCCGGATTGGCCAGTACGGCTTCAGGCGATCCTTGGGCCAGAACGGTACCGGCATTGAGGATATACGCCCGGTCGCAGATGCCCAAGGTTTCGCGCACGTTGTGGTCGGTGATCAGGACGCCGATGCCGCGCTGCTTGAGGTGGCGGACGATTTTCTGGATCTCGCCGACTGAAATCGGATCAACGCCCGCGAACGGCTCGTCGAGCAGGATCAGGCGGGGATTCGCCGCCAGGGCGCGGGCGATCTCGACCCGGCGCCGCTCGCCGCCGGACAGGCTGGCGCCCAGCTGGCCCGCGACGTGGCCGACCTGCAGTTCGTCGAGCAGCGAATCAAGCTCGCGCCGGCGGCTGGCGGCATTCAGGTCCGAACGCAGCTCCAGCACGGCCATCAGGTTGTCCGACACGCTGAGCTTGCGGAACACCGACGCTTCCTGCGGCAGGTAGCCGATGCCGCGGCGGGCGCGTTCGTGCATCGGCAGCGCGGTGATGTCCTCGCCGTCGAGCGCGATCTGCCCGGCGTCGGTCGGCACCAGGCCCACGATCATGTAGAAGCAGGTCGTTTTGCCGGCGCCGTTCGGGCCGAGCAGGCCCACCACCTCGCCCAGGCCAAGGTCGAGTCCGAAGTCGCGGACGACCTCGCGCGACTTGTAACGCTTGCGCAGGCCCCGGGCGGAAAGCATCAGCCCGGGGTCTTGGGCTTCGGCGCGGCGGTTGGCGCGACCGGGGCCGGCGAGGCCGGGGCCGGCGCGGCTGCCTTGGGCGCGACTGTGCCCGCCGACGTCGTCTTCGGCATGATCCGCATCTGCACGCGCTTGCCGTCGCCGCCGCCGTCGAGGTGGCCGGTCTTGAGGTCGTACTTGATGGTTTCGCCGCGCAGGGTGCCGCGCGGCTGCTCGACCACCACGCCGCCAGTGAGCACGACCAGGTCGCTGGTCAGTGTGTAGACGATCTGCGCGGCGTGCGCGTTCATCGCCTCGCCGTCGTCGTTGACCTGCTTGAGCGTGGCCGGGTTGCCAGTCAGCGTCACTTCGGAGATGTCGCCGCCGGCGCGGTGGATCACGGCGCGATCGGCCTCAACGTCGAGCGTGCCCTGCGTGATCTTCACGTTTCCGGTCAGGATGGCGTCGCCGTTGTCGCTGATGGTGGCGTCGGTGCGATCCGCCGCGACGTCCATCGGTGCATTGCGGTCCGTGGTCTTGGCTTGCGCGGTCGAACCCAGCAAGGCGAGGGGCAGCACGGCCAGCGCGAGCGGCAGCAGGGCGGCGGGGCGCAGGAGGTTAACGGCGGGGAGGCGCATAGCGTCCTTTGACATTGGCAAGCAACTGGACCCGGTGGGTCTTCATGTCGGCACGCAGGCCGGTCCCGTGCAGTATAGAGTCGGCCCGGCTGATGGTCACGGGATCCTCGCTCAGCGCCAGGTCCTGCTTGGGGAATACCTGCAGGCGCTGGGTGGAAAAGCGAGTGCGTTCACCCAGCGGCGAGGCGGGCCCGAGCAGCTCGACGTTCTGTATCAGGCGTACTTCCACGCCCTTCTCGGCGACCCAGGCGGTGTTCGAACTGGCCAGCCAACGGCCTGCGTCGTTCTTGTCCGGGAAGCTGAACTTCGGCAGGCGGATGGTGAGGCTCCGCCCGCCGGGGTCTCGTTCGAGGTGCGGCGCCGCCACCGAGAAGCTTTCCTTGCCCTGGAGATCGAGCGAGGTCAGCGCGAAGTTCTCCAGCACGTAGTCCGACCGCGCCAGGCTGGCCGGCGGCGGCAGGTCGCCGGGCTGCAGCTTCCACAGGGCCGTTCCGCCGACCGCGGCCAGCGTCAGCAGGGCCAGCGCCGCGATGCTGCGCTTCCTCACGGCGTCGCGTCCCCGGGCGCCGGCCGCGCGGCGAAGCGCGCCAGCACCGTGGCGCGCAGGCCGCGCGCTTCCAGCACCAGGTCGCACAGGGCCCGCGCCGCGCCTTCGCCGCCGCGCTGGGCGGTGATCCAGTGCGCCTGGTCGCGCACCCAGGGATGTGCGTTCGCCGGTGCGACCGCCAGGCCCACGCGCGGGAACAGCGGCAGGTCGTGCAGGTCGTCGCCCATGTAGGCGACCTCGTCCCAGGCCAGGCCCAGGCGGGTGATCAGCGCCGACAGGCAAGCCACCTTGTCGGAGACATCGGTATAGGCATGCGACAGCCGCAGGTCGCGCGCCCGGGCGCGCGCCGAGGCGCTGTCGCGCGCGGTCACCAGGGCCACGGGGATCGCGTTGTCCTCGAGCAGGCGCAGGCCCAGGCCATCCTGCACGTGGAAGGCCTTGGACTCGTTGCCCTCGCCATCGAACCAGAGCCGGCCGTCGGTCAGCGTGCCGTCGACGTCGAAGCCGACCAGGCGGATGCGCGCCGCGCGGGCGCGGATCGCCTCGGTGATGCCAGGGTCGGTGCCGCCGGTCGCGTCCGACATCGCTCAGACGACCCGTGCGCGCAGCAGGTCATGGATGTTCAGCGCGCCGACCAGGCGCCCGTCCGCGTCCACGACCAGCAGCGCGTTGATCTTGTGTTCTTCCATCAGGTGCGCAGCCTCGACGGCAAGCTGCCCGGGGCCGATGGTCTTGGGCGACTGCGCCATCAGTTGCGCGACCTTCACCGAGCGCAGGTCCACCTGGCTGTCGTCCAGGGCGCGGCGCAGGTCGCCATCGGTGAACACGCCGAGCAGGCGCTCGTCGTCGTCCACCACCGCGGTCATGCCCAGGCGCTTGCGGCTCATCTCCACCAGCGCTTCGCTGGCGCTGGCAGCGCGCCGCACTTTTGGGATATCAGCGCCGATGTGCATGATGTCGGCGATGTGCAGCAGCAGGCGGCGGCCCAGCGCGCCGGCCGGATGCGAGCGTGCAAAGTCGTCGGCGGTGAAGCCGCGCGCCTCCAGCATCGCCACCGCCAGCGCATCGCCCATCACCAGCATCGCGGTGGTACTGGAGGTCGGCGCCAGCCCGAGCGGACAGGCCTCCTCCGGCACGCTGCAATCCAGGTGCACGTCGGCCACCTGGGCCAGGCGCGATGCCGGCCGGCCGGTCATGGCGATGATCCGGTTGCCCTGGCGCTTGAGTGCCGGGAGGATGGTCAGGATTTCCTCGGTCTCGCCCGAGTTCGACAGCAGCAGCACCACGTCCTGGTCCTTGAGCATGCCCAGGTCACCGTGGCTGGCCTCGCCCGGGTGCAGGAAGAAGGCCGGCGAGCCGGTTGAGCTCAGGGTGGCCGCGATCTTGGTGGCGATGTGCCCGGACTTGCCCATGCCGGTGCAGGCGATGCGGCCGCGGCAGTTGAGCAGTTCCTGGCAGGCGCGGGCGAAATCGGCGCCGATCCGCGCGTCCAGCACCGCGAGCGCCTGCATCTCGACCGCGAACACGCGCCGCCCGCTGGCTTGCAGGGCATCGGCATGGACGGGGCGGTTGGCGGGGAGGGCACTCATGCGCGGGGGGCAGGCGGTATGATGACCGGCCCATTGTACGGCCTGCACCGGCCGGACCCGCCTGTTCCAGCCCTCCCGCCGATGAACGCACCGCCATGAACGCCCTCCAGATCCAGCAACTGATCGAAGCCGGCCTGCCCGGTGCGCGCGCCGAGGTCCAGGGCGAGGACGGGGTGCATTTCGAGGCGACCGTCGTGTGCGAGGCCTTTGCCGGCAAGCTGCCCCTGGCCCGGCACCGCATGGTCTACGCCACCCTGGGCGGGCGCATGGGCGGCGAAATCCACGCCCTGGCCCTGCGTACCCTCACCCCGCACGAATCCGGCAGCGCAGGCTAGGCCCGCGCCGGCGCGCCGCGCCCTCCATCCCAACGCATCCCTCCCGAGACCGACCATGGCCAAGATCATCATCACCGGCGGCAACGTGCTGGACGGGGAAGTGCAGATTTCCGGCGCCAAGAACGCCGTGCTGCCCATCCTGTGCGCGACCCTGCTGGCCGAGACGACGATCTCCATCGGCAACGTCCCGCACCTGCATGACGTCACCACGACGATGGAACTGCTGGGCGCGCTCGGCGTCCGCCTGAGCGTCGACGACAAGCTCGGCATCACGGTCGAGCCGACCGCCATGGTCGAGACGATCGCGCCCTACGAACTGGTCAAGACCATGCGCGCCTCGATCCTGGTGCTGGGCCCACTGCTGGCCCGCCATGGCCATGCCGAGGTGTCGCTGCCCGGCGGCTGCGCGATCGGCTCGCGGCCAGTGGACCAGCACATCCGCGGATTGATTGCGTTGGGCGCCGACGTGGTGGTCGAGAACGGCTTCGTCAAGGCGCGCGCCGACAAGGGCCTGCGCGGCGGCCACTACAGCTTCGACATGGTCACGGTCACCGGCACCGAGAACGTGCTGATGGCCGCCGCGCTCGCCAAGGGCACCACCGTGCTCGAAAACTGCGCCGAGGAGCCGGAAATCGTCGACCTCGCCAATTGCCTGGCCATGATGGGCGCCCGGATCGAGGGCGCAGGCAAGAACCGCATCGTGGTGGAAGGCGTGGACAGCCTGCATGGCGGCCACTACGACGTGATGCCCGACCGCATCGAGACCGGCACCTTCCTGGTCGCCGGCGCCATGACCGGCGGCCGCGTGCTGGCCCGGCGCACCCGCGCCGACATCCTGGAGTCGGTGCTGCACAAGCTCGAAGAGGCCGGCGCGCACGTCAACACCGGCGACGGTTTCATCGAACTGGACATGCGCGGCAAGCGTCCGAAGTCGGTCAGCCTGACCACGGCGCCGTACCCGGCCTTCCCAACCGACATGCAGGCGCAGTTCGCGGCGATGAACTGCATCGCCGACGGCGTCGGGGTGATCCGCGAGACCATCTTCGAAAACCGTTTCATGCACATGAACGAGCTGCAGCGCCTGGGCTCGGACATCCAGATCGAGGGCAATACCGCGATCATCCGCGGGGTCGAGCGCCTGACCGGCGCGCCGATCATGGCCACCGACCTGCGCGCGTCCGCGTCCCTGGTGCTGGCGGGACTCGTCGCCCAGGGCGAGACCACCGTGGACCGGATCTACCACATCGACCGCGGCTACGAGAACATCGAGGAAAAGCTGGGCGGCCTGGGCGCGAAGATCCGGCGGGTTGCCTGAGGCGCCGAAATCCGGTTTCGGGGTTGGGGAATCCCTAGCGCAGCGAGGTGATCCGCATCTCGATGGTTTCGCCGTTCGGCTCCTTCTGGAGCATGCGCAGCGGCACGAAATTCCGCCCGGGGGCCATCCACAGCGTCGTGCTGCGGCCGTTGCCGGTGTCGCGGATGCGCTCGACGCGCAGCACCTTCTGCGGGCCCAGGGGCGTATCGAGCTGTTCGGCGGCGCCGACGCGATAGACCCAGGTCTGCATTTCGTCATGGTCGGGAATGCGATAGCGCAGTTCGCCGTTGCGGCCGGCCGCCAGGTCACCCATCAGGGCCACGACCACGGCATTGCGGTCGAGCACGCCGGCCTCGTAGCGCGGGGAATAGTGGTTGTCCTTGTCGGTGCTGTCGATCCGCCCGGCGGCCGCGTCCACCTGCAGCCCGCGCTCGCGGCTCTTCCAGGCCATCTTCTGCCGGTAGTTGTAGGCCACGGTCTCGGGCTGGTCGCCCCAGCGCAGGACGGAACGCTCGTTGACGGCCACGCCGGCGATCGCCGCCAGGCCGTCGGTGCCGACCGTGTCCGAGACCAGCTCGAAGCGTCCATTGGCCAGTTTGCGGAAGCTCACCGTGGCGGTACCCAAGCGGTCGCCATTGCGCCGCACTTCGTACTGCGCGGTGTAGGGCGGCGGCGCCGCGGCGCTCGCGGCCAGGGGCGCCAGCAGTAACAGGGCGCTCAACGTGAGCATGGTCGGCGTGAGCTTGGTCGGCGTGAGCTTGGTCGGCTTGAAGCGGTTCATCCTGCGGCTTCCTCGAGGCGATCGTCGCCCTTCAATGACAGGGGAGCATGCAGGGGGTTCCCCCGCCAGGCCAGTGCATCGGGGCCCAGCGTCAGCTGGCCTTCAGCGACTGCGCGCACGGTCGTGACCAGCAGGGCGTGTTCGCGCGGCAGCAGGCGCGCCGCCAGGGTGTCCGCATCATCGCCCGGCAGGATCGGCACGCGCACCTGCGACAGCACCGCGCCCGCATCCACCTCGGGCACCACGCGATGGACGGAAGCGCCGTGCTCGGCATCGCCGGCGGCAAGCGCGCGGGCATGCGGCTTCAGTCCCGGGTACAGCGGCAACAGCGAGGGGTGGATGTTGATCATCCGCCCCCGGGCCCGCGCGACCGCGTCCGCGCACAGGACGCGCATGTAGCCCGCGCAGACGATGAGGTCCGGCGCCGCGGCGAGCACATGGTCGAACAGCGCGGCGTCGAATGCCGGGCGCGACGGGAAATGCGCCGGCGCCAGCGCCACCGCGTCGCGGCCCGCGGCATGGGCGATGGCCAGGGCGCCGGAAGCGGCGCGATCGCTGAACACCGCAGCGACATGCGCGCCGCCAAGCTGGCCGGCCTGTTCGGCATCAAGCAGGGCGCGCAGGTTGCTGCCGCGTCCGGAGGCAAGGACGACGATGCGCATGTTCAAGCGCCAGGCTCGATCGCGACGTGCAGCATGCGCAACCGCTCCCCGCGGTGTGACTCAGGCGATGTGGACACGCTCGCCCTGGCCCGCCGGCACGACGCCGCCAATGGCCCAGTGCGCCAGGCCGAGCCGATCGAGCGTGGCCGATACCCCGGCCTGCGCGGATGCGTCCACCACCAGCACGAAGCCGATGCCGCAGTTGAAGGTGCGCCACATCTCGGGCCTGGCGACGCTGCCCTCGCGCATCAGCCAGTCGAACACCGGCGGCAGGGTCCAGGCGCTGGTGCGGATGTCCAGGCCCAGTCCCTCGGGGATGACGCGGATGATGTTCTCGGTCAGCCCGCCGCCGGTGATGTGCGCCATGGCGTGCACCGACTGCTCGCGCAGCAACTCGAGCACGGGCTTGACGTAGATCGTGGTCGGTTCCATCAGGGCATCGGCCAGCGACACGCCGCCGAGGTCGAGCTCGAGCGGCCGGCCGGCGCGTTCGAGGATGCGTCGAACCAGCGAATAGCCGTTCGAATGCGGGCCCGAGGAGGCGATGCCGATCAGCACGTCGCCGGCCTGCACGGCACTGCCGTCCAGCAACCGGGATTTTTCCACGGCACCCACGGTGAAGCCAGCCAGGTCGTATTCGCCCGGCGGATACATGTCGGGCATCTCGGCAGTCTCGCCGCCGATCAGCGCGCAGCCGGCCAGTTCGCAGCCGCGGGCGATGCCGCCAACCACGGCGACGGTCGTGTCCACGTCCAGCTTGCCGGTGGCGAAATAGTCCAGGAAGAACAGCGGCTCGGCGCCCTGGACCAGCACGTCGTTCACGCACATGCCGACCAGGTCGATGCCGATGGTGTCGTGGCGTCCCAGTTGCTGGGCCAGCTTGAGCTTGGTGCCCACGCCGTCGGTACCCGACACCAGCACCGGCTCGCGGTAGCGGCCGCTTAGGTCGAACAGGCCGCCGAAACCGCCCAGGCCGCCCATCACCTCGGGCCGGAAGGTGCGCCGGACCAGGGGCTTGATGCGCTCGACGACGGCGTTGCCGGCGTCGATGTCCACGCCCGCGTCGCGGTAGGTGAGGGGAGTCGAGGCCATGGGCGCGCGCAGGTTCGGGTCAGCGGCCATTCTACCAGCGGCGCCCGGCAGCGCCGGATGTTGGACGCCAAAGCCCCCCTTGCGGCACCATGGGGGCCGACTCTACGACCGGCCGCCATGTCCACGCCTTTCTCCCCGCGGATCGCCCGCTTGCGCCTGCTCGCCGTCCTGCTCGCCGCCTGTGCCGGCCTGCCTGCCTGGGCCGCCAATCCTGCGGGGCCTGCGGGTCCTGCCGCCCCTGGCACGCCAGCGCCGACCGACGCCACCAAGCCCGCGGCCCGGCCCAAGCCGGTGCGCAACCCGGCCTTCTACACCACCGACGTCACGGTGCAATCGGAAAACGAAAAGCGCGGCGCGCTGATCCGTGCGCTGGGGCAGGTGGTGGTCCGCCTCACCGGCAACCCCCAGGCCGCGCAGAACCCCGTGGTCCGGCGGGCCGCGGGCAACGCCGAGACGCTGGTGCTGAGATCGGCCTTCCGCCAGGAGCAGGACACGGTCAACGGCGTGCCCGTGTACAAGACCATCCTCGGCGTCGCCTTCGATCCCGAGGCCGTCGATAACGTGATCGGTGCGTCGGGCCTGAAGTTCTGGACCAATGCCCGGCCCAAACCCATCCTCTGGCTCGCCATCGACGACGGCCGCGGCCCGCGGCTGGTGACCGGCCAGCAGCCCAACGTGGTCAAGCCGCTGGCGGCCCGCGGTCTCGAGCGCGGCATGCGCTTTCTCCTGCCGGCCGGCAACGCGGCCGAGATGGCCGCCGTGCCGGCCATCTGGCGCCTGGATTCCAGCGCCCTGCAACCACTCACGGCGCGCTACAGCAATGACGCCGAGTTGGTCGGCAAGGTCTATCGCATGGGGTCGGGCTGGGCCGCGGACTGGGTGCTTGCCCAGGCCGGCGCCGAAGTCGCGCGCTGGTCCTTCGCCGATGCCGATCCGCGCCGCGTGATCGCCTCGGGCGTGGATGAAGGCGCCAATGCCATCGCCAAGCGCGACTCCGTCGGCCTCGACACCGGGGTCGCTGGCATGTACGCGGTGGAAATCGGCGGCATCGGCAGCCAGGGCGATTACCTGCGCCTGATGTCCTACCTGCAGGGCCTGCCGGTCGTGCGTCGCGTCGCACCGGTGGAAGCGACGCCCGACATGCTGCGCCTCAACCTCGACCTCGGCGTCGGCATCAAGGGCTTCCGCTCGATGGTTGCCGGCGGGTCGACGCTGCGCGCCGCCGCGGATTCCGGCGGCGGCACGGCCCGATTCGAGCTGCAATGACGCCCAGCCAGCTGCCCAATGCCATCACCATCGCGCGGATGGTGATGGCGCTGCCGCTGCTGTGGCTGCTGATGAATGCGCAATTCCGTCCTGCGCTTGCGCTGGCGGTGATTGCCGGCATCAGCGATGGCATCGACGGATTCCTCGCCAAGCGCAACGGCTGGCAGACCGAGTTGGGCGGATTGCTCGATCCCATCGCCGACAAGTTGCTGTTGAGCACCTGTTTCTTCGGCCTGTGGTGGAGCGGCCTGCTGCCCGGCTGGCTGGTGACGGTGGTGCTGCTGCGGGACGTGGTGATCCTGGTCGGCGCGCGGGCCTGGTGGCGGCTCGAAGGCCGCTTCCTTGCCGAGCCCTCGGGCCTGGGCAAGGCCACGACGCTGGCGCAACTTCTGCTGGTGTCCCTGGTGCTGGCGCGGCCCGCGGGGCTGGTCCTGTTCCCGGGCTGGATCCCGCCGCTGGCCCTGGCCACGGCGGCGATCACGGTGGTCAGCGGCATCGACTACGTCCTGCGTTATGGCCGGCGTGCGCTGGCCCATCGTCGTGACGCCAACGACGGCGACGGCAACGGCAACGGCGACGGCGACCGCCGGTGATTTCCGACGCTCGCCGCTGGCAATGGCTGGTGCTGGCGCTGTTCGTCGGCGTGCTGGTCTGGCTGCTGGCGCCGATCCTGACCCCGTTCGTGATCTCGGCGCTGTTTGGCTGGCTGGGCGATCCCCTGGTTGACCGGCTGGAAGCGCGCCGTTTCAAGCGGCACACCGCCGTGCTGTCCGTGTTCGCGGTCATGCTCGGCGCACTGACCCTGGTGTCGCTGGTCCTGGTGCCGGTGCTGTGGAACCAGGTGCAGAAACTGATCGACTGGCTGCCGCAGCTGGCCGCCTGGCTGACCGGCATCGCACTGCCCTGGGTCGAGAAGAAATTCCACGTCAACCTCGCGCATTACGTCGATCCGGACTATGTCTACTCCATGGTGCGCGGCCACCTGTCCGAAGCCGGCGGCCTCGCCACGGCGGTGTTGGGGCGGGTGTCGGAATCGGGCCTGTTCCTGTTCGGGCTGCTCGCCAACATCGCCCTGGTGCCGGTGCTGAGTTTCTACTTCCTGCGCGATTGGGACGTGATGGTCGCGCAGGTGCGCGAGTTGGTGCCGCGGCCGATGCTGCCGACCGTCAGCGGCCTGGCGCGGGAGTCGGACGCCATGCTCGGCGGTTTCCTGCGCGGCCAGTTCAGCGTCATGCTGGCGCTTGGCGCGATCTACGCGTTCGGCCTGTGGGCCATCGGCCTGGACCTCGGACTGCTGATCGGCTTCGTCGCGGGCCTGGTGGCCTTCGTTCCCTACCTCGGCTTCGTCGTTGGCGTGAGCGCCGCGATCATCGCCAGCCTGGTGCAGTACGGCGACCTGTTCCACCTGGCGCTGGTGCTTGGCGTGTTCGGGGTCGGCCAGATGCTGGAGAGTTTCGTGCTCGTGCCCTGGCTGGTCGGCGACCGCATCGGCCTGCATCCGGTGGCGGTGATCTTCGCGATCCTGGCCGGCGGACAGCTGTTCGGCTTCCTCGGCGTCCTGCTCGCCCTGCCGGTGGCGGCGGTCGGCATGGTGCTGTTGCGCTATGGCCACCAGCGCTACCGCGACAGCGGCCTGTATGGCGCGCACCCGCCCGCAGAGCTGAGCCTGCCCGACCCGGGCGCCTTCGCGCATGCAGTGGCGACGCCGGCAGGGGATGATTCGCCCACGCTGCCCGTTCCACCCGTCACGCCGCCATGAGCGGGCAATTGCCGTTGGCGCTCGGGTTCCCGCCCGAGCAGCGCTTTGCCGCCTTCCACGGCCAGGCGCCGTTGCGTGCCCTGGTTGAATCGGTGGCGCGGGGCGACGACGCGCACTGGTTGTACCTGGCCGGCCCAACCGGCAGCGGCAAGACCCACCTGCTGCTGGCCGCCTGCGCGCTGGCCCGCGAATCTGGACAGGCCGCGGCCTTCCTGCCGCTGGCAACGGTGGCCGGTCGGCTGGGCGAGGCGCTGCAAGGCCTGGTGGATGCGCCCGCGCTGGTCTGCCTGGATGGCGTCGAGTCGATCGCCGGGCGCGACGCCGACGAACTCGCGCTGTTCCACGCGCACAATGCCGCGCGCCAGGCTGGCGCGCGCCTGGTCTACGCCGCCACGGCGATGCCGGCCGCATTGCCGATCGGCCTTCCGGATCTCGTGTCGCGGCTTGGGCAATGCACGCGCCTGGCGGTGGAGCCGCTCGACGAAGCGGGTCGCCGCCACGTGTTGCGCCAGCGCGCCGCGCGCCGTGGCCTGGAGCTGGATGACGCGGTGCTGGACTACCTGTTCCGCCGCGTGGGCCGCGACCTTGGCGGGCTGACCGGCCTGCTCGATCGCCTCGATCGCGAGAGCATGGCCGCGCAACGGCGGATCACGGTGCCCTTCCTCAGGGCAAGGCTCGACTGAGTGCGGCGCCGAGATCGGCGTCAAGCTGGGCCAAACGCGCCGGCGTGCCGACATCGACCCAGCGCCCCGAGTGGTACTGGCCGTGCACGAGCCCGCGCGGCATCGCCGCCTGCAGCAGCGGCACCAGCTTGAACCGGGGCGGGTCCAGCTCGCTGCCGGGCGCGCCGCCGATTACGTCGCGCCAGTTCGCCAGCAGCGCCGGGCGGTACACGCCGATGCCGGCATAGGTCAGGCGCGACGCACCCTCGTCGCTGAGACGTCCGCCTGCGCCGAGGTGGAAATCGCCGCGCGGATGCTGCACGGGATTGTCCACCATCAGCAAGTGCGCCAGGCCCGCGGGTTCGCGCGGCAAGGCGGCGAAGTCGGCATCGGTCCAGGCGTCAGCGTTGACGACCAGGAAGGGCGCGTCGCCAAGCAGGGGCAGGGCCTTGAGCATGCCGCCGCCTGTCTCCAGCGGCTCCGGGCCTTCGTAGGAATAGTGCAGGCGCAATCCCCAGGCGGCACCGTCGCCCAGTGCCGGCTCGAAGCGATCCGCCAGCCACGACGTGTTCAGCACCACGTCGCGCACGCCGATCGCAGCCAGGCGCTCGAGATGCCAGGCGATCAGCGCTTTTCCACCGACGCGCAGCAGTGGCTTGGGTGTCGAATCGGTGAGCGGACGCATGCGCTCGCCCTTGCCGGCGGCGAAGACCAGGGCGCGCAAGGCGCTCATGCGCTGGGCAGCGTGATGTCGCGCGCGCCGAGCGCGTCCTCGATCAGGCGCACCAGCGGCGCGGTCTCCTCATAGCGCCCGCCGACCTCGCGCACGTAGCGCCAGACCAGGGGCAGGTCCTTCAGGTAACCGGCCTTGCCATCGCGATACCAGAGGCGGCAGAAGATGCCGAGCACCTTGATGTGCCGCTGCAGGCCCATCAGGTCGAAGCCGCGCCTGAAGGTCGGCGCGTCCACGCGGGTCAGGCCCGCATGCACCAGCCGCAGCCGGTACTGCTCGACCCAGGCGTAAACCTGCTGCTCCGGCCAGGCGATATAGCAGTCGCGCAGCAGCGAGGCCAGGTCGTAGGTGACCGGGCCACGCACCGCGTCCTGGAAATCGAGGATGCCGGGGCCGCCGCTGTCGGCGAGCAGCAAGTTTCGCGAGTGGTAGTCGCGGTGCACGAAGGCCTGTTCCTGGCGGGTGGCGTTGTCGACGAGTGCGCGGAACGCCACTTCCACCGCGTCCCATTGGCCGCAGTCCGAGGCAAATCCCAAGTGCCGCTCCAGGAACCAGGTCGGCATCAGCTCCATCTCGGCGACCAGGCGCGCTTCGTCATACGCCGGCAGGTCATGCGCATCGATGTGGACCTGCATGCGCAGCAGGGCGTCCATGGCGTCGCCGTACAGGCGATCGACGCTGGTTGCGTCGAGCGCGGGCAGGTACAGCGCGTCGCCCAGGTCTGACATCAGGATGAAGCCCTGCGCGGGATCGGCGGCTTCGACATGCGGGGCGAGCAAGCCGGCGGCGCCCAGGCGACGGGCGATGTCCAGCCACGGACCCACGTCCTCCCGGTCCGGCGGTGCGTCCATCAGGATGTGCGTGCGTCCGGCCGAGCGGGTCCGCCAGTAACTGCGGAAGCTGGCGTCCGCGGACGCTGGCTCCAGCGTGGCGGCGGGGTCGCCGAGCGCGGCGCGGGTCCAGTCCAGGCGCGCCTGCCCGCGCGAAGTCGTTTCCATGGGATGTCCTTGCGCGCCGTGGTGCGACGCCCTTTGCCGCGATTATCCCCGGCCCGGGGCCTTCGTGACAAAATGAACGCCTGTTCCCCCGTTTGGCGGTGCAATGGCGGATTCGAGCCCAATCATTCCCGTGATCCTGTCCGGCGGCTCCGGCACGCGCCTCTGGCCGCTGTCGCGCGAGTCCCACCCCAAGCAGTTCCTGCCCCTGCTGGGCGACCGTTCGCTCCTGCAGATGACCTGGTTGCGCCTGCGCGGCCTGACGGGCATGGGCGCGCCCCTGGTGGTGGCGAACGAGGAGCATCGCTTCCTCGTCGCCGAACAACTGCGCCAGGTCGATGCCGAGCCCGCGGCGCTGATCCTGGAGCCGGTCGGCCGCAACACCGCGCCGGCCATCGCCGTCGCCGCCTTGCGCGCAATGGCCGATGGCGGGGACCCGGTCCTGCTGGTGTTGCCCTCCGACCACGTGATCGCGGACGAAGCCGGCTTCCGCGCGGCGATCCAGCAAGTGTTGCCGGCGGCGGAGGCGGGCGAGCTGGTGACGTTCGGCATTGTTCCGACCGCACCCGAAACGGGCTATGGCTACATCAAGGCCGCCGCCGCGGCCGATGGCGGCGTGCGCAGGGTGCAGCGCTTCGTCGAGAAGCCCGATGCGGCCACCGCGGCGCACTACCTGGCCAGCGGCGAATATTTCTGGAATAGCGGCATGTTCGCCTTCCGCGCCTCGCGCTACCTGGAGGAGCTGCAGCGCACCCGGCCGCAGATGGTCGCCGCCGCGCGCGAGGCGCTCGACAAGGCCAGCGTGGACGCGGATTTCCTGCGCCTGGACAAGGCAGCGTTCTCCGCCAGTCCCTCCGACTCGATCGACTATGCGGTGATGGAGTCCACCGAGCGCGCCGCCGTGCTGCCGATCGACGTCGGCTGGAACGATGTGGGTTCCTGGTCGGCCCTGTGGTCGGTGGTCGAGCAGGATGGCCACGGCAATGCCCATCGCGGCGACGTGATCGCCCGCGACTGCCGCAACACCCTGGCCATGAGCGACAAGCGCCTGGTGGCGTTGATCGGGCTTGATGACGTGGTCGTCGTGGACACCGACGATGCCTTGCTCGTGGCGCGGCGCGACCGCGTCCAGGAGGTCAAGGAGATTGTCACTGCGCTGAAGCAGGCCAAGCGCCCGCAGGCCACCTGGCACCGCAAGGTCTACCGGCCCTGGGGCAGCTACGACGGCATCGACAGCGGCGAGCGGTTCCAGGTCAAGCGGATCATCGTGAAACCAGGCGCAAGCCTGAGCCTCCAGATGCACCACCACCGCGCCGAGCACTGGATCGTGGTGAAGGGCACCGCGCGCGTCACCTGCGGCGACAGGGAGTTCCTGCTGGCCGAGAACGAAAGCACCTATATCCCGCTGGGCAGCAAGCACCGGCTGGAAAATCCCGGCAAGCAGCCGCTGGAGCTGATCGAGGTGCAGTCGGGCAGCTACCTGGGCGAGGACGACATCGTCCGCTTCGAGGACGTGTACGGGCGGTGAGCCTGGCTTCGCCGCCGCCGCTGTCGCACCTGGACCGCCTGGAAGCGGAAAGCCTGCACATCCTGCGCGAGGTCGCGGCCGAGTTCCGCAACCCGGTGCTGCTGTACTCGATCGGCAAGGACAGCACCGTGCTGCTGCACCTGCTGCGCAAGGCCTTCGCGCCGGCGCCGCCGCCCATGCCGCTGCTGCACATCGACACCACGTGGAAATTCCGCGAGATGATCGCCTTCCGCGACCGCGTCGCGCGCGAGGCGGGGCTCGACCTGCGCGTGCACGTTAACCAGGACGGCCTGCGCGATGGCGTCGGCCCGTTCACCCACGGCGCCACGGTGCATACCGACGTGATGAAGACCCAGGCCCTGCGCCAGGCGCTGGACGCGGGCCAGTTCGATGCCGCCATCGGTGGTGCGCGCCGCGACGAGGAGAAGTCGCGGTCGAAGGAACGGGTGTTCTCCTTCCGCAATGCCGCGCATCGCTGGGACCCCAAGCGCCAGCGCCCCGAACTGTGGAACCTCTACAACACCCGCATCCACCCGGGCGAGAGCGTGCGCGTGTTCCCGCTGTCGAACTGGACCGAACTCGACGTGTGGCTGTACATCTACCGGGAAAAGATCGAGGTCGTGCCGCTGTACTACGCCCGCGAGAGCCCCGTTGTCGAGCGCGACGGCGGCCTGCTGATGGTGGACGACGATCGCATGCCCCTGTTGCCGGGCGAATCCCCCACGCTGCGCAAGGTCCGCTTCCGCACCCTGGGCTGCTATCCGCTCAGCGGCGCGATCGAATCGGACGCCGACAGCCTGGACAAGGTGATCGCCGAAATGCTGGTCGCGCGCAGTTCCGAGCGCCAGGGCCGGCTGATCGACCACGACCCGGCCGCGTCCATGGAAAAGAAGAAGCAGGAAGGCTATTTCTGATGGCTGCCGCGCCCGACATCGGCGACTTCCTGCGCAGCTACGAGGCGCGGCCGCGCCTGCGCTTCATCACCTGCGGCAGCGTGGACGACGGCAAGAGCACGCTGATCGGCCGCCTGCTGTACGAGAGCAAGTCCCTGCTCGACGACCAGGTGGCGACGCTGGAGCGCGATAGCCGCCGCCATGGCACCCAGGGTGGCGAACCGGACTATGCGCTGCTCCTCGACGGCCTGGACGCCGAACGCGAGCAGGGCATCACCATCGACGTGGCCTACCGCTATTTCAGCACCCAGGCGCGCAGCTACATCGTCGCCGACTGCCCGGGGCACGAGCAGTACACGCGCAACATGGCGACCGGGGCCTCGACTGCCGACCTGGCGGTAGTGCTGGTGGACGCGCGCAAGGGCGTGCTGGCGCAGACGCGGCGGCACAGCTGGATCGCGGCGCTGTTCGGCATCCGGCACGTGGTGCTGGCGGTGAACAAGATGGACCTGGCCGGTTACGAGCAGTCCGTGTTCGACGCGATCGTCGCCGGATACAAGGCCCTTGCCACCCAGCTGGGCATCGCAGGCGTCACCGCGATCCCGCTGTCCGGACTGCGTGGCGACAACGTGGTCGTGCGATCGCCCTTGATGCCCTGGTACACCGGCCCGGCACTGCTCGAGTTCCTCGACACGGTGGATGCCAGCCTGCTCGGGCCCGACCACGCCGACGGTCCGTTCCGCATGCCGGTGCAGTGGGTCTGCCGCCCCTCGCAGGATTTCCGCGGCTTCGCCGGCCAGATTGCGTCGGGCGTCGTGCGCGTCGGCGACGACGTGATGAGCGCGAGCTCCGGCCGCGCCTCGCGCGTGACGTCCCTGCAGGTCGGCGAACACCGCATCGACAGCGCGCGCGAAGGGCAGTCCATCCTGCTCACGCTGGCCGACGAGATCGATGTCAGTCGAGGCGACCTGCTAGCCGCGGCGGGCGCGCCGCCGCCGGCTTCCGATCAATTCGGAGCCCACATGCTCTGGATGGGCGACGCTCCCCTGCTGCCTGGGCGACCGTATTGGCTCAAGCTCGGCGCGCGCATGGTGTCGGCGCAGGTCACCGAGATCAAGTACAAGGCCGACGTCAACACGCAGGAGCACATGGCCGCCAAGCGCCTGCTGCTCAACGAAGTCGGCGCCGTCAACCTCAGCCTGGACCAGCCGATCGGCTTCGAGGCGCATGCCGACATCCGCGCGCTGGGCAGCTTCATCCTGATCGACCGTCAGAGCCTGGCGACCGTTGCCTGCGGGACGCTGGACTTCGCGCTGCGCCGCGCGGCCAACGTGCATTGGCAGGCGCTGGACGTCGACCAGTCGGCCCGCGCCGTGCTCAAGGGACAGGCGCCGCGCTGCCTGTGGTTCACCGGCCTGTCGGGGTCCGGCAAGTCCACCATCGCCAACCTGGTCGAGAAG
>JANXUD010000037.1 GCA_025352045.1 Gammaproteobacteria bacterium | reverse complement strand
CAACATCAAGATGGTGGTGACGCTGATCAACCCGATCGCGATGGCGGAAGGGCTGCGGTTCGCGATCCGCGAAGGCGGCCGCACGGTCGGCGCCGGCGTGGTGGCGAAGGTCCTCAAGTAAGAAGCGCCCGCGCCGGGGGCGACCCTGGCGCGACGTTCCTTGCGGAGAAACGAAGGCAGGGCGGCGCAAGCCGCCGCTGCCGTTTCCGGAGAGTGCTTCTCCAATCATGGATTTGCGTCAGTAGCTCAACTGGCAGAGCAGCGGTCTCCAAAACCGCAGGTTGTAGGTTCGAGTCCTACCTGGCGCGCCACATCGACGGAAGTCGGCACGAGTTGGAATGAATACCAAGGCAAGCAACATCCAGACCGGCACCAGCGGCGCCGACATGGCCAAGTACGCACTTGCGTTCCTGGTCGCGGCGGCGGGCGTGGCGGTGTACTACCTGATGCCGGCCTGGCCGGGGCCCGTGCGCGGGCTGGTCGTGGCGCTGGGCTTCGCCGCGGCGATCGCGGTGGTGTCGTTCACGGCGCTGGGCGGCCGCGGCAAGGAGTTCTTCTCCGAGTCGCTGTTCGAGTTGCGCAAGGTGGTCTGGCCCACCCGCCAGGAGGCGACCCGGATCACCGGCGTCGTGCTGCTGGTGGTGCTGGTGATCAGCCTGATCCTGTTCGTGCTGGATTTCTTCATCCAGTGGGGCATCCAGCAATTGTTGACCCATTGAGGAGTCCTGACTTGTCCAAGCGTTGGTACGTCGTCCATGCCTACTCGGGCTTCGAGCACCAGGTCCAGCGTGCCCTGGCGACGCGCATCGCGCGCGCCGGCATGGAGGAGAAGTTCGGCCAGGTGCTGGTCCCGACCGAGGAAGTGGTCGAGATGCGCGCGGGCCAGAAGCGCAAGTCGGAGCGCAAGTTCTTCCCCGGCTACGTGCTGGTGCAGATCGAGACGAACGAGGAAGGCGGCATCCCGCGGATCGACGACGAGAGCTGGCACCTGATCAAGGAAACCCCGAAGGTCATGGGCTTCATCGGCGGCACCCGCGAGCGGCCCCTGCCGATCAAGGACACCGAGGCGGACGTCATCCTTCGCCGGGTCCAGGACGGCGTGGACAAGCCGCGGCCCAAGGTGCTGTTCGAGCCGGGCGAGCTGGTGCGCGTGTGCGACGGCCCGTTCAACGACTTCAACGGCACGGTCGAGGAAGTCAACTACGAGAAGAACCGCCTGCGCGTGGCGGTGCTCATCTTCGGCCGCTCGACCCCGGTCGAGCTCGAGTTCTCGCAGGTGGAAAAGGCTTGACGGTTTTTCGCGGCGGGCATGCCCGCTGCAAGCGCGAAGCCAGGACGCGATTTTTCCTGGAACGATGGGGAGCCTGCCTTGACGGCAGGCGCTTGCACCCGGAGAGGCAGACATGGCTAAGAAAGTAGTTGGTTACATCAAGCTCCAGGTCAAGGCCGGCCAGGCCAACCCGAGCCCGCCCGTGGGCCCGGCCCTGGGCCAGCGCGGCCTGAACATCATGGAGTTCTGCAAGGCCTTCAACGCGGCGACGAGCAAGCTCGAGCCCGGCCTGCCGACGCCGGTGATCATCACCGCGTACTCGGACCGCACCTTCACCTTCATCACCAAGACCACGCCGGCCACGGTCCTGCTCAAGAAGGCCGTTGGCATTACCTCGGGCTCCAAGCGCCCGAACACCGAGAAGGTGGGCAAAGTCACCCGCGCGCAGCTCGAGTCCATCGCCAAGGCGAAGGAACCCGACCTGACCGCGGCCTCGCTCGATGCCGCGGTGCGCACCATTTCCGGTAGCGCCCGCAGCATGGGCCTCGTGGTGGAGGGCTAAGACATGGCAAAGATCTCGAAGCGTTACAAGGCCCTCCAGTCGCTGGTCGTTCCGGGCAAGCCGTACAGCCTGGACGAAGCCCTGAAGATCATCCAGTCCAACTCGAAGACCAAGTTCGTCGAGTCGGTCGACGTGTCGGTGCGCCTCGGCGTGGACGCCAAGAAGTCCGACCAGCAGGTGCGCGGTTCGACCGTGCTGCCCGCCGGCACCGGCAAGTCGGTCCGCGTCGCCGTGTTCTGCCCCCCGGGCGCCAAGGCGGATGAAGCCCTGGCCGCGGGCGCGGAAGTGGTCGGCATGGATGACCTGGCCGACAAGATGCTGGCCGGTGACCTGAACTACGACGTGGTCATCGCCACGCCGGACGCGATGCGCGTGGTCGGCAAGCTCGGCCAGGTGCTCGGTCCGCGCGGCCTGATGCCCAACCCCAAGGTCGGCACCGTGTCGCCGGACGCCGCTGGCGCCGTGCGCAATGCCAAGGCGGGCCAGGTCCGCTACCGCACCGACAAGGCCGGCATCATCCACTGCACGATCGGCAAGGCGAACTTCGAAGCCGCCGCGCTGAGCAACAATCTGCACGCGCTGCTGGCCGACCTGATCAAGGCCAAGCCGTCCGCGGCCAAGGGCCAGTACCTGCAGAAGATCTCGCTCAGTTCGACCATGGGCGTCGGCGTTACCGTCGACCAGGGCTCGCTCACGCTGGCCAAGTAATGCAGTCACCGGCCGGGATGCGTCCCGGCCGGCGCAACGAATTTTGAAGGCGCCCCCGCGAGGGGGAAGCCGTCAAAGACCGCAGGTGCGGCATGCGCAGCGTCAACGTCGGGCAAGGATGCACGACTGGCAAGGAATCGCCGTTGACGTTGCACACACTGCTTAATGCCGGGGTTCGCGCCCCGATGCCTGCGTAGATGGTGCCGCCGATCTGGACATTTTGGCCAAAAGCCAAACTGGAAAGGCCACCACCGCGGACGCCACCGGCGTCCCCGGCACCGAAGGAACGGTGCCGCCCCAGGACCGCAAGCGGCGCGAGCCGCGAGCGGAGTTCACTAGGAGGAGTGCAATGGCTCTCAATCTGTCCCAGAAGCAAGTAGTGGTCGCCGAGTTGGCAGGCGTCGCCGCGACGGCACATTCGCTGGTTGCTGCCGAGTACGCGGGTACCACGGTCAGTCAAATGACCGCGATGCGCAAGAAGGCCCGCGAGTCCGGCGTGTTCCTGAAAGTCGTCAAGAACACGCTCGCGTCGCGCGCCGTCGAAGGTACGGACTACGAGTGCGTCAAGGACGCCCTCACCGGCCCGCTGCTGTACGCGTTCTCGCAGGAAGATCCCGGCGCGGCCGGTCGGATCATCAAGGAATTCGCAAAGGGCAACGACAAGTTGCAGGCGAAGGTCGTGTCGATGGGCGGCAAGCTGTATCCGGCGTCGCACGTGGACGTGATCGCGTCCCTGCCGACCCGCCTGCAGGCACTGGCCATGCTGGCCCGCGTCCTGGCCGAGCCCGCGAGCATGTTCGCGCGCGCGGTCCGTGCCGTGGCCGACCAGCAGGGTGGTGGCGATGCCGCCCCCGCCGAAGCCGAAGCCGAAACCGCCTGAGTCGTGCAGAAAACCGCGAACCAACTACTTAAATCCAATCCAGTCTAATTTCCAGAGGTAATCACAATGTCCCTTACCAACGAGCAGATCGTCGACGCCGTCGCCGCGAAGTCCCTGATGGAAGTGATGGAGCTGGTCAAGGCCATCGAAGAGAAGTTCGGCGTCACCGCCGCCGCCCCGGTCATGATGTCGTCCGGTCCGGCCGCTGCCGCCGCCCCGGTCGAGGAGCAGACCGAGTTCACCGTCAGCCTGAAGGCCGTCGGCGAGAAGAAGGTCGAAGTCATCAAGGCGGTCCGCGCCATCACCGGCCTGGGCCTGAAGGAAGCCAAGGACCTCGTCGAGGCCACTGGCGTCGTGAAGGATGCCGTGTCGAAGGACGACGCGGCCAAGTTCAAGAAGGACCTCGAAGCGGCCGGTGCCACTGTCGAAGTCAAGTAAGCCGTACTTGCGTCGCCGGCTGACACAGGCGACCACCGGGGCTGGGGGCGAAAGCCCCCGGCCTTTGGCCGTTCCACGGGGAATGGCCCAGCCGTTGTAACGAATGAGCGACAAAGATCCGAGTTGGCAGTTGAAAGTAGCGGGATAGGGCGTGCTGGTGCCGGCAATACCAGCGACTTCCAACTGTCAGTTCCTGTTTCCCACGGACCGCGGACGCGCGGCCCAAGAAAAACCGAGGCGGTATTCACCATGACGTATTCCTTCACCGAGAAAAAGCGGATCCGCAAGGACTTCGGCAAGCGCCGGACCGTGCTGGACGTGCCTTACCTGCTGGCGATCCAGATGGACTCCTACCGGGAGTTCCTGCAGGAATTCGCCCCGACCGGCAAGCGCGAGGAGCGCGGCCTGCACGCAGCCCTGAAATCGGTGTTCCCGATCTCCAGCTATTCCGGCAATGCCGGGCTGGAATACGTCAGCTACAAGCTCGGCGAGCCGCCGTTCGACGAGCGCGAGTGCCGCAACCGCGGCCTCACCTTCGGCGCGCCCCTGCGCGTCACCGTGCGCCTGGTGATCTACGACCGCGAGTCGTCCACCAAGGCGATCAAGTACGTGAAGGAGCAGGAGGTCTACATGGGCGAGCTGCCCCTGATGACCGGCAACGGCACCTTCATCGTCAACGGCACCGAACGCGTGATCGTCTCGCAGCTGCACCGCTCACCCGGCGTGTTCTTCGACCACGACCGCGGCAAGACGCACAGCTCGGGCAAGCTGCTGTACAGCGCCCGCATCATCCCCTACCGCGGCTCCTGGCTGGACTTCGAGTTCGACCCGAAGGACGCCCTGTTCACCCGCATCGACCGCCGCCGCAAGCTGCCGGTCACGATCCTGCTGCGCGCGCTCGGCTACAACAACGAGCAGATGCTGCGCGAGTTCTTCGAGATCAACACCTTCCACATCGCCCAGAAGGACGGCGTGGAACTCGAGCTGGTGCCCGAGCGCCTGCGCGGCGAAACCCTGAACTTCGACCTCGTGGTCGCCGGCAAGGTCATCGTCGAGGCGGGCAAGCGCATCACCGCGCGCCACGTCAAGCAGCTGGAAACGGCCAAGATCAAGACCCTGGAAGTGCCGGACGACTACCTGGTCGGCCGCATCCTGGCGCACGACGTCGTGGACACCAAGACCGGCGAGCTGTTGGCGGTGGCCAACGAGGAGCTCAACGAGGCGAGCCTGGCCAAGCTGCGCAAGGCCGGCATCGACTCGATCGGCACGATCTGGGTCAATGACCTGGACCGCGGCCCGTACATCTCCAACACCCTGCGCATCGACCCGAGCAAGACCCAGCTCGAGGCCCTGGTCGAGATCTACCGCATGATGCGTCCCGGCGAGCCCCCGACCAAGGATGCCGCGCTCAACCTGTTCTACAACCTGTTCTTCACCTTCGAGCGCTACGACCTGTCGGCCGTGGGCCGGATGAAGTTCAACCGCCGCGTGGGTCGCAAGGAAGTCACCGGCGCGCCGGTGCTGTACGACCACCAGTACTTCAAGGACCGCAGCGACGAGACCTCGAAGCGGCTGGTCGCCGACAACGGCAAGAGCTCGGACATCCTCGAGGTGATCCGCACCCTCACCGAGATCCGCAACGGCCGCGGCACCGTGGACGACATCGACCACCTGGGCAACCGCCGCGTGCGTTCGGTCGGCGAAATGGCCGAGAACGTGTTCCGCGTCGGCCTGGTCCGCGTGGAGCGCGCCGTCAAGGAGCGCCTGTCCCTGGCCGAGAGCGAAGGCCTGACCCCGCAGGAACTGATCAACGCCAAGCCGGTGGCCGCCGCGATCAAGGAGTTCTTCGGTTCCTCGCAGCTGTCGCAGTTCATGGACCAGAACAACCCGCTGTCGGAAGTCACGCACAAGCGTCGCGTCTCGGCCCTGGGTCCGGGCGGCCTCACCCGCGAGCGCGCCGGCTTCGAGGTGCGCGACGTGCACCCGACCCACTACGGCCGCGTCTGCACCATCGAGACGCCGGAAGGCCCGAACATCGGCCTGATCAATTCGCTGGCCGTGTATGCCCGCTCCAACAAGTACGGCTTCCTCGAGACGCCGTACCGCAAGGTGGTGGACGGCAAGGTCACCGATACGGTCGAGTTCCTGTCGGCCATCGAGGAGCACGAGTTCGCGATCGCCCAGGCGAACGCGGAATTGAACCGCGACGGCAGCTTCCAGGCCCCGTTCGTTCCCTGCCGCTTCCAGGCCGAGACCCTGCTCAAGCCGCCGTCCGAGATCCACTACATGGACGTGTCGCCGATGCAGTCGGTGTCCGTGGCCGCGGCGCTGGTGCCCTTCATCGAGCACGATGACGCCAACCGCGCGCTGATGGGCGCGAACATGCAGCGCCAGGCCGTCCCGACCCTGCGCTCGCAGAAGCCGCTGGTCGGCACCGGCATCGAACGCGCCGTGGCGCGCGACTCCGGCGTCACCGTCAACGCCCTGCGCGGCGGCGTGGTCGACCAGGTCGACGCGGGCCGCATCGTGGTGCGCGCGCACGAGCGGGAGATCCAGGCCAACGATGCCGGCGTGGACATCTACACCCTCGTCAAGTACACCCGTTCCAACCAGAACACCTGCATCAACCAGACCCCGCTGGTGCGCGTGGGCGACCGGATCGAGCGTGGCGACGTGCTCGCGGACGGCCCGTCCACCGACATCGGCGAGCTGGCGCTCGGGCAGAACATGCTGATCGCCTTCATGCCCTGGAACGGCTACAACTTCGAGGACTCGATCCTGCTCTCCGAGCGCGTGGTCGAGGAGGATCGCTACACCACGATCCACATCGAGGAACTGACCGCGGTTGCCCGCGACACGAAGCTCGGGCCGGAGGAAATCACCGCCGACATCCCGAACGTGTCCGAGATGGCCCTGGGCCGCCTGGACGAGTCCGGCGTGGTCTACATCGGCGCCGAAGTGCGGGCCGGCGACATCCTGGTCGGCAAGGTCACGCCCAAGGGCGAGTCCCAGCTGACCCCGGAAGAGAAGCTGCTGCGCGCAATTTTTGGCGAGAAGGCGTCCGATGTGAAGGACAGCTCGCTGCGCGTGCCGCCCGGCATGGACGGCACCGTCATCGACGTGCAGGTCTTCACCCGCGACGGCATCGAGAAGGACAAGCGCGCCCGCCAGATCGAGGAAACCGAGATCAAGCGGGTCAAGAAGGACTTCGACGACCAGTTCCGCATCCTCGAGGGCGCGATCTACTCGCGCCTGCGTTCGCTGATCGTCGGAAAGGTCGCCAACGGCGGCCCGAACGGCCTGAAGAAGGGCGCCGAGATCGACAACGCCTACCTCGACACCCTGAAGAAGGACGAGTGGTTCGCGCTGCGCATGAAGGACGAGGACGCGGCCGAGACGGTCGAGCGCGCCCAGAAGCAGATCGAGGCGCACAAGGCCGAGTTCGAGAAGCGGTTCCAGGACAAGCGCGGCAAGATCACCGCCGGCGACGACCTGGCCCCGGGCGTGCTGAAGATGGTCAAGGTCTACCTGGCCGTGAAGCGTCGCATCCAGCCGGGCGACAAGATGGCCGGCCGCCACGGCAACAAGGGCGTCGTGTCCATGATCGTCCCGGTCGAGGACATGCCCTACATGGCCGACGGCACCACTGCCGACATCGTGCTGAACCCGCTGGGCGTGCCGAGCCGAATGAACATCGGCCAGGTGCTCGAAGTCCACCTGGGCTGGGCCGCCAAGGGCCTGGGCCGGAAGATCCAGCGCATGCTCGAGGAGCAGCAGGCGGTGGCGCAGCTGCGCCAGTTCCTGGACCAGATCTACAACCACGACCGCAAGTTGCACGGCGTTCGCGTTGACCTGGACAAGTTCAACGACAAGGAGCTGCTGCGCCTGGCCGAGAACCTGACCGACGGCGTGCCGATGGCGACCCCGGTGTTCGACGGCGCCAACGAGGCCGAGATCAAGTCCATGCTCACCCTCGCGGACCTGCCGACCAGCGGCCAGACCATCCTGCATGACGGCCGCACCGGCGAGGCGTTCGACCGCCCGGTCACGGTGGGCTACATGCACATGCTCAAGCTCAACCACCTGGTCGACGACAAGATGCACGCCCGTTCGACTGGACCGTACTCGCTCGTCACCCAGCAGCCGCTGGGCGGCAAGGCGCAGTTCGGCGGCCAGCGCTTCGGCGAAATGGAAGTCTGGGCGCTGGAAGCCTACGGCGCGGCCTACACCCTGCAGGAAATGCTGACGGTGAAGTCCGACGACGTGCAGGGCCGCAACCAGATGTACAAGAACATCGTCGATGGCGAACACGAAATGGTCGCCGGCATGCCGGAGTCCTTCAACGTGCTGGTCAAGGAAATCCGCTCGCTCGCCATCAACATCGAGCTCGACGAGAAATAAGGCGCTGCATTGCTGCATTCGGAGCGACGGGCCGCCACGGCGGCCCCGGACCACCTGGGAGTTAGAGACAAATGAAAGACCTTTTGAACCTGTTCAACCAGCAGCGCCAGACCCTCGATTTCGACGGCATCAAGATCGGGCTGGCGTCGCCGGACCTGATCCGCAGCTGGTCCTTCGGCGAAGTGAAGAAGCCGGAGACGATCAACTACCGCACCTTCAAGCCCGAGCGCGACGGCCTGTTCTGCGCCGCCATCTTCGGGCCGATCAAGGACTACGAGTGCCTGTGCGGCAAGTACAAGCGCATGAAGCACCGCGGCGTCGTCTGCGAGAAGTGCGGCACGGAAGTCACCCTGGCCAAGGTGCGCCGCGAGCGCATGGGCCACATCGACCTCGCCTCGCCGACCGCGCACATCTGGTTCCTCAAGTCGCTGCCCTCGCGCATCGGCCTGATGCTGGACATGACCCTGCGCGACATCGAGCGGATCCTGTACTTCGAGGCCTTCGTGGTCATCGAGCCGGGCCTGACCACGCTCGACCGTGGCCAGCTGCTCACTGAAGAGCAGTACATGACCGCGCGCCAGGAGCACGGCGACGACTTCGACGCCATGATGGGCGCCGAGGCCGTGCACCACCTGCTGCGCTCACTCGACCTGCACGCGGAAGTGATCCGCCTGAAGGAAGAGATCGCCGCCACCAACTCCGAGACCAAGCTCAAGCGCCTCACCAAGCGCGTCAAGCTGGCCGAGGCGTTCCTGGAATCGGGCAACCGCCCCGAGTGGATGGTCATGACCGTCCTGCCGGTGCTGCCGCCGGACCTGCGCCCGCTGGTTCCCCTGGACGGCGGCCGCTTCGCGACCTCCGACCTCAATGACCTGTACCGCCGCGTCATCAACCGCAACAACCGCCTCAAGCGGCTGCTCG
>JANXUD010000036.1 GCA_025352045.1 Gammaproteobacteria bacterium | reverse complement strand
TTCAGGCTCGATCTGACGGGGTCGCGGCTGAAGCCGCTCGCACGAAGTCAGGCGCTCCCACGACTGTGCCGAGTTCGGCCAGCAGCTCGGTGGCGTAGGCGCCAGGCATCAGCGCGAATGCCAGCAGCAGCGCGCCGTCCGCCTCGCGCTGCCATGACAGATCGCGCACCCGGACCCGCAGCGCGCGTCGTTCCTGGCGCAGGCCGGCAGCCTCGAGGCCCGCGCGCAGGTCGGCATGCGGCGCGACGGCGGCCTCTTCCAGCGCGCGGGTCGCGCCGGTGCTGCGCAATTCGCCCGTGCCCCACATCGGCCCGGTCGGATGGATGTCCTGGGCCGCGGCGCGCGCCTGCAGCTCGCCTGTCGCGGGTTCGGGGCCGAAGACGCTCTGCGTCCCATCGAGCATCCACACCTCGCCATCGCGGCCGGCGTTCCAGTCGCCGGCGCCGATGCGCGCACCCAGCACCGCATTGAATAGCGCCGAGCGTGCGGCAGACAGGTAGATCGAGCGCTGTTCGCGGCCAACCCGCGCACCAGCGAACAGGCGCCGCGCCTGCGCGACATTGCCGCCGCCATGGCCGAAGCGCTGCTCGCCGAAATAGTTGGCGATACCGCCCGCGGCGATCGCGCCCAGGCGCGCGTCGATCGCCGCCGCGTCGCCGACCACCTCGCGCAGCCGCAGGGTGAAGCGGTTGCCGGCCAGCGCGCCGCGCGGCAATTTGCGCTGGTGCCAGTGCGTGGACAGGATGCGCAGGCCGGGCACGTCCAGGCTGGCGACGTCGGGCGCCACGCGCCGGGGAAGATGCAGGGACATGCGCTGGCGCGTGACCGCGTGGCGATCCTTCATCCCGGCATAGCCCACGCCCATCTCCGCGATGCCCGCCCAGGCGGCCAATGCCTTCGCGGCGAACGCGGTGTTCATGCCGGTCTTCTCGATCTCCAGCAGCAGGTGCTCGCCCTCGCCGCTGGGTTCGAAGGCGGGCAGTTCCTCGACCAGGAAGTCCGCCGGCTCGACCCGGAAGCGCGCCGCCAGCACGGCCTCGCCGTAGGCGCGGGGCAGCACCAGGGGCGACGGCTCCGCCGCCGTTTCGCTCACGCGCGCGCCAGCAGCACGACGGCCTGGGCGGCGATGCCTTCGCCGCGGCCGGTGAAGCCGAGATGCTCGGTCGTGGTCGCCTTGATGCTGATCTGCCCGATGGACACGTCCAGGTCTTCGGCAAGGTTGGCGCGCATCGCTGCCGCGTGCGGGCCGATCTTCGGCTGCTCGCAGATGACCGTGAGGTCGGCATTGGCCAGCGTCCAGCCGTGCTGGTCGAGCAGCAGCGCGCAATGGCGCAGGAATTTCCGGCTGTCGGCGCCCTTCCACTGCGGGTCGGTGGGCGGGAAATGCGTGCCGATGTCACCCAGCGCCACCGCGCCGAGAAGTGCATCGCACAGGGCGTGGATCACCACGTCGCCATCGGAGTGCGCGACGATGCCCTTCGCGAAGGGAATGCGCACGCCGCCGAGCACCAGGTGGTCGCCCTCGCCGAACGCATGCACGTCGAAGCCGCTGCCAATTCGCATGCCCTACTCCCCGATCCCCGCCGACTCGCTCGGCGTCTTGGTGCGCGCCCTCACGACAGCATCCGCCGCAGGATGGATTCCGCCAGCGCCAGGTCCGCCGGCGTGGTCACCTTGATGTTGTCCTCGGAGCCTTCGACCAGCAGGGGCTTCAAGCCCAGCCGCTCCATCGCCATCGCTTCGTCGGTGACCGTCGCGCCAACGCGCATCGCTGCCTGCAGGGCCCGGGTCAGGCCGCCGCGGCGGAACATCTGCGGCGTCAGCGCGCGCCACAGGGCCTCGCGCGATTCGGTCATGACGCTGCGGCCATCGGCATTGGCGCGCTTGATGGTGTCGCGCACCGGCGCCGCCAGCAGCGCGCCGATGGGATCGGCCTTGCCGGCGGCGACCAGGCGACCCAGGTCCATGGCGCGCAGGCAGGGACGCGCCGCGTCATGCACCAGCACGAACTGGTCGTCGTCCACGGTGTCGGGCAGCGCCTGCAATGCCGACAGCACCGAATCGGCGCGTTCGGCGCCGCCGATGCACGTGTAGATTGGCTTGCCCGCCATGTGCAGCCAGCCGGCCCAGAACGGATCGTCGGGCGCCAGCGCGACCACGGCGCCATCGACGTCGGGATGGCTGAGCAGGGCCTTGAGGCTGTGTTCGATCAGGGTCAGGCCGCAGGCCTTCTGGTATTGCTTGGGCGTGCCGCCGCCGAAGCGACGACCGCGGCCCGCGGCGGGGACGATGGCCCAGGTCACGGCGTGGCCGCCGCAGGTGCGGGAGCTGCTGGTGCGGGCGCTGCGGGTGCGGGTGCGGGCGCGGGTGCGGGCGTCGCCAGCGTCGGCGTCGGCAACGCCGGATGCGCGGGGTTGGCCGCCGCGGCCGGCGCGCGGGACGCGGGTGTCGCTGCCGCGGGCAGCGCGCCACCAGCGCTCGCGGCGTCCGCGCCATCGGCAGCGGCGGCATGCGGCTCGACCACGCGGTAGAAGGTCTCGCCCGGCTTGACCATGCCCAGTTCGCTCCTTGCACGCTCCTCGACTGCGGTTTCGCCCGACTTGAGGTCCTCGACCTCGGCGCCGAGCGCGTCGTTGCGCTGCTGCAGGCGGGCGTTCTCCGCGCGCTGCGCGGCGACCGTGTCCTGCAGGCCCTGCGCCGCGCGCCAGCCCCGCTCGCCGAACCAGAAGCGCGACTGCAGCACCACCAGAAGCAGGAGCAGCGCCAACACCGGCCACCAGCGGCGTGCGATCTGGCTGATCACGGCTGCGCCACCGTCAGCGGGTCAGGCTGATGAAGGCATCGCGCCCGGCGTAGCGCGCACGCGTGCCGAGGGCTTCCTCGATGCGCAGCAACTGGTTGTACTTGGCGACGCGGTCACTGCGGCAGAGCGAACCGGTCTTGATCTGGGTGGCCGTGGTGGCGACCGCGATGTCGGCGATGGTGGTGTCCTCGGTCTCGCCTGATCGATGCGACACGATCGCCGCGTACTTCGCCGCGTCGGCCATGGCGATGGCTTCGAGCGTTTCGCTGAGGGTGCCGATCTGGTTGACCTTGATCAGAATGGCATTGGCCACGCCCTGGTCGATGCCCTGTCGGAAGATCTTCGGGTTGGTGACGAACAGGTCGTCGCCGACCAGTTGGACGGAACCCGCGAGACGCTTGGTCTGCAAGCTCCAGCCGGCCCAGTCATCCTCCGCCATCCCGTCCTCAATGGTGATGATCGGGTACTTGCGCACCCAGTCGGCGAGGAAGTCCACGAACTGCTCGGACGTCAGGCGCTTGCCCTCGCCCATCAGGTTGTACTTGCCGTTCTCGAAGAATTCGGTGCTGGCCACGTCCAGGCCCAGCAGCACGTCCTCGCCCGCGGCATAGCCGGCCTTGCCCACTGCCTCGAGGATGACCTCAATCGCCTCCTCGTTGGAACGCAGGTCCGGCGCGAAGCCGCCCTCGTCGCCAACCGCCGTGCCCAGGCCCTTGCCCTTGAGCACGGACTTGAGCGAGTGGAAGATCTCGGTGCCGCAGCGCAGCGCCTCGGCAAAGCTGTCCATGCCGACCGGCAACACCATGAATTCCTGCACGTCCACGTTGTTGTCGGCGTGCACGCCGCCGTTGATAATGTTCATCATGGGCACCGGCATCACCGGGGCGCGATCACCGGCAAGATGCGCCCACAGCGGCATGCCCTTCGACGCGGCGACCGCATGCGCGTTGGCCAGCGACGCGCCGAGCAGTGCATTGGCGCCCAGGCGACCCTTGTTGTCGGTGCCGTCCAGGTTGCACAGGCGGGCATCGAGGCCCTTCTGGTTGGTCGCATCGAAGCCCTTCAGGGCGTCGGCGATGGGGCCGTTGACGTTGGCGACGGCCTTCCTGACACCCTTGCCCAGGTAGCGGGTCTTGTCGCCGTCGCGCAGCTCCACCGCCTCCTTCGAGCCGGTGGACGCACCGGAGGGCACCATCGCGCGGCCGAAGCTGCCGTCGGAGAGCGTGACTTCCGCTTCGAGCGTGGGGTTGCCGCGGCTGTCGAGGATTTCGCGGGCGTGGATCTTGCTGATGGTAGTCATGTTTCTCGCAGGGTCAGGCGGATTCGAGGAAGCCATTGCGCTTGGTGATTTCGTCGAGCGCCTTCAGCGTCTCGAGCAGCGCGCGCATCTTGCCAAGCGGCCAGGCATTGGGCCCGTCGGACAGGGCCTTGTCGGGATCGGGGTGGGTTTCCATGAAGACGCCCGCGATGCCGACCGCCATGGCCGCGCGCGACAGCACCGGCACGAATTCGCGCTGGCCGCCGGACTTGCCATCCATGCCGCCCGGCAATTGCACCGAATGCGTCGCGTCGAACACCACCGGGCAGCCGGTGTCGCGCATCACGCTGAGCGAGCGCATGTCCGACACCAGGTTGTTGTAGCCGAAGGAGGCGCCGCGCTCGCAGGCCATGATCTGCTGGTTGCCGGTTTCCCTGGCCTTGTTGGTGACGTGCTTCATCTCCCAGGGCGACAGGAACTGGCCCTTCTTGATGTTCACGGGCTTGCCGGCGCTGGCGACATTGCGGATGAAATCGGTCTGCCGGCACAGGAAGGCCGGCGTCTGCAGCACATCAACGACCGAGGCGACCTCGTCCAGCGGCGTGTACTCGTGCACGTCGGTCAGCACCGGCACGCCCAGCTGGCGCTTCACTTCCGCGAGCACTTTCAGGCCTTCTTCCAGGCCCGGGCCGCGGAAGCTGGTGCCCGAGGTGCGGTTGGCCTTGTCGAAGCTCGACTTGAAGATGAAGGGGATGCCCAGCGCGCTGGTGATTTCCTTCAACTGGCCGGCGACGTCGAGCTGCAACTGCATCGATTCGATGACGCAGGGGCCGGCGATCAGGAAGAAGGGCTTGTCGAGGCCGACCTCGAACCCGCAAAGGTTCATGCGCGCGCACCCGCGACCGTGGGAGCGGCTTCAGCCGCGATGCCGATGCGGGGGATGTCGCGGCTGAAGCTGCTCCCACTACCGGCCTTGTGCTCGCGCGCGGCGCGGATGAAGCCGATGAACAGCGGATGCCCATCGCGCGGCGTGGACAGGAACTCCGGATGCGCCTGGCAGGCGACGAACCAGGGATGGTTCGGCAACTCGATCATCTCCACCAGCAGGTCGTCCATGGACTTGGCGGAAATCACCAGGCCGGCGTCCTCCAGCTGCACGCGGTAGCGGTTGTTGAACTCGTAACGGTGCCGGTGGCGCTCGGCCACGATGTCTTTGCCGTACATCTCGCGCGCCTTGGTGCCGGGCTTCAGGCGGGCTTCCTGCAGGCCCAGGCGCATGGTGCCGCCGAGGTCGGAGCTCTCGTCGCGTTTTTCGACTTCACCGGTGGCGGTGCGCCATTCGGTGATCAGCGCGATCACCGGGTCGGGACAGTCGCGCTGGTTCTCGGTGGTGTTGGCGCCCGGCAGGCCGGCCAGGTTGCGCGCTACGTCCACCACCGCGGCCTGCATGCCGTAGCAGATTCCGAAATAGGGAATGCCGCTCTCGCGCGCATGCTTCGCGGCGAGGATCTTGCCCTCGAAGCCGCGATCGCCGAAGCCGCCCGGCACCAGGATCGCATCGACGCCAGCCAGCGCCGCGGCGCCCTGCTCCTCGACCGTCTCCGATTCCATCCACTTCAGGCGCACGCGGGTGCGCTGGCGGATGCCGCCGTGGCGGAGCGCCTCGGACAGGGACTTGTAGGCGTCCTGGTGGTCCACGTACTTGCCGACCACCGCGATGGTCACCTCGTCGACCGGGTGCTCGCTGGCATCCACCACCGCTTCCCACTCGGACAGGTCAACCGGACCGGCCTTGTCGCCTAGCTGCAGGTAGTTGACGACGATGTCGTCCAAGCCCTGGGCATGCAACCACAGCGGCAGCTTGTAGATGTTGTCCACGTCCACGCAGCTGATGACCGCAGGTTCGGACACGTTGGTGAACAGGGCGATCTTGCGCCGCTCGCCATCGGGCAGCGGCTGTTCGCTTCGGCAGAGCAGGATGTCGGGCTGGATGCCGATCGAGCGCAGCTCCTTCACCGAGTGCTGGGTCGGCTTGGTCTTGAGCTCGCCGGCCGCCGCGATGTAGGGCACCAGGGTCAGGTGCATGAAGATGGCATGGCCGGGGCCGCGCTCGGTGCGGATCTGGCGGATCGCCTCGAGGAAAGGCAGCGACTCGATGTCGCCCACGGTGCCGCCGATCTCGACCAGGGCCACGTCGTAGCCGTCGGTGGCCTCGGCAATGCAGCGCTTGATCTCGTCGGTGATGTGCGGGATGACCTGCACGGTGCCGCCCAGGTAGTCGCCACGGCGCTCGCGCCGGATCACGTTCTCGTAGATGCGGCCGCTGCTGACGGAGTTCTTGCGGCTCAGCCGCGTTCGCAGGAAGCGCTCGTAGTGGCCCAGGTCCAGGTCGGTCTCGGCACCGTCGTCGGTGACGTAGACCTCACCATGCTGGAAGGGCGACATCGTGCCCGGATCCACGTTGATGTAGGGATCGAGCTTCATCATCGTCACCCGCAGGCCGCGGGCCTCGAGGATGGCGGCGAGCGAGGCGGCGGCGATGCCCTTGCCGAGCGAGCTGACCACGCCGCCGGTCACGAAGATCAAACGCGTCATGGCGAAACCCTGCCGCTGGAAAGCCCCATTTTACAGGCTGGGGCCGCCGAGGGCGAGCGCGGGCTGAAATCGGGGTCGAGGGCCGCCAAAGAACGGCCCGCCCCGGCGAGGGGCGGGCCGTGGTCGCGCAAGTTGCCTTATTGCGACGGCGAGGCGTTGGTATGCGATTTCGGCTTTGCCTTGGCCCGGGCGCTCACCGTTCCGCCGAATGCCTGCCGAGTCGCCGCGTCGGCGTCTTTGAGGGTGCGGGCCTGGGCGGCAGTGTCCTGTCCGAACTGCGCGTGTGCGTTGGCGTGGTTCGCACCGACCAGTGCCGATCCCTTCGCGCTGTCGGACGCACCCAGGCTGGTCGCGCCGGAAGAATCCGAGTCCGTGTCCGTGCCCTCGGCCGTGTCGTCACCGGACCCGTCACCCTTGCCCTGCAGCTTGGCGCCTGCCGTCACGGTGTCGTGGAAGGCCGCGCGGGTGGCTGGGTCCGCGTTCTTGAGCGTGCGCGCCGTTGCCGCGGTGGACTGGCCGAACGCTGCGTTCGCGTTGGCATGCGCCGCGCCCTGGGATTGGGCATCGGCGGCCTTGGCCGCGGCGGCATCCTTCTTGGCCTTCAGTTCCAGGCGATGCGCTTCGGCTTTGGACATGCCGGTGTCGCTGAGCGACGTCAAATCCGAGGCATGGCTGCCGCCGGCAGCGGACGCTGAACCGCCAATGCCGCCGGCGATGCCGCCCGCGTGGCCCATGCCGCCCGTTGCGCCGCCAACGGCGCCGGAGACGCCACCGCCAATCCCGGCCGGCGGACCGCCGCCTCCGCCATGGGCTTGGGCGAAGGACGCGATAGGGAGCGCCAGGAGCAGTGCCGCGCTGAGCTGGGTGAGTTTCTTGTTCATGGGGGGACCTCGTTGTCTTCCGGCGGGGGTTACCGGGAGAGCCATCCTAGCCAGATCGCGCCGTGCAAGGAGTTAAGAATTCCTGCTCCAGTCCAGTCCGTTCAGTCGATAGTCGGAGTGAGTGTCTTGACCCTGAACCGCTCTCGGCTCCATCCTTGCGTATTCCTTTCGGCCCGGTGTCCATTGAGCAGTCGCTACAACGCATCCGACATCGAAGTCCTCTCCGGGCTGGACCCGGTCAAGCGCCGTCCGGGCATGTACACCGACACCAGCCGCCCGAACCACCTGGCGCAGGAAGTGGTGGACAACTCGGTGGACGAGGCCCTCGCGGGCCACGCCCACGAGATCGAGGTGGTGCTGCATGCCGACGGCAGCTGCGAAGTGTCCGACGATGGCCGGGGCATGCCCGTAGACATCCACCCCGAGGAAAAGATCCCGGGCATCGAACTGATCATGACCCGGCTGCACGCGGGCGGGAAGTTCAACAATCGCAACTACACGTTCTCGGGCGGCCTGCATGGCGTGGGCGTGAGCGTGGTGAACGCGCTGTCCAAGCGCGTCGAGGTGTCGATCAAGCGCGAGGGCGTCGAGCACCGGATGGAATTCCGCGACGGGTTCCGCTCGTCCGCGCTGGAGGTTGTCGGTTCCGTGGGCAAGCGCAACACCGGCACGCGCCTGCGTTTCTGGCCGGACCCGGCCTATTTCGACACGCACAGGTTCGCCCTGCGGCCACTACGGCACCTGCTGCGCGCAAAGGCCGTGCTCTGCCCCGGCCTGCGCGTCACCCTGTTCGACGAAGCCAGCGGCGAGCGCAACGAGTGGTTCTACGAGAACGGCTTGCGCGACTACCTGCTCGGCGAACTCGGCGATCGCCCGCTGCTGCCGCCGGCGCTGTTCACCGGTTCGCTGGCCAAGGAGAACGAGATCGGCGACTGGGCCCTGGCCTGGGCGCCGGACGGCGACCTGGTGCAGGAGAGCTACGTCAACCTCATTCCCACCGCGCAGGGTGGCACCCACGTCAACGGCCTGCGCTCCGGGCTGACCGATGCCCTGCGCGAATTCTGCGATTTCCGCAGCCTGCTGCCGCGCGGCGTGAAGCTGGCGCCCGAGGATGTCTGGGACCGGATCGCCTACGTCATCTCGCTGAAGATGACCGATCCGCAGTTCAACGGGCAGACCAAAGAGAGATTGAGCTCACGACAGGCAGCAGCCTTCGTCGAAGGCGCGGTCCACGACGCCTTTTCTCTCTGGCTCAACCAGCACGTGGAAGCCGGCACACAGATCGCGCAACTCGCCATCGACCGCGCCACGGCCCGCCTGAAAACCGAAAAGCAGGTCGTACGTAAAAAAATCACACAGGGCCCTGCCCTGCCCGGCAAGCTCGCCGATTGCAGTTCGCAGGACCTGACCCGCACGGAGATCTTCCTGGTCGAAGGCGACTCCGCGGGCGGAAGTGCGCGCCAGGCCCGCGACAAGGACTTCCAGGCGATCCTGCCCTTGCGCGGCAAGATCCTCAACACCTGGGAAGTCGAGAGCAGCGGCGTGCTCGCCTCCACCGAAGTGCACGACCTGGCGGTGGCGATCGGCTGCGACCCCGGCGTCGACGCCATCGACGGCCTGCGCTACGGCAAGGTGATCATCCTGGCCGACGCCGACTCCGACGGCCTGCACATCGCCACCCTGCTCGCAGCCCTGTTTCTAAGGCATTTCCCGGCGCTCGTGCGGGCCGGGCACATCTTCGTCGCGATGCCGCCGCTGTTCCGGGTGGACGTGGGCAAGCAGGTCTTCTACGCGCTGGACGAGGAAGAAAAACGCATCCTGCTCGAGCGCATCGAGAAGGAAAGGATCCGCGGCGCGGTGCACGTCACCCGCTTCAAGGGACTGGGCGAGATGAACCCTCCGCAGTTGCGCGAGTCCACCATCCATCCGGACACACGCCGCCTGGTCCAGCTGACCATGGATGACGTCGGCGAGACACGCACACTGATGGACATGCTGCTGTCCAAGAAGCGTGCGTCGGATCGCAAGACCTGGCTCGAGCAGAAGGGCGACCTCGCGTCACTGGAAGCCTGAGTCCTTTCTCCGGCTAGAATCGCCGGGCCGCCATCGCGGTCGAACCATGGGAAGGGGAACAATGGAAATATTTCACACTCGTGCCGCGCTCGTCGCGGCGCTCTGCCTCGCGGCGGGGACCGCGTCGGCGCAGGTTGCCGATCCGGCCAAGCTGTTCGCCAAGCCGGCCGAATACTCGGAAGCCCAGCTGTCGCCGACCGGCGAGTTCGTCGCGGTCAGCACGCCCTTCGAGGATCGCCGCTCGCTGACCATCATCAAGCTGTCCGGCGATTACCCGCGCAGCGGCATGAAATTCGACGCCAAGGAGATTCCGTACGGCCAGCGCTGGTCCGATGACAACCGCCTGATCGTGGCCAAGGCCAAGGACTATGGCCGGTTCGGCAAGGTGTTTGCGACCGGCGACTGGTTCGGGGTGGATTCAGACGGCAAGAACCTCGACCAGTTGTTCGGCTACGTGCCCGACAGCGACAACCGCCGGTCACGGCTGAAGGACATCGGCAGCACGTCGTTCATGGAAATGGTGCCGCCGTTCAAGGGCGATGCGCTGTTCTATTTCGAGCCTTACGTCGAGGGCAACTCGAAGTTCGTGACCTCGGTCTTCCGGGTTGACACGCACACGGCCTCGCGCAGCCAGGTCGCCAGCTTCCCGGCGGCAGTTGATGTCAGCGCCGACAATACCGGCGCGCCCCGCTTCACCTACGGCCGGGACCTCGCTGGCGTGCAAGTCGTCAGCTACAAGGCGACGCCGGGCAGCGATTGGGCGCCCGCGCCCGCCGCCCTGATCGGCCGCTCGTTCGAGGTCCTGTTTTTCGATTCGGACAATGACCACGCCTATGCCCGGATCAGCGACAAGGGCGAGCCGGGCGCGTTGTACCGAATCCAGACCTCCACCGGGGCGCGTGAAAAGCTCGCCAGCCACCCCACGCTTGAGGTTGCGGATATCGAGCGCGCCGGCCGGCTGGGCCCACCCGTGGTCGTCAAGTACGACGGCGGCCGGCCGAAGATCGACTACCTCGACAAGACCTCGGAATGGACCAAGCTGCACGCCGGGTTGATGAAGGCCTTCGCGGGCCAGATGGTCGATTTCGTCAACATGACGCGCGACGAGCAGAAGATCCTGCTGTTCGTCTACAGCGACCGGCACCCGGGTGCCTACTACCTGTTCGATCGCAAGACCAACGCTCCGCAATTGCTGTTCGAAATCGCGGATTGGATCGACCCTGCCAAGATGGCGCCGATGGCGCCCATCGAGTTCAAGAACCGGACCGGCGAGACCCTGTACGCGTTCTACACAGCACCGCTGGGTCGCCAGGGCAAACTGCCGCTGGTGGTGATGCCCCATGGCGGGCCCTACGGGATCAAGGACAGCTGGGGCTACGACTCCGATGTCCAGTTCCTGGCAAGCCTGGGCTATGGGGTGCTGCAGGTGAACTATCGCGGCTCGGGAGGTCGCGGCGACAGCTTCGAGACGGACGCCCACCGCCAGTGGGGCACCGCCATCCAGGACGACATCGCCGACGCGGTGAAGAACGCCATCGCCCAGGGCCTGGCCGATCCGGCCAAGGTCTGCATCTATGGCGTGAGCTTTGGCGGCTATTCGGCGATGATGAACCCCATCCGCAACCCGGGCATGTACAAGTGCGCGATCGGCTACGCCGGCGTCTACGACCTGGTGAAGCTGCAGGACGACGAGGACTACAACAAGCAGCAGCGGGCCGGCTTCGGGCGCGAGGTCGGCAACGATCCCGCGGAACTGGCGGCCCAGTCGCCGGCGATGCAGGTGGCCAAGCTCGACGTACCCATCTTGCTGATCCACGGCACATCGGACCAGGTGGCGCCCTTCTCGCAATACAAGGCGGCGGAGGCGGCCTTGTCGCACGCCGGCAAGACCTTCGAATCCCTGGTCAAGCCCAGCGAAGGCCACGGCTTCTACAAGGTCGCCAACCAGGAAGAAGCCTACAACCGCATGAAGGCCTTCCTGCTCAAGTACAACCCGCCGAACTGACCCGCGGCGCGTTGGCAGGATGCAAAGCCCCGCCGTGCGCGGGGCTTTGCTTTTTCATGCCCCGGCGAGGAATGCCTCGAGCAGCGCGCGCAGGATCGGCTGCAGTGACGCCGCGCGCGACGCGTCGTAGGCGAAGCTGTCCTCGTCCATGTAGTTGCACTGCGCCAGTTCGAGCTGCACGGCCTCGACGCCTTCGTGCGGACGGCCGTATTCGCGGGTGATGTAGCCGCCCTTGAAGCGACCGTTGGCGATCCAGGAATAGCGCGACTGCCCCGCGAGCACCGATTCCAGCCGCGCCTGCGTCGCCGGCCGGCAGCTGGCGCCGCCGGCAGTGCCGAGGTTGAGGTCAGGCAAGCGGCCATCGAACAGGAAGGGCACGTTGGCGCGGATCGAGTGCCCCTCCCACAGCAGTGCGCGGCCGTGCTCGGCCTTGACCCTGTCCAGCTCGCCTGCCAGCAGGTCGTGGTAGGGACGCCAGTAGGCCTCGACGCGCGCGGCCACTTCATTGGCGGACGGCTCCTCGCCCGGCAGGTATACCGGATCGCCACTGAAGCGCAGCGCGGGGCAGAGTCCGGTGGTGTTCTGTCCCGGGTACAGGGACACGTCGTCGCGCGGACGATTGAGGTCCACCACGTAGCGCGAATGCGAGGGCACCAGCAGCGACGCGCCCATGTCGGCGGCGAAGGCATAGAGGCGGCTCACGTGCCAGTCGGTGTCCGGCGCGCGCCGCGCCTCGGGTTGCATGCGCGCGGCGAAGGCGTCGGGCAGGTGGCTGCCGTCGTGCGGCAGGCTGATCAGCAGCGGCAGGGTGCCGCGATGCAGGGTGGCGATGTCCATGGCGGGATTCGCGATTCGGGATTCGTGATTGGTGGAGAAGCTAGAAACGGCCGGGCGAGACAGGCACGGGGTTGACGCAGGGACTGCGGCCGCAGAGCAGGTCGGTGATCAGCAGGCCGCTGACCGCGCTCATGCCCATGCCCATCATGCCGTGCCCGGTCGCCAGCCACAGGCCGGGCGTGGATGCGACGGGCCCGATCAGCGGCAAGTCGTCCACCGACATCGGCCGCCAGCCGAACCATTCTTCCCGCAGGACCGGGCCAGCCGGCTCGCGCAGGTAGCCCTGCGCGGCGCGCGCGATCGCATCCAGGCGGGTGCGGTTGAGCGTGGTGTCGTAGCCGGAGAACTCCATGGTGCTGCCCAAGCGCAGGCCATCGGCCCAGCTGGTGACGCAGACGCTGTGCTCGCGCAGGACCATCGGCGCCCGCGGCGCCAACGCGGGCCTGGACCAGGTCAT
Organism: Gammaproteobacteria bacterium; assembly: GCA_025352045.1. Classification (GTDB taxonomy): domain Bacteria; phylum Pseudomonadota; class Gammaproteobacteria; order Xanthomonadales; family Xanthomonadaceae; genus Arenimonas. The sequence goes on along the minus strand of JANXUD010000036.1, from coordinate 15,261 downwards.
GGAGTAACCCTTGCCCGGCTGGATCGGAAGGCGCAGCCCGAGCGGCTGCAGCAGCAGCGGCGACCACGGGCCAAGCGCAGCCACGATGTCGCGCGCGTCGCGCGGCCCGAGGCTGCTGTCCACGCCGACCAGCCGCCCGGCCTCGGTGCGGAATCCGGTGACCGTGACGCCCTCCTCGATGATTCCGCCAAGCTCGCGCACGCGCCGCGCCAGCTCGGCGGTGTAGCGATCGGGGCGCAGTTGCGCGTCCCCCGGAAAATGGATCGCGCCCGCGAGCCCGGGAAGCAGGGCGGGCTCTTCCGCCGCGAGCGCGGCCCCGTCCAGCACCCGCGACGCGATCCCGAGCGCGGCAAGGTCACCCAGGCCCGCGCGATCGGCCTCCATGGCGCGCGGATCGCGATAAACGTAGTTGAGCCCGGTGGCTTCGAAGCCGCAGTCCAGGCGGTCGTCGCGCACCAGGCCCTCGATGAGGGCCCGCGATGCGGTCAGCAGTTCGCCCTTGGCACGCGCGCTGGCCCACCAGTCGCGCCGGTTGCAGCGCGCGGCAAAACGCATCAGCCAGGCAGCGAGCGCGGGATCGGGGCGCGGGCGGATGTACAGCGGCGCATCGGGCGTGAGCATCCAGCGCATCGCCTTGCGCAGCACGCCGGGCGCCGCCAGCGGCGGCGCATGGCTGGGGGTGATCGTTCCGCAATTTCCATGCGAGGTCGAGCCGCCCACGTGGCCGCGCTCGACCAGGCGCACCGAACGCCCGGCGCGCAGCAGGTAGTAGGCGCAACTCAGGCCGATGACCCCGCCGCCCAGCACCAGTACGTCCGCACGCTCGTCCATGCGGGCATTGTAGGGGTGGAGCGCGCCGGGATCTCAGGTCGCGGCACCGCTCGCCAGCACGGCCAGCGGCTCGCGCCGCATCGGCGGCAGCTGCCAATAGGTGATCGCGCGCCACAGCCATTCCATCGGGCCGTAGCGGAAACGCGCCAGCCACAGGTGGCAGAAGATCACCTGCAGCGTGATCACCGTGAACACGAACAGCACCTGGTTGGCGCGGCCCATCCCGTAGTGGCCGAGGCCGTAGTGGTAGAAGTACCAGGTGCCGAGCAGGGAGTGCGTGAGGTAGTTGGTGAGCGCCATCCGGCCCAGCGGCGCCAGCACGCGGACACGCGCCAGCACGGTGCCGCTGTGCAGCATCAGCACCAGCACGCTGACATAGCCCAGGCAGGCCGGCAGGTTGCCTGCCATGGTGAGCCCAACGCCGATCTGGAACGGACTGCGTTCAGTGCCCGGCACGTAGTGGGTGCCGAAATACTGGGCGGCAAGGCCCATCGCCAGGCCGAGCGGCAGTGCGAACAGCGCCAGCTTGCGGAACAGCGGCAGGTGCGCGGCCGTGTTCTCCATGATGCCGGAGCGCACGAACCAGCTGCCGAGCAGGAACATGCCGACGATGAGGACGCCGAATATCGCCTCGCCGGGCGCGTTCTTCGCGAAGTCAGATGCGCGCAGGCGGACGTTGTCGGCATAGCTGCCGGATGTCAGCAGCACGCGCTCTGCTTCCACATGCTTGATGGATTCGCGCGCGCCCTGGGCGCGTTCGACCTGGCGCTGCGCGGCTTCTTCCACGGGGGACGGCGCCGCCTGGTCGGCCTTGGCCTTGGTCGTGGCATCGACTGCGGGGATCGCCTTGCCGGCTTCGGCCTCGGCCTTGAGGCTGGCGGCTTCAGCCTTGGCCATCGCGCTTGCCGAGACGGCCGCGGGGGCGGATGCCAGGAGGGCGGCGTCGATCGGGCGCTGCGCCGCGTACACCATGGCGCTCCCGATGAAGAACAGCGATATCCAGGGCAGCAGGTATAGCGTCGCGCCCAGGCGCCACGCGCGGGATTCCGGTGGCTCGCGATAGCGCGCCGAGAGCAGGCCAAGCGCAATGAGCACGATTCCGCCAAAGCTCGTTGGCCAGCGCGCCTGAACCTTCAGTTCGGTGACCCAGAGCACTGCAGCGGCGATCAGCACCAGTACGCCCAGGACCTGGAGGATGACCGACAGCAGCGGGGTTTGCCGCCCCCGCCAGGCCACTTTCTTTTCCCAGCGCAGGAACAGCGCGGCCAGGCTCACCATGGCGATGCCGAACAGCATCGGCCCGAAGACATCGCCCATGCCCAGGGACGTCAGCGCGGCCAGCGTAACGATCGCGCCGAGCAGCCATTTCCAGTCGCCCCACAGCAACAGCAGCAGTCCGGTGGCGGCGACGGCGTAGCTGAAAAGGATGTCGCCACCCCAGATCAGGATGTGGTGCATCACGCCGAACACGGCCAGCGCGGCGATGCGGCGCAGGTAGGGACGCAGGAAGTTGCGCTCGGCGCGCTCGGCCCGGGTCAGCATCACGGCAAATCCCATGCCGAACAGCAGAGAGAACATCGTCCAGAACTTGCCCTGCACGAACGTGTAGATGAACCAGCCAGCCCAATGGTCGGCCCCGGTGACGTCGGCCGGGAGTCCGAGTTCAATGCTCGACAGGGGCCGGTTGAAGAACTCGATGTTCATCAGGAAGATGCCGATCAGCGCAAAGCCACGCACGACATCCAGTGCCTGGATACGCTCCCCGCTCTTGACTGGTTCAATGTTCGGCGCTGCATCGGTGAGGCTTGGCTGGAGCATGGATTCCCCCGGAATCTTGGTGGTTGGCATCGCGATGGACCTGTCGGCCACGGGTCGCCGGCCGCGCTCCCCGCGCGATGCCGCCTCGTCGCCAAACGCGGGGTCCGCCATCCGGCCGGACCCGCAGCCGCATTAAACGCGTATCGAAGGCCGCCGGGCATGTGTCAAAGGTCCCTGCCCGTCCGCTCGGGTCGGACGCACGATTTGAGCGCTCGCCGTCGATCCGAATTCTGCCGACCAGTGCGATGCCTGCGCGACGTTGGGCGCCCGGGTGCCTTCGTCGCCTGCCAGTCCGGCACGTGCACCGCGCAGGTGGACTCCTTCACCAAGTCCTGGGCGCCCTGCGGCTGTCCCAATTCCGAGACGCAGTTGGCGCATTTGTATGCTGCAGCGCACAAATCATGGTCATTTTCTGTCCATCCATGCCAGGCAAAATGTGAACTTGATCCACTACTTCCAATCCTGGCTGCGCCGCAACGTGACGCCGGGCCTGCCGCTGTCGCAAGTTCCGGGAGTCATTCAACGACCCGGGCCCATTGCTGAGCCCGGGTCGTTGCATGTTCGGCTGATGGACCTTTGCTTCCAGCACGGCGACCGGATGTCCGGCCGACCTGCAACCACGACATCCAACCTGCTCAACGAGGATTTCCGACACATGTCCCTGACTCCCAAGCTCCTGTCGTTCGCCGTCCTGATGGCCCTCGGTGGCACCGCCGCCGCCGGCAATCCCCATGTGGATCGCGCACTCGGCCTGATCAAGGCCAACGGCGCCGCCGTCAAGGCGTCCCCGGCCGATGCCTTCATCGCCCGCGACGTGATCGTCGACGCCAATGGCGCCGAGCATGTCCGATTCGACCGCACCTACGGCGGCCTGCCGGTGATCGGCGGCGACGTCGTCGTGCATTCGCGCGGCGGCCAGATGCAGTCTGCTTCGCTGACCCTCGGCGCGCCGCTGTCGGTGAACCTTCGCCCCAATCTGCGCTCCGACGAGGCTATCGTCGCCGCCGGCGCCGAGTTCGGCAGCAGCTTCAAGGGCAACCCGGCCAGCTCGCTGGTGGTTTATGCGCGTGACCGCGGCGCGGCCAAGCTCGCCTACAAGGTCGGCTTCCAGGGCGCGGACCAGAACGACAACCCCGTCGACATGACCTACATCGTCGACGCCAGGAACGGCAAGGTGCTCGATCGCTGGACCAACATCGAGACCGGCAAGCCGGGTGGCGGAAGTACCTGTACCTCCACGACTCCTGCGGCCGGCACGGGCAAGACCCTGTTCTCGGGCAGCGTCGCGATCAGCACGACCAATTGCGGTACCAGCTTCCAGATGAAGGACCAGACCCGCGGCGGCGGCTACACCACCGATCTGAACAATGGCACCAGCGGCACCGGCACCATTTTCAGCGATGCCGACAACACCTGGGGCAACGGCACGGTTTCCGACCGGGCCACCGCGGCGGCCGATGCGCATTTCGGCATTGCCACGACTTTCGACTATTACAAGAATGTCCATGGCCGCAACGGCATCGCCAACGACGGCAAGGGCGCGCTGAGCAAGGTCCATTACGGCCGAAACTACGTCAATGCATTCTGGTCCGACGCCTGCTTCTGCATGAGCTTCGGCGACGGCGACGGCGTGAACTACGCCCCGCTGGTGGACCTGGATGTCGCCGGCCACGAGATGAGCCACGGCGTTACCAGCCGGACCGCGAACCTGACCTATTCGGGCGAGTCGGGCGGCCTGAACGAATCCAACTCGGACATCTTCGGCACGATGGTGGAGTTCTACGCCAACGCCCCCAGCGATCCGGGCGATTACCTGATCGGCGAGAAGCTCTACATCAAATATCCGGCGGGCGACCATGCCCTCCGTTACATGTACCACCCCAGCCTCGAGGGTGCGGGCCGATCCGTCGACTGCTACTACAGCGGCATCGGCTCGCTCGACGTGCATTATTCGTCGGGCCCGTCGAACCACTATTTCTACCTGCTTGCCGAAGGTAGTGGCGCCAAGAGCTTCAACGGCGTCGACCACACGTCGCCCACCTGCAACGGTTCCACGGTCGTCGGCATCGGCCGGGACGCGGCCGCCAATATCCAGTACCGCGCGCTGACGGTGTACTTCACCTCCAGCACCAACTATGCGGGTGACCGGGTGGCCTCGCTGAACGCCGCGGCCGACCTCTACGGCGCCGGCTCGACCCAGTACAACGCTGTCGCCGCCGCCTGGAGCGCCGTCAACGTCAACTGATCCACGACCATCGTGACGACTGGACGGCCCGCGCAAGCGGGCCGTTTTTTTTTGCTCCGACAGTCCGGACATCGGGGGCGGAGTGGGTCTGGCCCCGGCAGTTGCGGGCGGGGGCCCTCAAGCCCGGGTCCAGGCTAACGCCCTAACTTGTTGATTACAAACGAACCTCCCGTACCGTCCGCTCCGGAAGCAGTGTCCGCTGGCCAAGCGACGGTGGCCGGTTTTGTGACGCAGGTCCGTTACTAGTTGCGAACCACATCACGGTTTGATCAACTCACAGCGCGGACCCCCGGCCGCACCTGTCTGGAGCCTCTGACATGTACGCCGGCCGCCGCAACCTCGCCCTTTCCGTCCTCGTTGGACTGTCGCTTGCCGCAGGCACCGCCGCGGCTGCCGGCAAGCCCGAGGCGGCAGGCCGCGCGCTCGGGTTGCTCAAAGACCATGCCTCCGCGGGGCGAGTGTCCCAGGCCGATGCGTTCTCGGTCCGCGACGTGATCGTGGACATCGACGGTACCGAACACGTGCGCTTCGCCCGCAGCTACGGCGGCCTTCCGGTGATCGGCGGCGACGTGGTCGTGCATTCGCGCGGCGGCCAGTTCAAGTCCGCCTCGCTCACCCAGTCCAGCCCCGCCAGGGTGTCGCTGACGCCGACGGTCAGCCAGCAGGACGCGATCGTCGCCGCCGGCGTTGCGTTCGGCCTCGAGTTTGCCGGCGTGCCGTTCGCGCAGCTGGTGGTCTACGCGCGCGGACCCGCCGCACCGAAGCTTGCCTGGCAGGTGCGCATGGATGGCGGCGACGGCATGGGCAACCCGGTCGAGATGACCTACATCGTCGATGCACGCAATGCGCGGGTTCTGGACAGCTGGAGCCGGCTGGAAACCGCGAAGCCCACGTCCGGCAACAGTTGCATCGCCTCGTCGGCCAGCCAGGGCAAGGGTCGCTCCCTGTATGCGGGCGATGTCGCCGTGTCCACCTCGCAATGCGGCGCCGACCCCTACCAGTTGCGCGATCCGCTGCGCGGCAACGCCACGACGGCCGACATGGGCAACGCCACCTCGGGCACGGCGGCGGTGTTCAGCGACCGGGACAACATCTGGGGTCGCAACACCGTCAAGGACCCGGAGTCCGCCGGCGTGGACGCGCATTACGGCGTGGCCAGCACCTGGGACTACTTTGCCCAGGTCCATGGCCGCCAGGGCATCGACGGCGCGGGAACGGGCACGCTCAGCCGGGTCCACTACGGCCGCGGCATGGTCAATGCATTCTGGTCGGACGACTGCTACTGCGTCAGCTTCGGCGACGGCGACGGCCGCCAGTGGGGGCCGATGGTCAACCTCGACATCACTGGTCACGAGCTGAGCCACGGCATCACCAGCCGAACCGCGGGCCTGATCTATTCCGGTGAGTCAGGCGCGCTCAACGAAGCGACCTCGGACATCTTCGGCGCCATGGTCGAGTTCCATGCCAACAACGCCCTCGACCGCCCCGACTACACCATCGGCGAAGAAGCCTCGATCGCCGGCGGCGGCCGCGCGCTGCGCTACATGTTCAAGCCCAGCCGGGACGGCGCCTCGTCCGACTGCTGGGGCGGTGACGTGGCGTCGCGCGACGTGCATTTCGGTTCAGGCGTTGCAAACCACTTCTTCTACCTGCTGGCCGAGGGCGCCGTCGCGCCGGCCGGTTACCCCTACTCGCCCGCCCAGCTGGTCTGCAACGGCAATACCGGCCTGGTCGCGATCGGGCGCGACAAGGCCGAACACATCTGGTATCGCGCACTGACCGTCTATTTCACCAGTGGCACCGATTATGCCGGTGCCCGCATCGCCACCGTCCAGGCCGCCCGCGACCTGTATGGCGACGCCACCGCCACCGCCGTCGGCCGCGCCTGGAGCGCCGTCAACGTCAACTGAGCTTCGTTTCCCCCAACCCCCCGAACGAAGGACGGCCCGCGAAAGCGGGCCGTTTTTTGTCCGCCAGGCGCGCGGGCGCGCCGGGCTGCCCGCGTGTCGCGCAGGCCTCAGTGCTGGTGGCCGCCGTCGCCGTGCACGTGGCGATGGGCGATTTCTTCCTCGCTGGCGGCGCGTACGTCGAGCAACTCGACCTCGAACACCAGGGTCTTGCCTGCCATCGGGTGGTTCAAGTCCACGTCCACCACGCTGATGCCGACCTTGCGCACGGTCATCGCGCGATTGCCCTGTTCGGTCGGCAGCACCACCTGCATGCCCGGGGCCAGCTTGGCGCCCTTGAAATGCTTGCGCGGGATCCGCTGCACCATGCCTTCGCGGCGCTCGCCATAGGCCTGGGCCGGCTCGACCGTGACTTCGAAGGTCTCGCCGGCCTGGCGACCGCGCATGGCGGCCTCCAGCCCGGCGATGATGCCGCCCTGGCCGATGAGCACGGTCATCGGCTCCTGCTTGCGCGAGGTCTCGATCTGGCCCTGTCCGGGCTCGGCGACGGTGTAGTGGAAACGCACGACGCTGTTGTCTTCGATCTTCATTTGCATTCCGGTTGTGCTGGATGTCGTGGCGCCGGCGCGAGGGGCGGCGTGGATGACGGCAGCGGGGCGGTCGGGCACACTCGCCCGGCATGAGAATCCCTGATTATCCCAGCCGACGCCCCGCGGCGCCACCGCGCTTGCACCGCCCGCTCCCCGTGGCAGTGGCCTTCCGCGCGGCGGCGTCGATGCTGGCGCTTGCGCTGGTGCTGGCGCTTGCCGCCTGCTCGAGCGGCGGGGGGCCGGTGGCAGGGCCGCCGCGCATGTCGGTGCCGGCGCGGCTGCACCCGCCGCCCGCCGATGCGCAGGCTTCGAACGAGGTGCTGATCCGCGCCATCGGCCTGGTCGGCACGCCCTACCGGTATGGCGGCAATACGCCGGAAGGCGGTTTCGACTGCAGCGGCCTGGTGGGCTTCGTGTTCCGCGATGCGGCCGGATTGCAGCTGCCGCGCACCACGTCTGGACTGGTGGCGATGCATGCGCCGGGCGTGGGCTCACTGGAGCTGGAACCGGGCGACCTGCTGTTCTTCGGCCCGGGCGGAGGCAAGGCGAGCCATATCGGCATCTTCGTCGGCGAAGGCCGCTTCGTGCATGCGCCCAGCACCGGCGGCACGGTGCGCCTGGATCGCCTGGACACCGACTATTGGCGCCGCGCCTTCGTCGGCGCGCGCCGCGTGCTGCTCGCCGCGCGGCAATGAATCGCGGCAATGGAAAACGGCCGGGTCAAGCCCCGGCCGCCAGGCCCCTCCGCCTCGATTGATGCAAGCGTGCTACGGGGTGGTGAAGTCGCCGAACGCCTTCAACTGCTCCGCCACCGACGCCTTGTCTCCGACCACAACGATGCTCTGCGTGGCCGGCTCGAAATACTTCCTGCCCATCGCCTGCACCTGCGCCGCATTGACCTTCTGGATCATCGGCACGAAATTGCCGAGGAATTCCGAAGGCAGGCCGATCAGCCAGTTGCCGGCCAGCGACGCCGCGACCGAGCCCTGCAGCTGGTTGCTGATCAGGTAGCCGCCGGCCACGTAGCGCTTGTTCATTTCGAGTTCTTCGTCCGACACCGGCTCGCTGCCGATGCGCGCGTACTCGGACAGGTATTCCTTCAGCGCCGCGCCGGTGACGGCATTGCGCACGTCGGCGCCGCCGACGATGGCGCCGCCGTTGCGGTAGCTGCGCGCACCGGCCGAGGCGCCGTAGGTGTAGCCCTTGTCCTCGCGCAGGTTCTGGTTGATGCGGCTGCTGAAGCCGCCACCCAGGATCGTGCTGGCCAGGCGCAGGGGCACGTAGTCCGCGCTGGTCGCCGCCAGGCCGGGACGACCAAGGCGCAGGGTGGACTGCACGCTGCCGGGGCGGTCGAGCAGCAGGTGCGCCGGCATGGCCGAGACCGGTGCCGCGACCACATCGGGCGATCCGGCGCCCACGGACTTCCAGTCCCCGAAGGCCTGCTCGGCCAGGCGCATCGCATCGGCATCGGAGATGCGGCCCGCCACCACCAGCAGCGCGTGGTCGGGACGGAAGCGACGCGCGTGCTCGGCCTTGAACATCGCGGCGTCGCTGCCGTTGATGGAGGCTGCGCTCGGCTGCACATGGCCGTAGGGATGGGCGCCGTAGACGGCCTCGCCGATCGCGCGGTCGGCGCGGAATCCCGGGGTCGCCTCGGACACTTTCAGCGATTGCAGAGCGTTGGCCTTGGCGAGCTGCACTTCGCTGTCGGGAAAACTCGGATGGCGCGCGACCTCGGCCAGCAGGTCGATCATCCGCGCGGCATTGGACGGCAACGCGTTGGCGAACACGGTGACGCCGTCGTTGGACGCGCCCGCGCCGACTGCGCCACCAAGCGACTGCGCCAGTTCGGCGATCGCCCGCGAGTCGTGCGCCTGCGTGCCCTCGGTCAGCAGGCCGGCGTAGAGGCCGGCAAAGCCCGGGTGCGCCGCATCGTCGGCTGCGTAGCCGGCGCCACGCAGCGCCAGCACGTAATCCACGCGCGGCACGCCATTGCGCGGCACGACCCAGACTTCCAGGCCGTTGGCGAGTTTCTTCTTGGCGATCTGCGGCACCGGGATCGGCTTGTCATGGCCGTAGGGCGGCAGGTCGGCGGGCAGTTTCGCGGTCACGCCGGCGAAGGCGACCGGCGACACCAGCGCCGACACCAGCAGGGCGAGCAGCGCCGGGCGCAGCGGGGAAATCCTGTGCTTGGTCATGTCGTGGTCCTCAGTGCTTGCCGGCGGCGGGCGCGGGCTTGGCGGCAGGTTGCGCGGCGGGTTGCGCGGCAGGTGCCGCGGCAGCGGCCGCGGGCGGCGCGGGCTTGCGGTCGATGACGGTGCGGTTCGCCCTGGTCAGGTAGGTGCTGGCGACGCGCTGCAGGTCAGCCGAGCTCACGCCCTCGATCCAGCCCGGGATCTTGTTGACGACATTGGCGTCGCCCCACAGCGTCTGCAGCTTGGCCAGTTCGTCGGCGCGGTTCATGAAGCTCTCAAGGCCGTCGTACCAGTCGGCGAGCATGCTGGTCTTGACGCGCTTGAGCGTGGCGTCGTCGACGCCATCCTTCGCCACCTTGGCGATCTGTTCGTCCATCGCCGCGAGCAGGCCGTCGGCCGTGCCGTTGGGCTTGTACAGGGCAAAGATGGTGAAAAGGGTCGGGCCGTCGTATTCCCACGGGCTGGTCAGGCCGTACAGCGAGTCGACGTTGAGCGCGACCTGCTTGCCCTTCACCAGGCCCTGGTAGAACAGGGAGGCGTCACCGCCGGCGAGCAGTTCGCCCAGCACCGCCATCGGCGCCTGGTCCTTGCTGCCGCGGGCAGGCATCTTCCAGGCCGCGGCGATCGCCGGCACCTGTGCAAGCGCGTCGGTCTGCTCGATGCGCTTCTCGGCGGTGTTCAGGCCCTCGGAGTAGTCGCTGGCGACCGGCGTCTTGCGCGAGGGGATCGCACCGAAGTACTTCTGCGCCAGGGCGAAGCCCTGGGCCGGCGTGATGTCGCCCGCGATCGAGAGCACGGCATTGTTCGGGCCGTAGAAGTCGCGATGGAAATTGCGCACGTCGTCCAGGCTGGCGTGGTCGAGGTCCTCGAAGCTGCCGTAGCCATCGTGGTTGTTCTCCCACTTGTTGAAGGCCTGCTGGCCGATGTCGATCCACATGAAGCCGCCGTAGGGCTGGTTCTTCACGTTGACGCGGATCTCTTCCTTGACCACGTCCTGCTGGTTCTTCAGCGTGGCGTCCTTGAAGTCCAGCGTCTTCATGCGGTCGGCCTCGAGCCAGAGCATGGGCTCGAGCGCGGACGCCGGCGCGGTCTCGATGTAGTTGGTGAAGTCCGGGCGGGTGGAACCGTTGTTGCGGCCGCCGCCGCCGGTGATCACCTTGTCGAACACGCCTTCAGGCGCGTTAGGCGAGCCTTCGAACATCAGGTGTTCGAACAGGTGCGCGAAGCCGGTGCGGTTGCGTGGCTCCAGGCGCATGCCCACGTGGTAGACGACGCTCACGCCGACGGTCGGCGAACTGTGGTCCTCGGACACCACGACGGTCAGGCCGTTGTCGAGTTTCTTGGTCGCGACCGGCAGGTTCCAGCGGTCGGTGTCGGCGGCGAACGCGGACAGCGACAGCGAGAAGCCGGCCGTCGCCAGGGCGAGTCGGGTCAGGCGCATGGAAAACCTCGGTTGGACGGGTGCCCGGGCAGCCTACGCTGGCGCGGCGATGGGCGGACCAGCCCAGAAGTCATGCCCTGCGGGCCCGCCGTTGCAGGCGTTGGCTAAAAAACCGCCAGTCCCCTATACTTCTCCTGTTTGCCGCGCCGGTTTCGTTTTCCGCCCGGTCGCCCAGGCTTCCCCCTGCCCTTGTGTGCAGCCGGGGATTCGCCCCCGGGCTCCATCGCACGGTCCGCTGCGCAAACACGCCATCCTGGCGTCCAAACAGAAGCACTGCCCGTCCGGCGACATCGGAAACGCCGCGGGCCCATCGGAGCGTCACCTCTCATGTCTTTTGAATCCCTCGGGCTTGCGCCCGCGTTGCTGCGCGCGCTGACCGAAATCGGCTACGACACCCCCACCGCCATCCAGACCGAAGCGATCCCGCTGATCCTGGCCGGCCACGACGTGCTGGGCGGCGCCCAGACCGGCACCGGCAAGACCGCCGCGTTCGCGCTGCCGCTGATCCACCGCCTGGCCGAGTCGGCCGTGCCTGGCGCGCCGCGCAAGATCCGCGCGCTGGTGCTGACCCCGACCCGCGAACTGGCCGCGCAGGTGCACGACAGCCTGCGCACCTATGGCAAGCACGCCAAGCTGCAGTCCACCGTGATCTACGGCGGCGCCGGCATGAACCCGCAGCTCGACGCGATGCGTCGCGGCATCGACATCCTGGTCGCCACCCCCGGCCGCCTGATCGACCACATCGAGCGCGGCAGCGCCCGCCTGGGCGACGTCGACATCCTAGTGCTGGACGAGGCCGACCGCATGCTCGACATGGGCTTCCTGCCCGCGATCAAGCGCATCCTCAACCGCCTGCCGTCCAAGCGGCAGACCCTGCTGTTCTCGGCCACCTTCGAGGATTCGCTCAAGAAGCTTGCGCTTGAGTTCATGCGTTCGCCCAGGGAAGTGCAGGTCGAGGCGCGCAATACCGTCGTCGCGCTGGTCAGCCACCTGGCCCATCCGGTGGACTCGGCGCGCAAGCGCGACCTGCTGATCGACCTGCTCAGCCAGCGCTGGCAGGAACAGGTGCTGGTGTTCGGCAAGACCAAGCATGGTTGCAACCGCCTGTCCGAGCAGCTCGAGAAGGCCGGCATCAGCTCGGTCGCGATCCACGGCAACAAGAGCCAGGCGCAGCGCCTGAAGGCCCTGGCCGAGTTCAAGTCGGGCAAGGCTCGCGTGCTGGTCGCCACCGACGTCGCCGCGCGCGGCCTGGATATCCCGCAGCTGCCGCTGGTGATCAACTTCGATTTGCCGATGGTCGCCGAAGATTACGTGCACCGCATCGGCCGGACGGGCCGGAATGGATCGACGGGCGAGGCGATCTCCTTGGTCGCGCCCGAGGAAGGCAACCTGCTGCGCGCGATCCACCGCGTGCTGAAGGCCGACATCGAGATGCGCACCATCGAAGGCTACGAGCCGACGCGCGGCATCCGCATGGGCAACGACGCGCCCGCGCGCGGCCGCCCGGCCGGCCAGCGCACCCCGGCCCGCCGCCAGCACGCCACGCCGACCCATGCGCACGCGCATGCCGGCAAGCCGCATCCGGCGGCGGACCGTCGCGACCGTCGCCCGGTCACCGGCACGCGCCCGGCGCGCTGATCCAGGCCAGTCGCCCGGCCGTTTCCATCGGCCGGGCGCCACGCTGATGCTCCGCACGCTGTTCGCACTGATCTCCGGCCTGTTCGCGATGATGATCGTCACCACCCTCGTCGCCCTGGCCAGCGCGAAATACCTGTATGCGCCGCCCGCGGGTTTCGACGCGGCCGATGTCGCGCAGCTGCGCGCCTTTGTCGAGGCGATGCCCGCGGCGGTGCTGGGGCTGCTGGTGGCAAGCTGGTGCGTCGCCGCTGTCGTCGGCGGCGGTGTGGCGGCACGGCTCTCCGGTTGGCGTCCGGTGCTGTGCGCGGTGGCGATCGGCGCGGTGGTCACCGCCGCGCAGGTGCCCAACGCGCTGGCGATCGGCTACCCGGCCTGGGCCGTCGTCGCGGGCGTGGCCTTGCCGATGCCCCTGGCCTGGCTCGCCGCCAGGCTGGTTCAGAAGGGTTTGGCGATCGCCAGGTAGATGATGGCCAGCAGCAGGACCACCGGCAACTCGTTCCAGATCCGCAGGGATCGGGAGGCGCCGGCAGCCCCACCAGCAGCGATGCGCTTGAGTCGGCGCCCGCACCAGGTGAAGTAGAGCAGCAACACGATCACCAGGCCGAGCTTGGCGTGCAACCAGCCCATCCCGCCGGCAACGTCGGGGTAGGACGCGGGCCAAGCGCGATGGCCCAGCCAGAGCAGCAGGCCGAACACCAAGGCAAGGCCGAACATGGTGTGGCCGAAGGTGTAGAGGCGCCGACCCATCAGTTGCAGGCGCGCCCGCACCGCATCGGGTTCGCCGGCCTCGGCGGATTCGGCCAGGTTGACCAGGATGCGCGGCAGGTAGAACACAGTGGCCACCCAGGCCATCACGAACAGCAGGTGGATGCTCTTGGTCCACAGGTACAACATGCGACGACCCCCGTTCGCGTGACAGGTTCTTCCGCGTGCAGGCCCGGCAAGGGCGGGCGTCGCGGCCCAGGCGTTAGAATACGCCCCCAGACATCGCGTCCGCGCCTGCGCGGTTCGCTGCGAGACCCACATGACCGCTATCCCCGGCGCCGACGCGCCCACGCTCACCTTCCGCGACCTCGGGCTGTCCGAGCAACTGCTCAAGAGCCTTGACGAGCTCGGCTACGAACAGCCGACGCCGATCCAGGCCGCCTGCATCCCCCTGCTCCAGGCCGGCCAGGACCTGATCGGCCAGGCGCAGACGGGCACCGGCAAGACCGCCGCCTTCGCCCTGCCGCTGTTGAGCGGCCTGGACCTGTCGCTGCGCAAGCCGCAGGTGCTGGTGCTGGCGCCGACCCGCGAGCTCGCCATCCAGGTGGCCGAAGCCTTCCAGCGCTACGCCAAGCATTTGCCCGGGTTCCAGGTGTTGCCGATCTACGGCGGCCAGAGCTATGGCCCGCAGTTGCAGGCCCTGCGCCGCGGCGTGCATGTCGTGGTCGGCACTCCTGGCCGCGTGATCGACCACCTCGACAAGACCACGCTCGACTTGTCCTCGCTCAGGACCCTGGTGCTCGACGAAGGCGACGAGATGCTGCGCATGGGCTTCATCGACGATGTCGAGTCGGTGCTCAAGCGCACGCCGGAAAACCGCCAGGTCGCGCTGTTCTCGGCCACCATGCCGGCGCCGATCCGGCGCATCGCCGGCACCTACCTGCGCAATCCGCAGGAAATCGCCATCGAGGCCAAGACCCGCACCGCCGACAACATCCGCCAGCGCTTCTGGCAGGTCAGCGGCCTGCACAAGCTCGACGCGCTCACCCGCATCCTCGAGGCCGAACCCTTCGACGCGATGATCGTGTTCGCGCGCACCAAGCTGGCCACCGACGAACTCGCGCAGAAGCTGCAGGCGCGCGGCTTCTCCGCCGCCGCCATCAACGGCGACGTGCAGCAGGCCCAGCGCGAGCGCACGATCCAGCAGCTCAAGGACGGCAAGATCGACATCCTGATCGCCACCGACGTCGCCGCGCGCGGCCTGGTTGGACCGGATCAGCCACGTGATCAATTACGACGTGCCCTACGACACCGAGAGCTATGTCCATCGCATCGGCCGCACCGGCCGCGCCGGGCGCAGCGGCGAGGCGATCCTGTTCATCGCCCCGCGCGAGCGGAACATGCTGCGTTCGATCGAGCGCGCCACGCGCCAGCCGATCTCGCAGATGGAGCTGCCCACGGTCGAGGCGATCAACGACGTGCGCATCGCCAAGTTCAAGGAACAGATCACGGAAACCCTGGCGCTGGGCGAGCTGGAGCAATTCCAGTCGCTGATCGAGGATTTCGAGCGCGAACAAAACATTCCCGCCATTGAAATCGCGGCCGCCCTGGCGAAAATGGCGCGCGGTAACACGCCTTTGCTGCTCGACAAGAAGGCGCAGGCGGCCAGCGCCTCGTGGGCGGACGAGCGTCCGGCCCGTCCGGAACGCTTCGACCGCCCCGAGCGCACGGAACGTTTCGACCGTCCCGAGCGCAGCTTCGACCGGCCCGAGCGGGGCGACCGTTTCGACCGTCCGGAACGGGCCGAACGGCCAGCGTTCCCGAAAAAGGAAAGAGTCGTGCGTCCAGCCGATGCCGGCATGCAAACCTTCCGCATCGAAGTGGGCCATGC
>JANXUD010000003.1 GCA_025352045.1 Gammaproteobacteria bacterium | reverse complement strand
GACTGGACATCATCGCCGCCTACGACGGACTGGAACTCGACGCCTGACCCGTGCAGACCCCGTCCGGCCCGCGACTGGACACCACCGCGCTGGCGGGCTGGCGCAAGCCGCTCGACCGGATGCGTGACGATTGGCAGCAGTTCGCGCTGTCGCGCCGTGGCCGCACGCTGGGCGCCTTGTTTGCCTTGACCTTCGGCGCCCTGATGCTGTCGCCCGGCGCGGCCCCGTTTCCCGACCTGCGCAACCTGGCGTTCGACACCTACCAGACCTGGCTGCCGCGCCAGCGTGCCGCCCAGCCGGCGGTGATCATCGCCGTGGACGATCGCAGCCTGGCGCGCGTCGGCCAATGGCCTTGGCCGCGCGACACGATGGCGCGCCTGCTGGACCGCATCGCCGCGAGGAAGCCTGCGGTGATCGGCATCGACATCCTGTTCGCCGAGCCTGATCGCACGTCGCCCGATCGCATCGCCGGCCAGTTCGACCGCCGCGACCCCGCGCTTGCCGCCGGACTGCGCCGCTGGCCCTCGCACGATGCCAGCTTTGCCGACGCACTCGCGCGCGTGCCCGTGGTGCTGGCCGTGATTGGCACCGAAAAGTCAGTCAAGGGCGCGGGAAAGGGCGATGTCAGCGGGTTTCCGCCGGCACGCATGATCGGGCCGCCGCCACGGCTGCAGGCCTTCGCGGGCAGCCAGCGCAGCCTGCCGCAGATCGATGCGGCGGCGCGCGGCCGCGGCCTGGTCAACGCCGAACTGGACGATGGCGTGGTGCGCAGCGTGCCCCTAGTGGCGACCATCGCCGGCTATCCCCTGCTCTCGTTTCCGCTCGAATGCCTGCGCGTGGCGGCCAACGAGCCGGTCTTCAGCGTGTTGTCCGATCGCTCCGCGCCGTTCCGCGTGGCGATCGGCGACCTCGTGGTGCCGGCCCAGGCCGACGGCCGCCTGTTCGTGCACTACGCCGGGCACCAGCCAGCGCGGTACCTGTCCGCGGTGGATGTGCTGGAAGGCCGCGACGCCCCGGACCAGATCGCCGGCCGCGTCGCCCTGCTCGGCGTCACCGGCCAGGGACTGGTGGACTACCAGCTCACGCC
Source organism: Gammaproteobacteria bacterium (assembly GCA_025352045.1). Lineage (GTDB taxonomy): Bacteria > Pseudomonadota > Gammaproteobacteria > Xanthomonadales > Xanthomonadaceae > Arenimonas. The sequence goes on along the minus strand of JANXUD010000003.1, from coordinate 28,179 downwards.
CAATGGCGAGCGACTTCCCGGCGTGGAGGTGCACGCCGAAGTCATCGAGGACGTCTTCGACGGATCCTTGCTGTACCGGTCCGCCGCGGCGCCCGGGATCGAAGCGCTTTGCTTCGGCTTGCTGGCATTGCTGGCCCTGGCCTGGGTGCCGCGACTGTCGCCGCTGCGCTCGACCCTGCTCTATCTCGGCAGCGCCGGCCTGCTGCTGGGCGGAGGCGTTGGCGCCTATGCCTGGCAACGCCAGCTGTTGGATCCGCTCACGCCGCTGGCGGGCCTGAGCCTGTTGCACCTGATGCTGGCGTTGGTCGCCTGGATGGCGATCGAGCGCGAGCGCCGGCGCCTGGCCACGAACCTGGCGATCGAACGGGAGGCTGCGGCGCGCACCGCCGGCGAGCTCGAAGCGGCGCGCCGGATCCAGACCGGCATGCTGCCGCGACCCGAGCGCGTGCTGGCCAACGAAACCCGGGCGGCCCTGTTCGCGCACATGCACCCGGCACGCGAGGTCGGCGGCGACCTGTTCGACTTCTTCTACCTGGACCAGCGCCGCCTGTTCGCCGTGGTCGGCGACGTCGCCGGCAAGGGACTGGCCGCGGCCCTGTTCATGGCGGTCAGCAAGGCGCTGACCAAGAGCAGCAGCCTGCGGGCGACCGGCAACCTGGGCCAACTGCTGGAGAACATCAACATCGAACTGGCCCGCGACAATCCCGACGAGTTGTTCGTGACCCTGCTGGCAGTCGTGCTCGACCTCGACAGCGGCAGGCTCGAGTACTGCAACGCCGGCCACGAGCCGCTGATGCTGGTGCGTGCCGACGGACAGGTGCAGGTCCTCGACCAGGGTGGCGGTCCGCCGTTGTGCGTGTTCGACTACATCGGCTACGACAGCGCCAGCGTCGCGCTGCAGCCTGGCGATGCGCTGGCCCTGGTGTCGGACGGCATCACCGAGGCCATGTCGCCGGACGGCAGCCTGTTCGGCCGCGTCGCACTATCCGCGGTCCTGCGCGACGCATCGCGCGCTGGCGGCGATGTGCAGGACATGGGCAACCAGGTGCTCGGGCAGGTGGCGGTCTTCGAAGCCGGCGTCGATCCGGCCGACGACCAGACCTTGCTGGTGCTGCGCTGGGTCGGCCCCGCCGGCGAAGCGAACCGGCCGGGCGGCTAGCGCACGTCCACTTCCACCCGACGGTTCTTTTCCTCCGCCACGCCAGCCGCGGTCGCGACCAGCGGCTCGCGCGCGCCGCGCCCGGCCGTGGTGATCCGGTCGGCGGGCACGCCCATCCCCACCAGCATGTCCCTGACCCGCTCCGCGCGCTGGCGGGACAGGGCATCGTTCTGGTCGTCGCTGCCGACTGAATCGGTATGGCCGATGACGGTGACCTCGGGTGAGGGCCGTTCGTGCATGTCGGCGAGCATCGCGTTGACAGTGGCCTTCGATTCGTCGGTGAAGTCGTCGCTGCCGGTGAGGAAATACATGGTGAACGACTTGGCGGCCGGCGGCATCGCGCCAAGCGCCGCGCCGAAGCGCTTGTCCACGCTGTCGCGATCCCGGGTGCCATGCCTGAGCTTGCCCCCGCCGAAGCCATTGCTCGCCGAGGCGTAGGGGCTGTCGAGCAGGACCTCGGCACCGCCGCGCGTGGCGGCGATGGCGCCGGTGCTGCCGTCGGCCTTGGGCAGCAGTACGATCGTGTCCCGGGACGTGGCGCAGCCGGCCAGCGCACCGAGCGCGAACAGCAGGGCCGCGAACCGCGCCTGCGCGCGCATCAGCGGGTGCTCACGACGAATTCGGTGCCGCGCACGGCCAGGATGGTCGATCGCGTACTGACCGTCATCGCCTGCGGCGAATGGTGGGCCAGCTTGCCCGACACCGCCGACAGGGTGCCGCGGCGCAGCTTGCTGTCGAAGTGGCCCTCCAGCGTGGTCTGGTCGAACTCGAAGCGGGTGATCTCCAGCGTGCTGCCCGGCCCGAGGGCCATGCGGGAGTTGTCGATGAAGGTGATGCCGGCGCTGCCATCCTTGCCGGTCACCACCACGTCCGTGGCCTCGATCGACGTGCCCACGGGCGCCGGGACGCGCTGGCCGCCGCGTTCGATGAAGACTGCGCCCTTCGAGGTCTTGACCTGGCCCACGCCTGCGGCCAGCGCGGGCATCGCCGGCAGGGCCAGCAGGAACGCGATCACGAGGTTGCGACCCATCACTTCGATGCGCATGCCATTGTCCCCGTCGCGCTGGCCTGGACAAGAGATTGCGCCCAGGCGCGAGCCCGGGCAAGCGCAGGCCGGCTAGTTGTCCCCGCCGCGCCCGGCGACCAGGGTGGCCACCAGCGCGCCATTGGCCCGTTCGATCACGTCGGTGGCGGCCGGCGTGAAGACGTCGGGCGTGGTGGTGATCGTCCAGTCGCCCGGGCTGCCCGTGGCCGGGCCGATATCGGCATCCGAGATCACGGGCTGCTGCAGCGTGAGCAGCGTCGGGAAACCACCCGAGTGGGTGTTCCAGACGCGCACGGTCGTGGCCGGGTCGATCAGGGTTCCGGCGGCAACCGCCGCCCCTTCCTCGAAGCCCGCGGACACCCGCTTGCCGAACCCGCGGCGATCTCCGGACGTGCTGTAGACCGCGTAGTCGACGACCATGGACACGGCCAGGACATAGGTATCGGCATCCCGGGCCACGTAGGCCGAGCGCTTGTAGGCCTGCGATGTGTTGGCCAGGCTGGCGATCTGGTTCAACTGGTGGAACATGCCGGAGGTCTCGCGCTTGCGCGCGTCGCCGTTCATCGGGTACACGGCCAACCCGCTGGGCGCGACATAGGTTCCGAAGCGGCCCGGCGATCCATTCGGCAGCGTCGTCCAGGTCGACATCTCGGGCGCCGCCGCAAGCAGGGCGGCGTGGTCCATCACCTCAAATCCCGCGGCCTTCAGCTGGCCCACGAAATCGGCATAGGCCGCGTCGGCGATCCGCTGGCGGGCGGCGAGATCCATTCCCACCAGGCGGGTATGCAGGGTCGCGGAGTTGCGGCTCGCCATGAAGCCGTTGCTGCCGGAGCTCACCGCCTTGAGGTCGAACTCGTCCGGAAACTCGACGTTGAACACGCTGATCGCGACCTTGTGCATCCCCTTGACCTGGTCGCCATTGGTGTTCTTGACCTGGATCGGCTCGATCGGCTTGCGTGAATTGAGCCAGCCGCGCTGGACGGTGACGCCTTTCTCGATCTCCTGGGACCGCGCGCCCTGGGCCGCAAGGAGGGCCGCGACCGCCGCCACGATGATGTACCGATTTCGCATCTGCCCGCTCCGCTGTGGGAAACCGTTGTGCGCCGCTCAACCCATCAGCGCGTACGGCCCGCCGCGCTGCAACGCGCGCTGGTAGGCCTCGCGCGCATGGATGCGCTGCAGGAAGTCCATCAGCCTGGGCCGGTCCGCCGCCAGCCCGCCGCGCGCGGCGGCGGCTTCCAGCGGGAAACTCATCTGGATGTCGGCGGCCGTGAAGTCGGCCCCCGCGAACCAGGGCCGCTGGGCCAGCTCGGCCTCGAGGAAGTCCAGGTGGTTGTTGATCTGCGGCGCGATGAAGCCCGTCTTCACCTTGGCGGCGATGCCCTTGGCGACGGGCCTGGCGAAGAACGGCATGGGCGCGCTCTCCAGGCGATCGAACACCAGCTTCATCAGCAGCGGCGGCATCGCCGAGCCTTCGGCGTAGTGCATGAAGTAGCGGTAGGCGAGCGCGTCCGCGCTTCCGGCATCGGGCTTCAGGCGGCCGGCGCCGTAACGGTCCACCAGGTATTCGAGTATGGCGCCCGATTCGGCGACGGTCAGCGGCCCGTCGGTGATCACCGGCGACTTGCCGAGCGGATGCACGGCGCGCAGCTCGGGCGGCGCCAGCATGGTCTTCCTGTCGCGCTCGTAGAACCTGATCTCGTACGGCAGGCCCAGTTCCTCGAGCAACCAGAGCACGCGCTGGGAGCGCGAGTTGTTGAGGTGGTGGACGATGATGATGGCGGGCTCCCCGGGGCGGCGTTCCCGCAGTCTAGTCCAATCGGGTTCGACGGCACGCGCAGCGAGCGCGCGGTGTCGGCGGCAAGCGCGCGCCGCGGGCCAGGAGGCCGTGGCGTGGTTCCAAGGACGAACCATCCCCGGTAGAGTCCGCAAGGCCGCACGACCAGACGCGATCGTGGGTGCCTGCGAAAGACGGGACCAGATCGATGGATGCGCCTTCACATCCCCAAACACCCATGGGCCTCCTTCCGACGCCCCCCGCGCGATGGGCAAGGCGGCTGGGGTATGGCGGACTGCTTCCCTTTGTTGGACTCGGCATGGCGACATGGGTCCTGCACGGCCCACGCAACGCGCAGGCGGTTTTCGCCCTGCTCGCCTACGGCGCCTCCATCCTGAGCTTCCTGGGGGCCATCCATTGGGGCCTGGCCATGCGTGAGCGGACGGCTCTGCCTGCCGCGCTGTTCGCCTGGGGGATCGTGCCGAGCCTGGTGGCCTGGGTTGCACTCCTTTGGGGTGCAAGCGTTGGCCTGTGGCTGCTGGTGGCCGGCTTGTGGTCGTGTTGGGCGGTGGATCGTTCCGTCTATCCGCGATTCGGCCTGCAAGGCTGGCTTGCGATGCGCCTCGTCCTCACTACCGTTGCCAGCGTGTCATGTGTCGTGGCCGCCCTGGGCGCAAGCCAATGAACTGCGGGAATGGCAGGCAACCACTTGATGCTTCGGCGCCCTCCTGCGCGCCAGGATGGCAAGCACGCAGCGATGAAGGATGATTTCAAGGGCAACAAGCGCTCGCTGCCCAGCAAGCCCTGCGCGGTGTGCGGTCGCGCCATGACCTGGCGAAAGGCCTGGGCCCGGAATTGGGACGCGGTGCGGTACTGCTCTGATGCGTGTCGTGGCAAGAAGGCGAGCGGGAAAGCGCCTTGAACAAGGCCGGGCCGAACAGTGTGCCGGGACCCTCCGCCGACTCCGCGTTCGCGCCAGGGGGTCCGGCAGCGCCGTTGCCCGACAAGGTTCGCCACCTGGTCATCGTTCTGGGCGATCAGCTCGATGCGGATTCCTCGGCCCTGCAGGGCTTCGACCCGACGCAGGACGTGGTCTGGATGGCCGAGGTGGCGCAGGAGTCGACGCATGTGTGGTCGGCCAAGCAGCGCATTGCGGTCTTCCTGAGCGCCATGCGCCACTTCGCCCAGGAGCTGCGTGCGCAGGGCCTGCCGCTGGTCTACAGCCGCTTGGGCGATGCCGGCAACCGCGGAACGCTGGCCCTGGAGCTGGACAAGGCCATTGCCCGGCTGCGCCCCCTCGCGCTGGTGCTGACGGCGCCCGGGGATTGGCGTGTATTGCAAAGCCTGCGCGACGTGGCTGCCGCGCGGCAGCTGCCGCTGGACCTGCGTGACGACATGCACTTCTTCAGCACCGTGCGCGAGTTCGCAGCGCATGCCAAAGGGCGCAAGCAACTGCGCCTGGAGTACTGGTATCGCGAGTTGCGACACAAGCACGGCATCCTGATGGACGGCACGGGCCCGGTCGGTGGGCAATGGAATTTCGATGCCGACAACCGGGAGTCCTTCGGCAAGGCCGGGCCGCGGGATGTGCCGCCGCCGGCGCGCTTCGAGCCGGATCCGGTCACCCGGGAGGTGCTCGCGCTGGTGGACTCGGAATTCGCCGACCACCCTGGTGCACTGGACAGTTTTGGCTGGCCGGTCACGCGCGCGCAGGCACTGCTGGCGCTACAGGCATTCATCGCCCAGCGCCTGCCCCAGTTCGGACGCTACGAGGACGCCATGTGGTCGGGTGAGCCCTGGCTTTACCACTCGCACCTGAGTTGCGCGCTCAACCTCAAGCTGTTGAATCCGCGTGAAGTGGTGCATGCCGCGCAGGAGGCCTTTCGCACCGGCCACGCGCCGCTGGCGTCGGTGGAGGGATTCATCCGGCAGGTCCTGGGCTGGCGTGAATTCGTGCGCGGCATCTACTGGCTGCACATGCCGCAATACCTCGAGCGCAACGCGCTGGATGCACAGGCCGACCTGCCAGGCTGGTACTGGACCGGCGAGACCCCGATGGCCTGCCTGCGGGACGCCATCACGCAGACGCTGGAACACGGCTATGCCCACCACATCCAGCGGCTGATGGTGACCGGCCTGTACGCGCTCCTGCTCGGGGTGAAGCCACAAGCCGTGCACGCCTGGTACCTGGCCGTGTACGTGGATGCGGTGGAATGGGTCGAGCTGCCCAACACGCTGGGCATGAGCCAGTTTGGCGACGGCGGCCTGCTGGCCAGCAAGCCCTACGTGGCCAGCGGAAAATACATCCAGCGCATGGGCAATTACTGCGCCGGCTGCAGGTTCGACCCGGCGCTGTCAACAGGCGACGCGGCCTGCCCATTCACGACCTTGTACTGGGATTTCCTGATGCGCCACGAGGCCCTGCTCAGGAAGAATCCCCGCATGGCCATGCAACTGAAGAACCTGTCGCGGCTCGACTTGCCGGCACGCGACGCCATCAGCGCCCAGGCGGCGGCGCACCGGCTGGCCCAGCGGTAGCCCACACTGCGCTGCCTACTTTTCGCCGAGCAACCCACGCAGGCCGGCGAAGGGATTGCTGGTGGCGGCAGCGATCCTGGCCTCGGCGGTGGCGGCGCTGCCGCCGGTATGGTCGTTGTGCCGGGAGTGCTCGTTGTCGTGGCAATACACGCACAGCAATTCCCAATTGCTGCCATCCGGCGGGTTGAAGTCGTGGTCGTGGTTGCGATGGTGCACGGTCAATTCGGACAGGTTGGCGCGGCTGAACTCCCGCGCGCAGCGTCCGCAGATCCAGGGGTACATCTTCAGGGCGCGCTCCCGGTAGCCTTTGTCGCGCAGCTCGGCGTCCCGCCTGGCCTGGGCGACGATTCGGTCGAGCTTGGCGTGGTCGATGGCCGGTTTGTCAGGCGACATGTCAGTTCCCGCGAGGATGCCACGACGATAGCGCAGTCCCGGCCCGGGATGCGCGGGTTCGCCAAGCCCGGGGTCTAGCGGCGCGCGTGGAAGCGTCGATTCAGCCCGGGTCGCGGATCGAACGGATCTGGCTGCGCATGATGTGCTGGGTGGCGTATCCGCCAACGACGCCGACGCGAACCAGCAATTCCTGGATCGAGTAGCTCTCGATCTTCACGTCACGCAGGTCGCCATAGATGGTGGTGATGAGCACGCGGTCGCCGATATGCTGGCTCAGCGCTTCATAGCTCAGCGAGGTCACCGAATGGCGTTGCGGGGCACTGGTAGGAAGCGACGAGGCCCATTTCCGCCGGACCGGCGCCGCAGCGGCGGCGCCAATGGCCGGCGCCGATTCACCAGGACTGCCAGCGGTGGGCGCGCCAGCGGCGCTGGCGCCAACCTCGAAAGGCAGCGCAACCAGCAGCCAGGCGCCTGCGGCGATCAGATGGGCAGCGCGACCCGCGCGCCTGCCTGTCGGTGCAATGGGGTCTGCTGAAGTCATGGCCGTCCAGGCAATGGCACCCCGCGGCACCGTGCGCCCAGAGTAGCCAGGCAGGACGGTGATCGCGCGAGAAGCCGGTCACAGACGGCAGATCGGATGCAGCTTGAATCATTCATCCCGGAACGGGTGTGGGCACAGGAAGAATGGCAGCCGCGCCCGCTTTTATCTCCCGATGCCCCCGAGTGGATGCTCTACTCCATCGTGTGAACTTGGAGTCGAGCCCAATGGAGCACACCGGACATGACCCTTTCCCGATTGCTCCTCGCCTGTTCGCTGGCGTTGCCTGCATGCGCCTGCACGCGCGAAACCACCATTGCCGACCACGACGGCAAGGCGCTCGTGGACGCGCTGGCGGCCGCGCAGTCCGGCACCGGCCCGCATCGCATCATCCTGGCGCGACACGGTTCCTACGTGTTGACGTCACCCTCGGAAACCGGCCTGCTCCTGCCCAGCATCACCGGTGAGCTCACCATCGAGGGCAACGGCGCCGAAATCCGCAGTTACGCGGACGGCGCCATCGCCCTGCTCGAGATTGGGCGCGAGGGCAACGTGACCCTGCGCGACCTGGCGCTGGCGGAGGGGACCGATGGGGCGATCCGGAATTTCGGGGTGCTCCACCTGATTTCGACGCGGGTACAGGACAGCACCGGGAACCGGTCGTCGTCCATCGTCCTCAACCACGGCAAGCTGCTGATGGAGGACAGCACCGTGGCCTTCAATTCGCTGGACGGCGACGAGCGCGACAGCGGGATGGTGCTCAATTACGGCGACTTGCTCGTGGACAACGCGCGCGTCCAGGACAATGTCATCAGCCACGGCGTCAACGGCGTGCTCAACCTCGGCCGTGGTCGCATCGAAGGCGACGCCTCGTCGATGCTGGTGCGCCGCGCGGGCCCGTAGCCCGTCCCACGGACCTCGCCCAACACAAAAAAGGCCCCGCCGAAGCGGGGCCTTTCGTGTTGCGTTGGACCTCCGCTGGATTGAACGGCGCAAGCGCCGTTCCAATCCAGCGAGTTATCAAGCGTCCGCAAGGCGGACGCGCCGATAACCGAACACTTAGAAATCCATGCCGCCCATGCCGCCCATGCCGCCACCGCCACCACCGTGGCCGCCGCCCATCGGCTCATCCTTCTTCGGCGCTTCCGCCACCATTGCTTCGGTGGTGATCATCAGGCCGGCGATGGACGCCGCGTTCTGCAACGCGGTGCGCGTCACCTTGGTCGGGTCCAGGATGCCCATGGCGATCATGTCGCCGTACTCGCCAGTCGCGGCGTTGTAGCCGTAGCTGCCGGTGCCCTGCTTGACGTTGTTCAACACCACCGAGGGCTCTTCGCCGCAGTTGGTGACGATCTCGCGCAGCGGGGACTCCATTGCACGCAGGGCGATGGTGATGCCGTGGTTCTGGTCTTCGTTGGCGCCCTTCAGGCCGCTGATCGTGGCCAGTGCGCGCACCAGGGCCACGCCGCCGCCCGGGACCACGCCTTCCTCGACCGCTGCGCGCGTGGCGTGCAGGGCGTCTTCGACGCGGGCCTTCTTTTCCTTCATCTCGATCTCGGTGGACGCGCCGACCTTGATCACCGCAACGCCGCCGGCCAGCTTGGCCACGCGCTCCTGCAGCTTCTCCTTGTCGTAGTCCGACGAGGTCTCCTCGATCTGCGCCTTGATCTGCTTGATCCGGGCCTGGATGCCGTCGGCAATGCCGGCGCCATCGATGATCGTGGTGTTTTCCTTGGACACCTGCACCTTGCGGGCGCGACCGAGGTCCTTGATGGTCGCCTTGTCCAGGGCCAGGCCGACTTCTTCCGAAATCACCGTGCCGCCGGTCAGGATCGCCATGTCCTCGAGCATCGCCTTGCGACGGTCGCCGAAGCCCGGCGCCTTGACGGCGCAGACCTTGACGATGCCGCGGATGGTGTTGACGACCAGCGTGGCCAGGGCCTCGCCCTCGACTTCCTCGGCGACGATCAGCAGCGGCTTGCCGGCCTTGGCGACGGCTTCCAGCACCGGCAGCAGCTCGCGCACGTTGGAGATCTTCTTGTCGTGCAGCAGGATGAACGGGTCTTCCAGCTCGGCCGACATCGACTGCTGGTTGTTGATGAAGTACGGCGACAGGTAGCCGCGGTCGAACTGCATGCCCTCGACGACGTCGAGCTCGTTGTCCAGGCCCGAGCCTTCTTCAACGGTGATGACGCCTTCCTTGCCGACCTTGTCCATGGCCTTGGCGATCAGCTCGCCGATGTTCTCGTCGGAGTTGGCCGAGATCGAACCGACCTGGGCGATTTCCTTGGAGGTCGAGCAGGGCTTGGAGATGTTCTTGAGCTCGGCGACGGCGGCGACGACCGCCTTGTCCATGCCGCGCTTGAGGTCCATCGGGTTCATGCCGGCGGCAACCGCCTTCATGCCCTCGCGGATGATGGCCTGGGCCAGCACGGTCGCGGTGGTGGTGCCGTCGCCGGCGATGTCGGAGGTCTTGGAAGCGACTTCCTTCACCATCTGGGCGCCCATGTTCTCGAACTTGTCGGCCAGCTCGATCTCCTTGGCGACGCTGACGCCGTCCTTGGTGATCGTGGGGGCGCCGTAGCTCTTGTCGAGCACGACGTTGCGGCCCTTCGGGCCGAGCGTGGCCTTGACGGCATTGGCGAGAATGTTCACGCCCTTGACCATGCGCGCGCGCGCATCTTCGCCGAAGCGGATTTCCTTGGCAGCCATTTCAATTACCTCGAATGATTATCTGGATGGGAGTGCGGGGTCGCCGTCGCGCAGGGCGCGGACGGCGGCGGGTCAGTCAAGGATGGCGAAGATGTCGTCTTCCTTGACCACCAGGTACTCGGTGCCGTCGAGCTTCACTTCGGTGCCGGCGTACTTGCCGAACAGCACCTTGTCGCCCGGCTTCACCTTGGGCGCGCGGGTCGAACCGTTGTCGAGCGGCTTGCCCTCGCCCACGGCGATCACTTCGCCCTTGATGGGCTTCTCGGTGGCGGAGTCAGGGATGACGATGCCGCCGGCGGAAATCTTCTCTTCTTCCATGCGCTTGAGAACCACGCGGTCATGCAGCGGCTTGATGTTCATGTTTGGCCTCTTCTTGGTTTGTGTTTCGAATCAATGAGTTGCACTGAACTTTGCGAGCTTCAGGGGGAGCTGTTAGCACTCGACCCCATTGAGTGCCAGATTTTAGCGCGCATCTGGCTGCAGGGGTAGGGGTGCGACCCCCTTTCAATTGGTGCCGGCGATGGGATTTCAAGAGCCCGGAGGCCGGAGGCCCCGAACTAGGCCTTTGGGCCCTGCCGCCCGGGCAGTTCCCGGCCCGGGCCAGGCCGGCCGCCCCGGGCTGGGGCGGCCCCCGCCTTACATCCGCGGCTTGGCGACTTTGAGTATCTTCTTCAGGGTGGCCGGTTCATCGTCGAAACCGAACAGCGTGAACACCAGGGCGTCCTTGCCTTGCCGGACCTGCACGGCCGGCGGAACCACCACGGCATCGTCGCCGACACCTGCGAAACGCTTGTCGGCCTCGGCGTCATGATGCTTCATTTCCCGGGCCATCCGCAGTGTCGACTCGCCATCGCCCCACATCACGGTGAAATCCACGCTCGAGCCGCGGCCGCTGGCGGGGGCGTAGGCGCAATTGCTCACGGTGTCCAAGCTGGGATCGTCATGCGGCGTCGCGGTCATCGGGCTGCCGACGATGGCCGACATCTCCGCCGCGGTCACCAGGTTGCAGGCCTCGTGCGGATTGGTCGAGACCGGGGCTGCGGGCGCCACGGGAGCCGGCGCGGCGGCGGCGGCGGCGGCCGCGGCCGCAGGCGGACTGGCCGCAGCATTCGAATCGGACTTCGCCGGAGCGGTAGGGGCCGGCCCCGAACAGGCCTGCAGCAGCAACAAGGCCAAGGCCAACGCCAGGTGTTCAAGTTTCATCATCTACTCCGGTTGTGCTTTCAGTGGTGGTAGATGCGCGTCTGGTGATTGGCCACCGCATCGTCGAAGCCGGATTGCTCGAAGCCCGGCGCAAGCGCATCCCGAATCTTCTTCGCTCCCGGCCCCATGGAGGGGCCGGTGCTGTTGCTCTGGACGAAGCCCCAGCTGCCGCCCACGTCCCACTGCGCGCATCCGCCTTCGTCGGCGAAACCTGGCGCGGCGACGAGGCCGCCGGCCAGCGCGAGCAAGCGACTGAAGCACAGGGCATGTTTGCGAACTCCGAGCATGGATTGCGTTCCTGTGTGTAGGCCCAGGGTCCTGCCTTGCGGTCTGCTAAGGCTGCGGAGGGTCACCCTGGGCGGGGGGCGCCGGCGGATCGACGTCAGCCGGCGGTGCAGGTGCAGCTGCTTCGGCTGGCGGTGCAGGCGCAGGCATCTCGGCCGCCGCCGGGGCGGCCTCCTCCCCGGGCACGACCACGAGGGTGTCGGTCCAGCGATTGTTACCGGCCGTCGCCTCGGCGGTATCGAAGTTCGGATTGAGCAGGCAGGTGATGGGCGCATTGCCCGCGACGGCCGGCGTCCAGAGCTGGCTGGCCTCGTGCTGGCCGCCCCGGGGGTCGCCTTGGAACCAGAGGGTCCGCGGGTCCGATCCGCCGATCAGGATCAGGCCCTGCCAGGGCTGGATCGGGAAGACGAACGGCCCGGTCACCGCGTTGACGACGTAGTTGCAGGCAATCGCGATGGGCCTGCCAACCGTTGCCTGGGTGACCCGCTGCCCGTCCTGGGTGTAGGTGATGCGGCCGATCAGCAAATCCTGCGGGGCGCGCACAGGCGCCGAGGGTGCGCCGGCGGGAGCGGGCGGCGCAGCCGCGGCACTCGCGGCACGCTCGGCATCGCATCGCTGTTGCAAGGCAGCGGCCGTAGGCCGGTTGGCGGCGCGCGCCGACGCGGCCATATCGCAAATCGTACCTGCTGGTTGCGCGGGCGTCCCCGCGGGCGCCTTCACCCGCCCCAGCGCCTTCGGAGCAGGAGACCGCAGCAACGCCGCTTCGGCGCCACGGTCGCTGACCGCTTCGGTCGCTGCCGACACAGCCGACGCGGCATTTGCCTGCAGGGCCGCGCATTGCCGTTCCAGGCCGGGAGCGGCCGGCGAATTGCGCGCGCGGGCCGATTTGGCGGCCTCGCAGATCGTCATGGGACTCGCCGTGTCGGTCTTGACGCGGGCGAACGCGACCGTTGGCGCGGGCCGGCCAGCAAAGATCGCCGCCGTGGCACTGCTGCTGGAATCGACTTTCGTCGCCAGTTCCGCGCCCGCGGGCGTCTGCGGCGGAGCACAGCTCGCGGCCAACGCGGTGGTCGAGCAGACGCGCACCTCCCAGGCGGGAACGGCGGGATTCGGCGGCACCTTGCCTGCAAGCCGGTAGTCCAGGGCGGCATGCCACGGGATCGTCCCGATGTCCGTCCAGGCGGCGCCCTCGGCGTTCTGCGGACGCACCTGCATCAGGAACCCGAGGAAGGGCCGGTCACCGCTGGCATCGGGCGCCAGCCACGTCGCCGTGACCCGGCCGGGCGCGTAGGTGGAGGCGAGGTTCACCGGAATGCCCGGCGGATTGGGCCGCGTGGCGTGCAGGAAGGCCTGGTGGAACCCCTCCCCGCCGCCGATCAAGGTCAGCGGGGCGCTGCTGCTCAGGGCCGGATCGTATGCGCCGGTCGACTGCACCAGCTGGTCGTGGCAATTGGCCGCCGTCGCCCAGGGATCGGTATCGCAGTACCCCAGCGTGCTGATCTTCCCGTGGTTGGAAATGATGAAGCTTTCCTGGAACTTGCCGTTGCTGTAGGCCACCTGGCCGCTGACGTCGGCGCCGGAACACGAACCGTAGACCTTGTAGGTGATCGCGCCGCTGGGGCCGATGTGCGCCTGGATGTCCTTGTAATAGCAGGAGGCGATGCCGGTGGCGAGCACCGGGTCATCGCCCGTGTAGGCCCGGGACGGCGGTGAAAACGCAGTCCCCGCCAGGGCGATGGCGGCGGCAAGCACGGCTGTGGCTTTCATGGCAGTTCCCTTTGGTGGGAGGCAGGCATCAGGAGGCGCGGCGCAATTCGAGCGCGAAGGCAATCAGCGAGAGCAACGCGCAGACCGCCACGAACAGGTCGCCGATTTGCATGTAAATGGTCATCCCGGTGGCCGGCGCCACCACGGCGGTCACCCATTCCAGCGCCCCGGGTGAGGTTGCCTGCGCCACGACGCGCCCGAACCGGTCGACGATGATGGCCGGCCCGGCATTGACCGACGCCAGCACCGGCCGCCCGGTTTCCACCGCGCGCAGGCGCACCGTGGCGTTGTGCTTGCGACCGGCCGCCGTGCCGCTGAACCAGCCCTCGTTGGACAGTTGCAGCAGCATCCCCGCGCCGTCGCGGGCAAGCTGGCGCGCGTGCCCGGCGAACACCGATTCCCAGCACACCATGATGCCCAGGGGCGTTCCGAGCGAACTTGGGTAGACGCGGGCCTGCCGTGTCTCCACGACTTCCAGCGGCGGAGAGACCAGCCAGGCCGGCCAGGCAACCCAGCCAGCCATCGGCAGGTATTCGGCGAACGGGAGCCGATGCACCTTGTCGTAGCGCCGGGGTTGCGGCTGTCCGGGGTCGAAGATCCAGGCGCCGGCCCGCACGCTTCGTTCGGCGCGTGCCACGACGACGGACGCCCGGTCGAACTTCAAGGCCTGCGCCACGCCGGCCACCAGGGTGAGGTTTCCCTCGTCGGCCTGCGCCTGCAAGGACACGAGCAGGCCCGGGTCCGCCGATGGGTTGATGAAACTCGACTCGGGCAGCAACACCAGGCGAGCGCCGGCCGGCGTGCCGCGCCGGAGGAAGGCAAGCGTCCGGGCCATGCGTTCGGCCGTGGGCACGTGGTCCGGACCGAAAGCGCTGAAATTCGATTGCAGGACCGCGACGCGCAGGCCGCCCGCCGAGGCCGAAGGCGCGCCATGCAGTGAGTTTGCGCCGAACGCGAATGCCACGGCGATGGGCAGCAGCCCAAGCGCGATCTGCCGTGCGGGGGCGCGTCGCAGCGCTTGCCAGGCCACCAGGTTGCCGAGCACGACCAGGAAGCTGAGCGCCGCCTCGCCGAACACACCGGCCGACTGCAGCAGCCAGGGATCGTCAACCTGCGTTTGCGCCAGGCTGCCTACGGGGAAGGCCAGGAAACCCGCATGCGCCTTCGCGTAGTCGAGCACGACCCACAGCGCCGCGCCCAGCCACGGCCACCAGGCCGCGCTGGCATCGCGGCGGGCCATCAGCGCGCACCAGGTCGCCGGGTAGCAGGCGAAGCAGGCGCACGGCAGCAGCAACTGGTAAAGGTGCAGGTGCGGAATCGGCAACAGTGCCGCGAACAGCGACAGGTTCAGCAACAAGCCGACCATCCAGCCAAGCGCGAAAGCCATCGGTGGCCGTTGCCCCTGCAGCGCGCCGAGCAAGGGCAGCAGGGCGACCCAGGCGAGCACCGGCCCCAGGTTGAGCGGCTGGAAACTTGCCGCCAGCAGGCCGGCAGCAATCGCTGCCAGCAAGGCCGCACGCAGGGATCGCAACCACACGAGTCATTGGATCCGCAGCGACGGTATGGTGTGGGCCAACGGGAACCGTCCGCGCGACCGGCCAGACCCCGCCTCGGGGCGGCAATCTGGCCCGATCCTGTATCCCTGCCAGAACTTCCCGGGATAATGCCCCTCCAACCCGAAGCGGTCCGGCTCGGTCGAGCGCGGAGGCTTCGCATCAACACGCAGGCGGGAGTCGGATGAACGCACGGATCAGGGCGGCCTCGGTCGCGATGTTGGCCGCACTCGGCCTGTTCGCCGGGCCCGTGCGGGCGGTCGATCCGAACGACCTGCTGCCGGTGGACGAGGCCTACGTCCTGAAGGCCACCGCCCAGGCGCCCGACGGGCTGGCCTTCACCTGGACGATCGCCAAGGGCTATTACCTGTATCGGCACCGGTTCTCGGCCGAAGTGCTGGATGCCGGCGCGAGCGCGGGCGCGCTGCAGATCCCGGCCGGAGACAAGCACCACGATCAGTTCTTCGGTGATGTCGAAACCTACCGCGGGATGGTGACCGCCACCCTGCCCGCCGTCATCGCGCCCGGCCTGGCGTCGGTCAAGGTCAAGGTCAAGTACCAGGGCTGCGCCGACATCGGCGTCTGCTATCCGCCGCAGACGCGCGTGCTCACCATCGCATTGCCGGCCGGCTTCGGCCCTGTGGGAGCGGCTTCAGCCGCGACCGACGCTGCACCGGCCCCGTCCGGCGGCGATGCGCTTTCCGCGCTTGCCGGCAAGACCGGCAATGTCCTGGCCGCGGGTGAAGCGTTGCCCGAAGACCAGGCCTTCAAGTACGAGGTGATCGCCAACTCCCCGTCCCAACTCCTGGTTCGGCTGACGCCGGCGCCCAATTACTACCTTTACCGCGACAAGACAAGATTCCGCCTGCTCGACGCGCAAGGCCTGTCGCTGGACGCGCCCGCGCTGCCGCCGGGCAAGTCCTTCCACGACGAGCATTTCGGCGATGTGGCGGTGTGGTTCAACCAGGTCGAAATCCCGGTGCCGGTGATCCGCCAGGACGCGAGCGCGCGCAGCCTCAGGGTCGAGGCGAGCTTCCAAGGCTGCTTGACGGATGGCCTCTGCTATCCGCCGATGACGCGCGTGGTCACTGTCGAACTGCCCGCCGGCGCCGGTGCCGCAGCGACGACGGCCGCGGCATCTGGCGCGGCCGCGGATGCGCTGGGAACCAGCACCGGTTTCGCCGGCCTGCTGCCGGCGCTGCTGCTTGCGCTGCTCGGCGGCCTGATCCTCAACCTGATGCCCTGCGTGTTGCCCGTGCTGAGCTTCAAGGCACTGGGCCTGGCCCAGGCCAGTCGCAGCCATGCGCATGCCCGCGCGCATGCGCTCTGGTACACCGCCGGCGTGCTCGCCACGTTTGCGCTGATCGGCGGCGCCGTGCTGGGCCTGCGCGGCGCCGGCCAGGCGCTGGGCTGGGGCTTCCAGTTGCAGCAGCCCTGGCTGGTGGCGACGCTGGCCCTGCTGATGTTCGCGATCGGGCTGAGCTTGAGCGGCCTGTTCCAGGTCGGCGCGAGCTGGGCTGGGGTCGGCCAGTCGCTGGCGGAGAAATCCGGCGCCGCTGGCGACTTCTTTACCGGCGTGCTCGCCGTCGTCGTGGCCAGCCCCTGCACCGCGCCGTTCATGGCCGGAGCGCTGGGCTACGCGTTCACCGCGCCGACGGTCGCGGCGATGGGCGTGTTCCTGATGCTCGGCCTCGGCTTGGCCCTGCCGTTCCTGCTGATCGGCTTCGTGCCCGCGCTCGCGGCGCGCCTGCCGCGGCCCGGCGCCTGGATGGACACGCTGAAGTTGTGGCTCGCGTACCCGATGTATCTCACCGCGGTCTGGCTGCTGTGGGTGTTCGGCAAGCAGCGCGGCATGGATGCGGTGGCCTTGCTGCTGATCGCCGCCGTGCTGCTGGCATTGGGGCTGTGGTGGTTCGAGCGGCAGCGCTTCGTGCAAGGCATCGCACGCAAGGCGCTGGCCTGGCTCCTGATTGCCCTTGCGCTGGGCGTCGGCGTGGTCGCCGTGCGCGCGCCGTCGAAGGCGCCGGGCATCGCCATCGCGGAGGGCCGCGTCGCGTTCTCGCGCGCCAGGCTCGAGCAACTGCGCGCGGCGCACGTGCCGGTGTTCATCGACATGACCGCGGACTGGTGCATCACCTGCAAGGTCAACGAGAAGGCCGTGCTCGACACCGACGCCTTCCGCGCCCTGCTGACCCTCACCCACACCACTTACATGGTCGGCGACTGGACCAACGAGGACCCGGCGATCAGCGCCTTCCTCGACCAATACCATTCGCCCGGCGTGCCGCTGTATGTCGTGTATCCCGCCGACGGCGGCCCGGGCCGTCGGCTGCCCCAGGTGCTGAGCCAGGCGACCATGCGCGAGGCGCTGGAAACGGCGGCGGCCAAGGCGCCCTGATGCGGCCGCGCCGCCTGCTGCTGTATGCCGGCACGGTGCTGGCCACGCTGGCGCTTGGCATCGTCGCCAACGTCGCGCTGTTCGGTCCGCGTGATCTGCTGCGCTCCCCCTTGCTGGGCCCCATCGCCGAATACTGGCTGGATCGCCACGAAGGCACGGTGGCGATCGGCGCGCCGATGCCGCCGCTCCAGCTGGCCGACCTGGACGGGACGACCCGCACGGTGCCACGGGCAGGCCACGCCACCCTGGTGAACTACTGGGCCAGCTGGTGCGGCCCCTGCATCGGCGAGATGCCCTTGCTCGATGCGCTCGCCGCCAGCCGCACAGGGGCGCCGGTGGTCGACGTGGTCGGCATTGCCCTGGACGATCCCCAGCCGGTCCGCGACTTCCTGGCCCGGCAGCCGGTCCGGTTCCAGGTCCTGGTGGAGACACCAGGCGCGAACGACAGCTCGATCCGGATGGGCAACCACCGCCAGGTGCTGCCGTTCAGCGTGCTGGTCGGCGCCGATGGCCGGGTCGTGGCACGGCACTACGGCCCCTTTGCCGACGCCAGCGCCCTGCAACGCTGGGTCGCGGCGACTGGCGCCAGCGAGCGAAATAACGAGTAATTAGCAATCAAACAGCGGCCATCTGCGCCGATCGTGTGCATATCCTCTGGACAAGCCGGAATCCGCTG
The DNA here is from genome assembly GCA_025352045.1 of Gammaproteobacteria bacterium. GTDB lineage: Bacteria > Pseudomonadota > Gammaproteobacteria > Xanthomonadales > Xanthomonadaceae > Arenimonas. The sequence continues at coordinate 10,135 of JANXUD010000003.1, read as the reverse complement.
GGCGACACTGCCCGTCCGCCGGAGGGAGGCAACGTGGCCAAGATCCTTGTCCTGCATGGACCAAACCTCAACCTGCTCGGCGCCCGCGAGCCCGACATCTATGGCCGCACCACGTTGGCCGAGATCGACGCCCGCCTGCTGGCCCGCGCCCATGACTGCGGCCACGTGCTGGAGAGCTTCCAGTCCAATGCCGAACATGCCCTGGTCGAACGGGTCCAGGCGACGATGGGCGACGGCACCGACTACCTCCTGCTGAACCCGGCCGCCTTCACCCACACCTCCGTGGCCCTGCGCGACGCGATCGCGGCCAGCGGGCTGCCCTTCACCGAGATCCACCTGTCCAACCCGCATGCGCGCGAGCCGTTCCGGCACAAGTCCTACTTCAGCGACCTGGCCCGCGCGGTGATCTGCGGTTGCGGCGCCGATTCGTATTCCTTTGGCCTGGAGCAGGCGATCCGCTTCCTTGCCGACAGCGGCAAGACTTCGCGCTCGCGCGTCCCCCTTTCCACCACGAACTAGAACGAGGCCTCCATGGACCTTCGCAAGATCAAGGCGCTGATCGACCTGCTCGACAAGTCGAACCTGGCCGAGCTGGAAATCAAGGAAGGCGAGGAGTCAGTGCGCCTGGCGCGCCATTCCGCGCATGCCCCGCAGATGATGATGGCGCCGTCCTATGCCCAGCCCGCGCCGTCCGAGCACGCGCCGCGTCCTGCGGCGCAGGCGATGCCCGCGGTGTCGGCGACCGCCGCCGAAGCGCAGGTCGGCAAGAACGGCAAGGACGTGCCCGACGGGCACATGGTCCGCTCGCCGATGGTAGGCACCTATTACGCCTCGCCCAATCCCGATTCGCCGCCATTCGTGAAGATCGGCCAGACGGTCAAGGCCGGCGAGACGCTGGGGATCATTGAAGCGATGAAGATGTTCAATCCGATCGAGGCCGACGTCTCGGGCACGGTGCGCGCGATCCTGGTCAGCACCGGCCACGCGATCGAGTTCGACGAGCCAATGTTCGTGATCGGCTGAAGGCCCTGCCATGCTCAAGAAAGTAGTGATTGCCAACCGCGGCGAGATTGCGCTCCGGATCCTGCGGGCCTGCCACACGCTGGGAATCAAGACGGTGGCGGTGCACTCCACGGTCGACCGCAACCTGAAGCACGTGGCGATGGCGGACGAGTCGGTGTGCATCGGGCCAGCGCCGTCGAGCGAAAGCTACCTCAATATCCCGGCGATCATCGCCGCGGCCGAGGTGACGGACGCGGACGCGATCCATCCGGGCTACGGCTTCCTGTCGGAAAACGCCGACTTTGCAGAGCGCGTCGAGTCCTCCGGATTCAAGTTCATCGGCCCGACCGCAGGCGTGATCCGCATGATGGGCGACAAGGTCGAGGCGATCCGGGCCATGAAGGAGGCTGGCGTGCCCTGCGTGCCGGGCTCCGGCGGACCGGTCGGCGACGATGTCGACGAGTGCATCCGCCTGGGCAAGCAGATCGGCTACCCGGTGATCATCAAGGCCGCCGGCGGCGGCGGCGGCCGCGGCATGCGCGTGGTGCGCGAGGAATCGGCGCTGATGTCGTCCATCGCCACGACCCAGGCCGAAGCCAAGGCCGCGTTCGGCAACGACATGGTGTACATGGAGAAATTCCTCGAGAACCCGCGCCATGTCGAGATCCAGGTGCTGTCGGACGGCCAGGGCAATGCCATCCACCTGGGCGAGCGCGACTGCTCCATGCAGCGCCGCCACCAGAAGGTGGTCGAGGAAGCGCCCGCGCCCGGCATCACCGAGGAGCAGCGCGCGCGCATCGGCAAGATCTGCACCGACGCCTGCGTGCGCATCGGCTACCGCGGCGCGGGGACGTTCGAGTTCCTGTACCAGGACGGCGAGTTCTACTTCATCGAGATGAATACCCGCATCCAGGTCGAGCATCCGGTCACCGAGATGGTGACGGGCGTGGACCTCGTGCGCGAGCAGTTGATGATCGCCGGCGGCGAGAAGCTCAAGCTGCGCCAGGAGGACATCGTCATCCGCGGCCACGCCATCGAATGCCGCATCAATGCCGAGGATCCGGAGAGCTTCCTGCCCAGCCCAGGCCTGATCAAGCACTTCCATGCGCCCGGCGGCCCCGGCGTGCGGGTGGACTCGCATGTGTACGAGGGCTACAAGGTGCCGCCGAACTACGACTCGATGATCGGCAAGCTGATCGTGCATGGCAACACCCGCGCGCAGGCGATTTCGCGGATGAAGGTGGCGCTGTCGGAGATGATCGTGGACGGCATCAAGACCAACGTGCCGCTGCAGCAGCGGATCATGGCCGACATCGGCTTCCAGCAGGGCGGCGCCAACATCCATTACCTGGAAAAGCGCCTTGCCGAACGCAAGGAGAAAGTCATCGGCCTCGGCTGATCGTGGCAGCGGCTTCAGCCGCGACTCATTCGACCAGCCGCAGTCTCGACCGAATCACCGGAGCACCGCATGGACGCTGCAAAACCACCCCATTTCACCATGATCCGCGGCTTCCACCTGGCGGACTGGTTCACCATCGCCAACGCCTTCTGCGGCATGGGCGCGGTGCTGTCGGTGATGGCCTACCTCACCGGAGCGCATCCGCAGGGCCTGTTCTGGGCCGCGGGCCTGGTACCGGCCGCCTTCATCTTCGACGTGTTCGACGGGCGCATCGCGCGCTGGCGGCAGACGCAATCGGCGCTGGGCCGCGAGCTTGACTCGCTGGCCGACGTGATCAGCTTCGGCGTCGCGCCGGCGGCGCTGGGCTTCGGCGCCGGCCTCGACGGCTTCTGGGACTGCCTGGTGCTGGCCTACTTCGTGTCCTGCGGCGTCAGCCGCCTGGCGCGCTACAACATCACCGCCGAGGCGCTGGCGGCCGATGCTTCGGGCAAGGTGAAGTACTTCGAGGGCACGCCGATCCCGTCCAGCGTGCTGATCGTCGGCATGCTGGCGCTGGCGGCTTGGCAGGGCCACGTCGGCGATGCGGTCTGGTTCGGCGTGCACAAGCTCGCTGCCTGGGAATTCCATCCGCTGGTGCTGGTGTACCTGCTGTCCGGCTCGCTGATGATCAGCAAGACCATCCGCATCCCCAAGCTGTAGCCCGTGGGAGCGGCTCGAGCCGCGACTGCAATTCGCGGTTATTCTTTCGCGGCTGAACCCGCTCCTACAGGTTTGGACATGCCCTGGCTGGAACTGTCATTGCGCTGCCGCGCGTCCGACGAGGCGCGGCTGGAGGCTGCGCTCGAGGATCTCGGCGCGCTGTCCGTGTCCCTGCTCGACGCTGCCGACGCCGACAACGAGCGCGCGATCCTCGAACCCGGCGTCGGCGAGCTGCCGCTGTGGCCGGAGCTCACGATGCTGGCGCTGTTCGAGGACGGCACGCCCGGCGAATTGCTGTTGCACGCGCTGGAAGCCTGGGACCCGCGCCTGGACCTGAGCACCGCTGAATTCCGCGTCGTCGAAGACCAGGACTGGGAGCGCGCCTGGATGGACCAGTACGCGCCGATGCGCTTCGGCGCGCGCACCTGGATCGTGCCCTGGAACATGGAGGCACCGCCGGAGGCCGAAGGCGGCGCGATCCTGCGCCTGGATCCGGGGCTGGCCTTTGGCTCGGGAACGCATCCGACCACCGCCCTGTGCCTGCAATGGCTGGATGCACTCGCGGCCGAGGGTGCGCTGGCTGGTCGGAATGTCCTGGATGTCGGCTGCGGCTCCGGGATACTTGCACTGGCCGCCCTGAAGCTCGGCGCCGCGCGCGCAGTCGGCGTGGACAACGACCCGCAGGCGCTGGCGGCCACGCACGACAACGCCGGACGCAATGGCCTGGCCGCCCAACTGGAGGTGTTCGCGCCCGACGATGCGCCGATCGCGCGCTATCCCGTCGTCGTCGCCAACATCCTGGCCGTGGCGCTCGATGCGCTGGCGGACACGCTCGCTGCGCGCGTCGAGCCCGGTGGCCGGATCGCCCTGTCCGGCATCCTTGCCGGCCAGGAGGAAGCGCTGCTGGGGCGCTACGCGGCCTGGTTCGACGAGCTGCACGTCGCGCGCCAGGACGACTGGATCCGCATCACCGGCCGGCGCCGGCCCGATGCCACCGCCAATACCGATGCCGCGCACGGGGATCGGACATGAACGCCGCGCCCGACTTCGCCGCGCCCAGGCCGCCGCCGGACGAACCTGCCTGGCGCCGGCATCGCGCCTGGGTCCTGGTGCCGCTGTTGCTCGCATTGCTGGTGCTGCAAGTGCTGGTCGCGGACCGGGTGCGCCTGGCCGCCGACGCCACGTGGCGGCCGCGGATCGTCACCCTGTGTGCGCTGCTTCACTGCAGCGTGCCCGACTGGCGCGAACCGGCGGCCTTCCACGTCACCGCGCGCGAGATGCGCCCGCATCCCGGCGCAGCCGGCGCACTGCTGCTCAGCGCCACCTTCCGCAACGACGCCGCGTTCGCCCAGCCCTGGCCGCTGCTGCAAGTGCAACTGGCCAATCCTGAAGGGGAACCGCTGGGCCTGCGGCGATTCGCGCCGCGCGACTACCTCGGCGGGGATCCGGCGAGCGGACAGATCGCGCCCGGGCAGTCCGCGTCGATCAACCTGGCGATCATGGACCCGGGCAAGCGCGCGGTGAGCTTCGACCTCGCCTTTCCCTGAGCAGCGACGCGCCGCGGCACCGGCGGTGGGCGCACCGTCGCTGGCGAGCGGACCGTCGAACCTGTCACAAGCTTGTCGATCGCGTGACGCAATCTGCCCCGCGATCGGTCGATTCTCGGTGGCGGATGCGAAGGCGCGCCGGTAGACTGGCCGTCCGCCGAAACAGGCGGGCCCGGGGAGCGACGGCAGGGAGCCGACGCAATACGCCGACCGGGGAAGAAGAATCCCGGAGCCCCTTTCTTGAACGCATCGCTTGCCCTACGCGCGGAACCCGCGCCCGTCACCCATCCGCAGCCCGCCCTGCGCGACTACGTCGCCAAGGCCGTGCGGCGCTACCTGCTGGACCTTGGCGACTGCGATTCGCACGAGCTCTACGACATCGTGCTGCGCGAGATCGAGGTGCCGATGCTGGTCGAGGTGATGCGCCACTGCCAGGGCAACCAGAGCCGTGCCGCGGCCACGCTGGGGCTCAATCGCGCCACGCTGCGCAAGAAGCTCAAGGAATACGGCATCAGCTGACGGCCGCACCAGGTGAGGGCTGGCATCCGCTGGACGCCGGGCCCTGCCGCCGCCGCTACCCGTATAATCGCACCGGGAATTCCGCCGGTGCCCCCGATGTCGCCAGATCGACTGCCCGTTCGCCGGGCACTGCTGTCCGTTTCCGACAAGACCGGCCTGGAGCCGCTGGCGCGCGCATTGCATGCGCTCGGCGCCGAGCTGCTGTCCACCGGCGGCACCGCACGCGCCCTGCGCGCCGCCGGCATCCCGGTGCGCGACGTGTCGGACATCACCGGCTTCCCGGAAATCATGGACGGCCGGGTCAAGACCCTGCATCCGGCCGTGCATGGCGGCCTGCTGGGCCGCAGCGGCATCGACGATGCGGTGATGGCCGAGCACGGCATCGCGCCGATCGACCTGCTCGTGGTCAACCTGTATCCGTTCGCCGCCACGGTCGCGAAACCCGGCTGTTCATACGATGACGCCGTCGAGAACATCGACATCGGTGGGCCGGCGATGCTGCGCGCCGCGGCGAAAAATCATGAACGCGTCGCGGTCGTGGTCGATCCCGCGGCGTACGAGTCATTGCTCGCGTCCCTGCACGATGGCGGCACGACATTGGCCCAGCGCCGCGGCCTCGCCGCCGCCGCCTACGCGCATACCGCGCGCTACGACGGCCAGGTCAGCAGCTGGCTGTCGGTCCGCGCCGACGATCCCGCGACCCCCGCCGCGTGGCCTGCGCAGCTCTCGCTCGCGCCCTCGCTGGCCGCGACGCTGCGCTACGGCGAGAACCCGCACCAGCGCGGCGCGCTCTACGTCGATGATCCGTCGGCCACCGGCATCGTCGCCACCGCGCGCTTCCTGCAGGGCAAGGAATTGAGCTTCAACAACCTGGCCGACGCCGATGCCGCGCTGGAATGCGTGCGCGCCTTCGACGCGCCGGCCTGCGTGATCGTCAAGCATGCCAATCCCTGCGGCGTGGCCGTCGCGGCCGACATCGGCGCCGCGTATGACCGCGCGCATGCGGTGGATCCGACCTCCGCCTTCGGCGGCATCATCGCCTTCAACCGTCCGCTGGACGCCGCCACCACGGCCGAGATCCTCAAGCGCCAGTTCGTGGAAGTGGTGTTGGCGCCCTCGGTCGCTGCCGAAGCGCTGCCGTTGTTCGCGAAAAAGCCGAACGTGCGCGTGCTTGAGACCGGGCCGCTCGCCAGCGCGCCCGCCGGCACGTTGGAAATCAAGCGCATTGCCGGCGGCCTGCTGGTGCAGGATGTCGACACCGACGCGCTCACCGCCGCCGACCTGAAGGTGGTCAGCAAGCGCGCGCCGACCCCGGCCGAGATGGACGACCTGCTGTTTGCCTGGAAGGTGGCGATGCAGGTCAAGTCCAACGCCATCGTCTATGCGCGCGACCTGCAGACCATCGGCATCGGCGCCGGCCAGATGTCGCGCGTGGTCTCGGCCAAGATCGCCTCGCTCAAGGCCGAGGACGCGGGCTTGCCGGTGCCCGGCGCGGTGATGGCGAGCGATGCCTTCTTCCCCTTCCGCGACGGCATCGATGCCGCCGCGGCCGCCGGCATCGCCGCGGTGATCCAGCCCGGCGGCTCGATGCGCGATGCTGAAGTCATCGCTGCCGCCGACGAGCACGGCATGGCCATGGTCTTCACCGGCCGCCGCCACTTCCGCCACTGACCCAAGGCCGCCCCGCCCATGAAAGTCCTGGTCATCGGCGGCGGCGGGCGCGAACACGCACTGGCCTGGAAGCTGGCGCAGTCGCCGCGCGTGCACGAGGTCATCGTCGCGCCTGGCAATGCCGGCACGGCGCGCGAGCCCAAGTGTCGCAACGTCGAGGTCCCGGCGACGAATGTCGCGCAACTGCTGCAGCTCGCGCTGGACGAAGACATCGACCTGACCGTCGTCGGCCCCGAAGGCCCGCTGGTGAAGGGCGTCGTGGACGTGTTCCGCGCCGCCGGCCAGCGCATCTTCGGCCCCACCCGCGCCGCCGCCCAGCTCGAGGGAAGCAAGGCCTTCGCCAAGGATTTCCTGGCCCGGCACCGCATCCCGACCGCGTATTACCAGGTATTCGACGACATGGCCCTGGCGCTGGAACACGTGCGCGACGTCGGCGCACCGATCGTGATCAAGGCCGACGGCCTGGCCGCCGGCAAGGGCGTGATCGTGGCGATGACGCTCGGCGAGGCCGAGGCGGCGATCCGCGACATGCTCGGCGGCAATGCCTTCGGCGACGCCGGCTCGCGCGTGGTCATAGAGGAATTCCTCGACGGCGAGGAAGCCAGCTTCATCTCGATGGTGGACGGCGGGTACGCCCTGCCAATGGCCACCTCGCAGGACCACAAGCGCGTCGGCGATGGCGACACCGGGCCCAACACCGGCGGCATGGGAGCCTACTCGCCCGCGCCCGTGGTCACGCCCGAGGTGCATGCGCGCGTGATGCGCGAAGTGGTGGAGCCGACCGTGCGCGGCATGATCGAAGATGGCATGCCGTTCACCGGCTTCCTCTATGCCGGCCTGATGATCGATGCGGACGGCGCGCCCAAGGTGATCGAGTTCAACGTGCGCTTCGGCGATCCGGAGACGCAGCCGGTGATGCTGCGCCTGCGCTCCGATTTCACGGAACTGCTCGACCACGCGATCGACGGCACCCTCGATGGCGTGGTCGCCGATTGGGATCCACGGCCCGCGCTCGGCGTGGTCATGGCGGCCGGGAACTACCCGGGCACGCCCCGCACAGGCGACGTGGTCGACGGCCTGGACACCGTGTTGCCCGAGGGCGCCAAGGTCTTCCACGCCGGCACGACACTCGATGACGGCCGCGTGCTGACCAGCGGCGGCCGAGTGCTCTGCGCGACCGCGCTGGGCAGCAGCGTGGCGGCCGCGCAACGCCTGGCCTACCACGCGGTGGACGCGATCCATTGGCACGGCGAGTTCCATCGCCATGACATCGGCTGGCGCGCCATCGCGCGCGAGCAAGGGGACTAGGCATGGCGCACAACCAGTTTTCCCTGCTCGGGAGCCGGCGCTTCGCGCCGTTCTTCCTGACGCAGTTGCTGGGCGCCTTCAACGACAACGTCTTCCGCAATGCCACGCTTGCGCTGATCACGGTGCACATGGGCCTGTCGCCGGCCGACCAGGGCACCTACACCAACCTCGCGCCAGCCCTGTTCATCCTGCCCTTCTTCTTCTTTTCCGCCACCGCCGGCCAGCTGGCGGAAAAATACGAGAAGACGCGGATCATCCGCGCGGTGAAGGTGTTCGAGGTCGTGGTGATGTGCATCGCGGCCTGGGGCTTCTACGCGCACCACGCCGCGCTCCTGCTGGTGGTCCTGTTCCTGATGGGCCTGCACTCGACCGTGTTCGGGCCGATCAAGTACTCGATCCTGCCGCAGGCCCTGCGCCCCGAGGAATTGACCGGCGGCAACGGCCTGGTCGAATCGGGCACGGCCATGTCCATCCTGCTCGGCATGATGCTGGGCATCGCGCTGATGATCTCCGGCGATCCGCTACCGGCTTCGCTGGCGATCATCGGCATCGCCCTGGTCGGCTACACGGCCTCGCGCTTCATCCCGGCCGCACCGCCGACGGCGCCCGGCATCCGGGTGGATTTCAACCCGATCACCAGCAGCCTGCCGATCATCCGGCTGTGCATGAAGCAGCGCGCGGTGTGGAACTCGGTGCTGGGCATCAGCTGGTTCTGGTTCTTCGGCACCGCGCTCACCGCGCAGTTGCCGGTGTATGCGCAGGTGAACCTGGGCGGCGTGTCCGAGGACGCAAAGAGCGCCCTGCTGATGCTGGCCCTGGGCGTGTTCTCCGTTGGAACCGGCATTGGCTCGCTGCTGTGCGAAAAACTCTCGCACCGCACCGTTGAAATTGGCCTGGTGCCGCTGGGCGCGCTGGGCGTGACTGCCTTTGGCATCGACCTGTACTTCGCGCGGCACGGCCTGGCGCCGGGCAGCGTCAACGGGATCATGGAATTCCTGCACACGCCGGGCGCGCACCGCATCCTGTTCGACCTGGCGATGGTCGGCGTGTTCGGCGGCTTCTACCTGGTGCCGCTGTTCGCCCTCGTGCAGAGCCGCACGCCCAAGGCCGAGCTGTCGCGGGTGATCGCCGGCAACAACATCCTCAACGCGCTGTTCATCGTCTCGGCGGCGGTGTTCGGGATCGTGTCGCAGAAGATCCTGCACTGGACCATCCCGCAGTTCTTCCTGGTCATCGCGGTGCTGAACGGCCTGGTGGCGGTGTACATCTTCAGCCTGGTGCCCGAGTTCCTGATGCGCTTCCTGGCCTGGGTCTACGTCAAGGCCATGTACGACGTGCGCAGCGCTGGCGTGGAGGAGTTCGTGCCCGACGAGGGGCCGGCGCTGCTGGTCTGCAACCACGTCAGCTACATGGACGCGCTGATCCTGTCGAGCGCGATCCCGCGGCCGATCCGCTTCGTCATGTACTACAGGATCTTCCGCACGCCGGGCGCCGGCTGGATCTTCAAGGCCGCGCGGGCAATCCCGATCGCCGGCGCGAAGGAAGACGCCGCGATGATGCAGGCGGCCTTCGATGCGGTGGATGCGGCCTTGGCGGAGGGCGAGCTGGTCTGCATCTTCCCCGAGGGCGCGCTGACGAAGGACGGCGAAATCGCGCCCTTCAAGGGCGGCGTGGAACGCATCCTGGCGCGGCGCGATGTACCGGTAGTGCCGCTGGCGCTCAAGGGCATGTGGCTGAGCATGTGGAGCCGGCGCGATACCCGGCTCGGGCGCCTGCGCCTGCCGCGGCGCCTGCGCGCGCATGTCGAGGTGGTCGCGGGGGAACCGCTGGCCGCCGGCGAAGCCAGCGCCGCCTTGCTCGAAGCCAAGGTCCGCGCCCTTCGAGGCGAAGAAGCCTAAACGGCGAAGGTTGCGAAGGTTGGGGTCGGTTCTTTCACGCGGCGGCGCGCGCGTCGGTGGTCTGCGAACTGGCCGAGGAAGTGGCCTACGCG
>JANXUD010000025.1 GCA_025352045.1 Gammaproteobacteria bacterium | reverse complement strand
CCACCAAGGCATCGAGATCGCATGTCTGGCGGGCCGGCGGAATGAGAACAGTGATCCTCGATCGGAGGATGGCTGATGGCGAACGAGGTGCTGCAGGTGATGCGGATGCGTCCGTGCGGCAACGCGTCTGCGCTGGCCAGGGCCGCACGCATGTCGTCGCCCAGTTCCAGCATCGTCCGGCAGCGGGCGAGGGCCGCTTCGCCCGCCGCGGTCAGGCTGACCCGGCGCGTCGTGCGATGAAGCAGGCGCGCCCCAAGCCAATCTTCGAGTTCGGCGAGATAGCGCGACACCATCGCGCGCGACATGCCGACCGCGTCCGCCGCGGCCGTCAGGCTGCCCCGATCGGCTACCTCGACGAAGACGGAAATGGCCTTGATCCGGTCCATTAGGGCGTTCCCTGCAACAGTCATTCGACTTATACGCGGTATTTCGGCCGGTTTCATGCGTCTATGCTGGCCGCACCCACTAGCGAGCACCAAGACCATGAGCACCCCAGCCACCGCAACGACGCTGAAAACCGAGGTTTACAACCCCGGCGCCAAGGGAATTTTCGAGGTTTCCTCCACGCTTGTTACCGGCGCCAGTGACGCGGTGTTGATCAACGCGCAATTCTCCACGGTGGATGCACAACACCTGGTCGAGATGATCCAGGCCTCGGGAAAGCGGTTGACCACCATCTACATCAGCCACGGCGACCCGGATTTCTATTTCGGCCTGGTCACCCTGGTCACGGCATTCCCCGAAGCGCGCGTGCTGGCCACGCCGCAGACCATTGCCTACATCCGCAAATCCGCCGAGGGCAAGTTGAAGTACTGGGGTCCGATCCTCGGCGCGGGCGCGCCGAGCCGGATCGTCATTCCAGAGCCCCTCGCCGGCAGCCAGATCGACCTCGAGGGCAAGGCGCTCCAGGTCGTTGGACTGGACGGCCCGACGCCGGACCGCAGCTTCGTGTGGATCGCGGACGCCGGTACCGTTGCCGGCGGAATCCCCGTGTTCGGCGGCGAATACGTCTGGATGGCCGATACCCAGACGGCGCAGTCGCAGGCCGACTGGCTTGCCACGCTCGACCGCATCGCAAGCCTCCAGCCCGCCACCGTCGTTCCGGGTCACTTCAAGCCCGGCGCGCCCCTCACCCTCGAGTCGGTGCGTTTCACCGCAGACTACATTCGCGCCTTCGTCGAGGAGACCGCAACTGCCAAGGACTCGGGCGCGCTGATCGCCGCGATGAAACAGCGTTACCCCGGCCTGGGTGCCCAGCTGGCGCTGGAACTCAGCGCCAAGGTGGCCAAGGGCGAAATGCCGTGGCCATGATCCGGCGGACGCGGGCCATGACGCGCCCTACACGCGCGCTGACCTAGCCTGCCGGCCGGCAAATCCGCGATGCACTGGACCGGCATGGAACCCACGACCGAGCTCGTCAGGCTTGTCTACGCCAGCCGGGCGACCTTTCCGGCAAGCCTCGACAAGGCCAGCCTCAATGCGGACATGGCGCGCATCCTCATGCAGTCGCGTCGGAACAATCCGCCGAGGGGACTGCTGGGGGCGCTGTACTTCGCCGACGGCTGCTTCTTCCAATGCCTGGAAGGACCGGCCCGGGAAGTCGACGCCCTCTACGCGCGACTGGGTATCGACTCGCGCCATCGCGACCTGGCGGTGCTCAGCCGCGAACCGATTGCGCAGCCTTCGTTCTCCGGTTGGGCGATGAAGTACGTGCCCAACGCATCCATTGTCCGCCAGCTGCTCGATCGCCACGGCCTGGCCTCCTTCGATCCCTACCGCTTCGATGCGGCCATGTTGTCCGACATGGTCGGACTGTTGGTGAGCGGGCCCGACAGCGTGCTCGCCGATCGTCCCGACCGGACCCGCGCGGCGGGCAGCGGGGATGCGCTGTCCGTCGCGCGTCGCGCGCGGATGCTGGCATCGCTGGCGCTGGCCGCGTCCGTCATCTCCCTGATCCTGGTGATCGCTCGCTGATCCAGGCCGCGGCCGGCACGACCTCAGGACCCCCGAACATCCCGGACTGACGTACTGCGCAGGCCACGCCGACGCGTCCTGCCGTGCATTTTTCTTGACGCGATTCGCGCTGGGAGCAACACGCGGCGGTGCCGATCCTGATTTGCTGCATAGCAACGTGCACATGGCCAGCCGAGCAGCTAGTGTTCGGCGGCCTTCACGAATGTGTGCGCGACTTCACAGGACGAAGGTTGGTTGGGCAGGGCATTCCGTGTCTCCCGCTTGGACAAGAAGAGGGCCGTCCGGCCCCAGGGGAACTGCGGCATCCGGATTGCCCAGTGTCGAGCACCGCCGTTGGCGGACCTTCTAATCTCCTGGGGATACATCACCGTGATCCAATCCACCCTGCTCAAGACGAAGTCATCACGACTTCTGCTCGCCCTCGCATCACTCACGCTTGGCAGTGCCGGCTTTGCCGGCAACGCCTCCGCCTCCCAGCCCGGCCACCCCGACAACGGCAAGCCGATCGTTGAAACCATCAATCCGTATTCGCCCGCGTACCAGCACGAATACCGCCACGGCGCCATTCCGACGATCGGCACGGCCGAGTCGATGAAGCAGTGGGCGCGCGCCCATGCCGTGGGCACCGCAGGCACCAACCTGAAGACGCTGTCGTACGGCGGTGGCACCGGTGGCGTCGGCGTGATGAGCGGCCAGAACAAGGTCTACCTGGTGTTCTACGGGACGCAGTGGGGCACCTCGAGCACCGATGCCAACAGCAACCTGCAATTCAGCAACGATGCCGCGGGCGCCGCGGGTGCCGCCCAGCAGATGTTCAAGGGCATCGGCACCAATGGCGAGACCTGGCAGAACGAACTGACCCAGTGGTGCAACGGCGCGGCCTCGGGCGCGACCTCTTGCGCCGCCGGCCTCACGCGGATCCCGCGGCAGTCGAACATTGTCGCCGGCATCTGGTACGACAACGCGGCCGCCTCGCCGACCGCCGCCACCGGTACGCAGCTGGCCCAGGAAGCCATCCGCGCCGCCGCGCACTTCGGCAACACGGCCACTGGCTCCAATCGCTCCACGTATTACGTGATCATGTCGCCGAAGGGCACCAACCCGGACACCTACCAGGGCCGGTACTGCGCCTGGCATGACTATACGGGCGACGGCTACGGCGTGACCGCCCCCGGCGGCGACCTGGCCTTCAGCAACCAGCCCTACAACATCGATTCGGGCGCGGGCTGCGGCGTGAACTTCGTCAACAGCGGCACGGCCGGCACGCTCGATGGCTACACCATGACGCTCGGCCATGAATGGCACGAGATGATGTCCGACCAGTTCCCGGCCGGCGGCTTCACCAACCACGACACCGGCACCTACGCCGGCCAGGAAAACTCGGACGAGTGCGCCTGGATCGCGGCAGGTGCCACCGGCGGTGCGGCGAACATCGCCTTCAGCACGGGCACCTTCGCGCAGCAGGCCAGCTGGTCCAACGACACCAATTCCTGCGCGATCTCCCATGCCGACGTGAGCGGCGGTGGCGGCGGGGGAGGCGGCGCGACGGTGCTGACCAATGGCGTGGCGCAGACCAATGTCGGCGCGGCAACCGGCGCGTATGCGAAGTTCACCCTGGCCGTTCCGGCGGGCGCGACCGGCCTGTCGTTCGTGATGTCGGGCGGTACCGGCGATGCCGACATGTACGTCAAGTTCGGCGCCGAGCCCACGGATACGGTGTATGACTGCCGTCCGTATGTCTCGGGCAATGCCGAAACCTGCACCATCGCCACGGCGCAGGCGGGCACGTACTACGTCAACCTGAAGGCCTACTCGACCTTTGCGGGCGTGTCGCTCACCGGCAGCTACACCGCCGGCGGGACCAACACGGCGCCGACGGCCAACTTCAGCTCCGTCACCAGCGGCCTGACCGCGACCTTCACCGATTCCTCGACCGACCCGCAGGGCAATGCAACGATCACGGGCCATTCCTGGAACTTCGGCGACAGCGTCACTTCGACCGCGACCAACCCGAGCCACACCTACGCCACCGGTGGCACCTACTCGGTCTCCGAGACGGTCACCGACAATGGCGGCCTGAGCAACACCAAGACCAGTTCGGTCACCGTCTCCGCTGGCACCTGCGGTGGCCTGGTCCTGTGCAGCGGTGTTGCCGTGGCATTGCCCTCGGTGTCGACCGGTGGCGTGTCCTCCAACTACACGATGGCGATCACCGCCGGCCACACCGTCACCTTCAACCTGTCCGGCGGCACTGGCGATGCGGACATG
>JANXUD010000118.1 GCA_025352045.1 Gammaproteobacteria bacterium | reverse complement strand
GGCCCATCCGCCGGCCATCCGCTGCTGGGCGCGGCCGACTACAAGCTGGTCCACCACTGCAAGAATGGCCGCACCGTCTACAGCTTCTGCATGTGCCCCGGCGGCACGGTGGTGGCGGCGACTTCTGAGCCCGGCTGCGTCGTGACCAACGGCATGAGCCAGTACTCGCGCAACGAGCGCAACGCCAACGCGGCGATCGTGGTCGGCATCGATCCGGACACCGACTTCCCCGGGCACCCGCTGGCCGGGATCGCCTTGCAGCGCCAGCTGGAGCAACAGGCATTCGCGGACGGCGGCGGCAACTATGAAGCGCCCGCGCAGCTGGTCGGTGATTTCCTGAGCGGGCGTGCATCAACCTCATTGGGCAGCGTGACGCCGTCCTACAAGCCGGGCGTGCGCCTCGGCGACCTGAGCACGATCCTGCCGCCGTTCGCCGTCGCGGCGATCCGCGAGGCGATCCCGGCCTTCGACCGGCAGATCAAGGGCTTCGCGATGCCCGACGCTGTGCTCACAGCGGTCGAGACGCGCACGTCCTCACCGGTGTGCATCCGGCGCGACGGCAGCTTGCAGAGCGTCAACACGCGCGGCCTGTATCCGGGCGGCGAGGGCGCGGGCTACGCCGGCGGCATCCTGTCGGCGGCCGTGGACGGCATCAAGTTGGCTGAAGCGGTCGGGATGGCCTTGCTCGGCGTCGCGAGGGACGACGCGACACCGCAAGCGGTGGCGCGCCGTGGCGAGACCAAGTCGTCCAATTAGGTGAAAGGGCGGGGTGAACCCCTTCCCAGGCTGGCCGGGTGCCGCGCCGCTCAGCCGGTGAGCGGCTCGATGCCGATGATGCGGCCGTGCTCGTCATGGAGCACGACACAGGCACGGCTTTCGCGCCCGGCGAGGATTTCGCCCTCGTCGAGGTCGAAGTAGTCCGAATAATCTTCCAGCGCCTGCAGCGCGTGTGCGTGGGTGACGCGCCGGGACGGCAGCAGCGACCACAGCAGCAGCAAGGCGCTGGTGCCGACCAGGGCGACGATCGAATATTCCAGCGAAACAGGCGTGATGGCATCGAGCACCTCGATCGCGGCCGGTGCGAAATGCAGGTGCAGGGCCATGACCTGGCGCAGCTTCAGCAGCACCGGCAGCCACAGCAGCAACCAGCCGGCCCATATCATCAGGGTCACGATGTTCGACAGGATCCTGCGCCACAGGCTGAACTCGCCTCGGGTGTTGATGACCATGCGTTCACGCATGACTATCGACCTTGCCGACGCGAACCTTCTTCTTGCGCAGGTGCGCGCCTCGATCCGGGCTGACCCAGCGCGCGCGCATGCCGGAGACGCGGCCGAGCGCCTTGGGGAAGGCGACCACCGTCGCGGCGATATTGATGAGCCAGAACACCAGCGGATACCAGATCATCCAGTAGTAGTTGCGGCCCAATCCCGTGTCGTAGTGGCTGTCGAGCCATTTGGCCAGCCCGAACTGCAGCAGGCAGGTGATCCCGAGCACGATCCCACCCAGTTGCGGGATCAGCGGTGAACCGACGATCGGGACCATGCCGTGCGGCAACACGAGCCCGGCCAGCCACAGTACGACCATCGCGAGCAGGGCGTAGGACCACAGCAGGCTCAGGCATAGCTCGAGCAGCAGGGGCCACAGGTGGTTCTGCGACGGATGCGCGATGACGCCGAAATTCTTCATCAGCACCTGCGCGCCGCCCGTCGCCCAGCGCAGGCGCTGCTTCCACAGGCCGCGGAGGGTCTCCGGCATCAGTATCCAGACGAGTGCGCGCGGCTCGAAGCGGACGTCCCAGCCATCGCGCTGCAGCTTCCAGGTGATGTCGATGTCCTCGGTCAACATGTCCGGGCTCCAGTAGCCCA
Source organism: Gammaproteobacteria bacterium (assembly GCA_025352045.1). Classification (GTDB taxonomy): domain Bacteria; phylum Pseudomonadota; class Gammaproteobacteria; order Xanthomonadales; family Xanthomonadaceae; genus Arenimonas. The sequence goes on along the minus strand of JANXUD010000118.1, from coordinate 17,093 downwards.
CGCTGTGCACGGCCGACTTGCGGAAGGCGGTGATGACGCCGGACACCGTGAACAGGCGGCCGAAGCTGCGCTGGGCGCGCTTGATCATGCCGACGATCGAGGAAAACTCCCCGACCTGCACGCGCCCGAGCAGGGTCGAGCGGTTGCGGATGCGCGGATTGCCGGTAACCGCGGCGACATCGGGATCGGTGACGAAATGCCGCACCATCCAGTGCGCGCAATGCGGGTCGAGCAGCGCGTCGCCGTCGATGCACAGCAGGATTTCGTGCTTCGCCAGCAGGCTGCCAGCCTGCAATCCCATCGCCTTGCCCTGGTTCTGCGCCAGGTGCACCACGCGCAGTCGCGGGTGCTTCATCGCCAGGGCATCCAGGATGGCGCCGGTGTTGTCGCGGCTGCCGTCGTTGATGGCGACCACCTCGAACTCCGGGTAGTCCATCGCCAGCGCGTGTGAAATCGTTTCCTCCGCGTGGGCTCCTTCGTTGTAGCAGGGGACGAGGATGCTCACCGACGGCGTGTCGGGCAGCGGCGCCGGCTGGTCGAAGGGCGGATCGCGCCTTTCCCAGCGCCAGTAGAACAGCGCCGCGCCCATCATCCACAGGTACGACATGAACAGCGGGTAGTAATAGACGAAGCCCTGCAAGCCCAGCCAGAGGGATTTGAGCAGCGCGACGAGCGTCGACACGGTCAGGGCCTAGTGGATGTCGGGAATCGGCAGCGGGTTGTTCGGCTTGGTCTTGAAGACCGGCCGCAGTTGCTCGGTATCGGGGCTGTCGTGGAACACGTCGTCGGGATAGTAGCCGACGTTCTGCACGCCGAGCCCGTACAGCGTGCGGATCGTGTCCGCCATTTCCGTGCCCGGCAGCGGCGCGTCGTCCTTGCGCCAGTTCACCGATTGCAGCTCCATCACGACACGACTCATCGCGCCCGGGTGCTGGTTGACCTTGTCGACGATATCCTTGTAGAACGCCGCCGGGTCGGCCGCCTGCTCCATGTACGGCATGGCCATGATCGCGGTGTAGTCGTAGTTGGCCAGCGAATTGTCGAGCGATTGCGAATACCACACTTCTGCACGCGGGTTGAGCACGACGCTCGCGTACAGGTTGCGCGCAGTCTTCATGCCGGGTTCTTCGTCGCGCACGACCTGTGCAAGTTCCTTGGCGAAGTTGTCGAGCTCGTTGATCTTGAGGATCGTCCAGCGGCCGAGCAGGTCGTCGCTGGCGCGGATGTCCTGTATCGACGCCGGCAGGCCCCAGGCCTTGTAGGCCTTCAGCGCCTCCGGGCTGCCGTCCTCGTAGTCCGACAGGGTGACGTCGTCGTGGAACAGGACGCCGTCGACCGGCGTCGAGCGCGCCAGGTCGAGGTACAGGTCGCGGACCAGCGCGCGCACGCGAGGCGAGAACGGCGACAGCCGCGGATAGCCCATCGCGACGTGGCCCGTGTCCTTGTTCGGCATCGTCACCACCACGTCCTTCGCGGCCGGATTCGTGGCCGGCAACTGCCAGGCCAGCATCGGCAGCCAGGCATAGACGTGCTGTGCCTGCGTACGCGACTGGATCTGCCAGGCGACGCGGTTGAACAGGTCGGCACGCATCGGCAGGTGGCGGTTCGGGAAGTACACCGCGTCGGCGGCGCCGTTCGCGTCGGGGTCGGCGAACGCCTGCAGGTACACCGTGTTCACGCCCATCGCGTTGATGCGTTCGAGCAGGCGGCCGAGGTTTTCCTCCTGCTGCTTTTCGTCTGCATCGTAGATGTAGTCGAGGTCCACGTGCATCACCTTCAGCGGACGCAGGTAGTCTTCGTCAGCGCTGTTGCGAAGTTCGATTTCCTGGGCGAGCAGCGGCAGCGTCAGGGTGTGGTCGAGCAGCGAACGCCGCAGCCCGTACAGAGGGGTATCGGCGGTATTGGGGCCGTCGTCGAGGGTCAGCCCGACCGGCATGCACAGATCGGCCGCGATGTGGCGGGTCTCGATGTTGTACCGACCGTACGGCCACACGATGATGCGCGGCGTCTTGCCCAGGCGCGTCATGAGCAGCTTGTTGTTGCGCACCAAGTCGTCCCGCACGCGCCTGGTGTAGCTCGCTTCATCCTCGTAGCGGTGCTCCTTCGCCAGCCAGGCGCGTGCGGTCGCCGCCGGCTCTGAATTGCCCTGCGGGTTGGCGAGGATGCCCTCGTGCATGGCATAGGTATGGCTGGCGACTTCCACCAGCCCGCTGCGCGTCATCTCGCGCAGCTGGTCCCAGGACAGCAGGTCGGAGCGCGGAATCGACCGGCCTCCGAAATCCACCTTGCCGTTCTCCGGAACCTCCATCCACTTGCCGACCAGCGCGACGACCGCCGGGGCATTGAACAGCTTGAGGATCGGATAGGCGTTCGTGTAGGTCGAGCGATAACCGTCGTCGAAGGTGATCAGCACGGCCTTGTCCGGCAGTGGCTTCTTGCCGGAATAGTCGGCGACCACCTGGTCCATGCTGACGAAGTGGTAGCCGTTGTTCTTCAGCCAGTCGAGCTGGCGCACGAAGTTGGTCGGCGTCACCGTGTACTGCGGGACCAGCGCGGCGTTGCCTTCGGCGACCTCGTGATAGCTGAGGATGGTGAGCTTGGCCGGGGGCACAGCCTGGGCGACGCCTACGCAGCGGAGCGCAAGCAGCAGCAAGGCGAACAGGGAATGCGCGGGTTTCATCGTTGAATTATCCTCCCTGGCGCGACTGCTTCAATGCCCCCAGAATTACCCAATGGTAATGTATGGCCGCATGCCGCATTTTCGGCGGCTTCCCGACCGCCGATTCGGCTTGGCCGGCATCCGGCTGGCGGAAGCGGTGGGGTTGGACTTGATCGGGGTCGCGAGGGACGGCCGATAGCGGCTGCCGCTTCGAAACCGATGCCGCGCGCCGGCGGCTGACGTCAGTACGCGCCCATGTAGTCTTTCTTGCCGATGCCGACGCCGTTGTGGCGCAGCAGCGCGTAGGCGGTCGTCACGTGGAAAAAGAACTGCGGCAGGCCGTAGCCGAGCAGGTAGGCCCGGCCGCCAAGGCTGCGTTCCTTCGGCGTGCCGGGTCGCAACACGATCTGGCGGTCTTCACTGCCGTCGAAGCCGGCCGGATCGATGCCGTCGATGAAGGCGAGCGTCCTGGCGATGCGCGCCTGCAAGTCGGCGAACGTCTGCTCGCTGTCGTCGTACGCCGGCACGTCCAGTCCGGCCAGGCGCGCCGGGATGCTCTTGCCGAAATCGCAGGCGACCTGCACCTGCCGCGTCAGCGGGAACATGTCCGGGGACAGGCGCGCCTGCAACAGTGCGACCGGGTCGATCTTCTTTTCGAGCGCGTGCGCCTCGGCCTTGGCCAGCACGTCGGACAGGCTGGCCAGCATCTGCTTGATGACGGGGACGGACGCGTCGTACATGGAAAGGGACATGGGGGCTCTCTCGGCTAGGGAGCGCATGGTAACCCGCGCGCCTGACGGCGCCGGCACGCTCCCTTGATCAGGCGGATCGCGGGCGCGACCTGACCTGCACGCGCGTGTTGGGCAGGTTCTTGACGCTCGGTTGCGGCGTCGCGACTACTGGGCGACCGCTGCGCCGCCTGCGGAAGCCATGTTGGCGGTCGGCGCGGTCAGCGCGACCGGCGCGGTCGGTGCTTGCGCCGCTTGCGGAGCTTGCGGCGCCTGCAGCGACACCTGCACCGCCGCCGCGGGCGAGAGCGTGCCCGGCGTCTGCGCCGCAGCAACCGCTGTCTCCGGTGCGGTCACCGCCTTCGGCGTCGGCACGAACCCGAACAGCTGCCCCGGGGTTGTCTTCTCAGGAAGGATGTAGACGATGCCCTGCCCGGGCCGGAAGTCGGGATCGACGACCGTCGTGAAGAAGGCCGGCGGCACGTTGATGCAGCCGAAGGAGACGCGGTTGTCGTCCGTGGCGGGGCTGGCGAGGCGCTCGGCCCGACGCTGCGCGGGCGTGCCCTTGACGACGATGTGCATCGTGATCAGGTTCTTGCCGTCGATGAGCAGCACCGTCTTGCCGTGCGTGTCAGTCACCAGCCGCGCCGGGTAGCGGCCGGCGGGCGTGATGCGCTTCTGCGGCGGGATCGCGGACATCGGCGCATCCGGGGATGCCAGGACCACGTCGCCGGTGCCCGCGCCGAGCAGGACCGGCGCCGTCGCCTTCAGTTGGGCGTACGGCGTGAAGGCGTAGGCCCGCGCATTCACCTTGTCCACCACCACGAACGGCAGGCCCGCGTTGTCCTTGCTGGCTTCAACCCAGTGCACGGTGTCCAGCACGTCCGCGGAGGCGGATTGCAGGCGGTCCATCTGGGCCGGCTCGGGTGCCAGGGTCTGGATGCCGGAAAACTCCAGCGGGATCGGCGCCGGGGGCGGCGGCGGTACCACCGGTGCAACGACGACCGGGATCGGCTCCGGGGGCGGCGGTGGCGCCTGCTTCTTGCGGCTGAACAGACCGGCGTGCGCTGCACTGGAGGCCAGGACAAGGCTCAATGCCAGCGTTTGGATTGTCACCTGCTTGTTCATGTCTGCTGTCGCCCAAGGACCGCTGAGGTCGCTACGGTCAAGATGATACGCATTGCGCGTCGAAAATCAACGACCTACACCGCAATTCTGAGGCTCTTGATGAACCGTCGCCGCAGGCTGCGACGTCAAAGTCCCCGACATCACCACGCCTTGTGCAAGGCAGGATGCGCGACTGCGGTGCTGGCCCCGAGGAACTCCACCTGGTTGCCGCTCGCGTCCGCGTTGAAGTCCGCCGTCACCCACTGGCTCTCCGTCAGCGGACGATCGTTTGCACCGGGATGCCAGGTGGTCACCTCATACACCACCGGGATGCGCATCGCGGCCCCTGGCGCCATGGGCGGGACATGGATTTTTTTGCTCCACAGCACCCAGGTCTGCCGGGATGGGCCGCCAAGGACGGAACCATCACCCAGGTAATCGGTGACGCGGATGGAGAAGCGCTGGTCCTGTGCCAGCGATGCCTTGCTGTCGGGGTTGCTGACTTCCACGATCGCGACCGGCGGCCGGAACTGGTAGGCCGGATTGACGATGAAGAATTTTCCGGCCTGCGATCGCTCCGTGACCGCCTGCACGCCGGCCTGGATGCCTTGCGTGAGCTTCTGCTTCACCTGCCCGGTCACGCTGCCCGCGCCGGGCAAAGGATAGTCCGCGGCCTCGGCCAGGCCACTGCCGCCGATCTGCTCGAGCGAAGTGTCGATGACGAAATCGAGCCCCTGGCTCTCCAGCTTGCCCAGGTCGGGCAGATCCGGCGGAATGCCGGCGGCCAGCAATGCCGAGTCCACTACCACGCCGGCGATCTGCGGACCCAGGCCCACCGCAACGGCGCTGACGGCCTGCGCCTTCACCGCGTTGTAGGCCCTGGCGATCGTCCCGACCGGGTCGCTTACCAGCTTGTCGCGGAATTTGTCCCAACCGGTGGCGTCGTCCGCGGGCGACCAGTCGATGCGCAGCGCCTGGCCGTCCTCGACGATGCCGAGGTTGTTGTTCTTGAGCTGGTGGCCGCCCGGTTCGTCGAAAAAGACATTCACCGAGTCGGGCAGGGCGCCGAAAAGATCCTTCACCTGCAGGTTGCCGTTGATCGCGATGATGTGTTCGGGGTTGGGTGCGGCCACGACGCCGGGTGGATAGACCTCGTGCAGGCCGTAGTTGACCGGCGGCGCATAGCTGACGAAGCGGAAATGCAGGCTGGGAGGCAACGGTGGCTTGGGTGGCAGCGGAGGCAGCGAAAACCCCGTCGCCTCCACCGGCACCGCATTGGACGGAGCCCCCGCCAGGTCGCCGGACGCCGTCAGCGGGACGACGCGGATGAACACGTCCAGCGGCGGGGCGGAGGTGGTCACCTGCGTTGCAAAGGCGTCGTCGCGAATGCCCTTCGCGAGCATCAGCGTGAGTGCATTGAGCGGCACCTTGAACACGCCAGGGTCCGTTGCGGACTCCGCGACTTCGCCGCTTGCGATGCGGCCCGGCGGGTTGCGCCAGGTCCGGCCGGGGCCTGTGCTGCCAACGCCGTTGAACGGCAGCGCCGACAGTTGCCAGACCAGCCGGCGGACGACGTTACGATTCGTGGCCAGCTTCAGTGTCTTGTGCCTGGTCGCGGTGACCAGCGCACCATCGCTCTTGCCGCTGACGATGACGCCGCCCGCGAGCATCCAGTTCCACGGGGCGTCGGTTTCCTGTTTCTTCGCCGGCGGATCATCGCCCGGACCGCCGATGCGCAACGTGGTGTTGGTCGGCAAGAGCGTCGCGCGCACTGGCCCGAGGGAAGTGAGTCCTGCGATGGCAGTCGGGCGCCTGAGCGGTGGATGCGCGGCGAGGACGCTGCGGATGCCGCCAGGCCGCGGGATCGGAGCGCCCGAAGGACCGACCAACAGCGTGGCGGGCGGTTCGGCCATGATTCGCGGCGAGACTGGCGTCAGTGTCCCGGGCGGAATGACAGTCATTGGCAGGCGTCGTACCTGTGCCTCGGCACTGCCTGCGACCAGGAGCAAAACAAGTAGCGGCAGTTTCATGCGCCATCTCCGTCTCGTGTGCCACCGCCGGTGGGGCGGCGAAGCCACGGCGACGGGGAGTGTAATCCGGGATTTGCTCGGCGTGCGTTGGTGTCCGGGGACCTGGATCCGTCCGTGCCGTTGGTCGGCGTTCCCTGCCTGGTGCCGTCCTCGGCGGTACTTTCGGCACACTCCGCGCCCGGCAATCAGGTCTAGCGTTCCCAGGCACCGATCATCGCGATCCGCAGCACGGGAGGGCCGTCATGCCAACCATGGACCGTCGCGCGTTCATGAAGCTCGCCTCCGCGCTGGGCGCAACCCTGGCCTGGGGCTGCTCGCCCGTGCGCCCCTCCTCGAGCGCCTGGCGCGAACGCCGCGACCTCTATCCGCAGGGCGTCGCTTCGGGCGACCCCGACGACAACAGCGTCCTGCTCTGGACCCGACGGCCCTATGCGGACGGTCGCGAGCGCGCCACCCTGTTGGTCGAGGTGGCGGACGATCCCGGCTTCACGCGGGTGATCGCGACCACGGCATCACGCGTGACATCCGCGTCCGACTGGACTTGCCGCGTGCTGGTCGGCCACCTGCCGCCGGCGGGCGAGTACTGGTATCGCTTCGTGGACGAAGAGGGCAATGGCAGCCGGATCGGTCGCACGCTCACCGCGCCGGCGCCCGATGATGCGCGGGCGTCGAAGTTCGCCTTCGTCAGTTGCCAGAGCCTGCCCGAGGGCTACGGCAATGCCTACCGCAAGATGATCTTCGAGGACGAACGTGCCGCGCCCGGGGAACGGCTCGGCTTCGTGCTGCACCTCGGCGACTTCGTCTACGAGGTGGTGCAGTACCCGGACCAGGTGAAGGACGGCCATCGCTACGACCGCCTGATCACCTTCCCGATCAAGTTCCCCAAGGGCAAGGTGGTCGCCAAGAACCGGTTCTGGGTGCCGGATTCGCTCGAGGACTATCGCGTCCTCTACCACGCCTACCTGCAGGACTCAGACCTGCAGGATGCGCGCGCGCGGTGGCCGTTCGTGTGCATCTGGGACAACCACGAGTTCAGCTGGAACGGCTGGCAGTCGATCCAGGAATTCGCCGGGACCGAGGGCTGGGTGCCCGCGCAGACGCTCAAGGTTGCGGCCAACCAGGCTTGGTTCGAGTTCCAGCCGGCGCGGGTGTTGCCGCCCGGTTCGAACCTGGACGCCTTCAACGCACCGCCCGTGAAGGACGTGCTGCTGAAGCCGAGTGACTTCGACGACACCGGCCTGGGCATCGAGCCCAACAACCTTGCCGCGATCGAGAGCCTGATCGCCTACCGCGCCCTGCGCTGGGGCCGGCACATCGACCTGTTCATCACCGACAATCGCAGCTTCCGCTCGCGCGACCCCGGCAACCACGACGAGCTCAATCCCTTGTTCGAGGGCGACACGCTGGGCTTCGTGCCCGAGGAGCTGTGGGCGGCACTTGACGCGGGCCGGGCGTATGACGGGGGCCATCCGCCGGCCAAGCTGACGCTGGGCGACAAGAGCGTGGACAACTACGTGGCCAAGGCCGCGCCGCAGACGATGCTCGGCGCGAAGCAGAAGGCGTGGTTCCTTGGACAACTGCGCGGGGCGAAGGCCACCTGGAAGGTCTGGGGCAATTCCCTTGGCACGCTCGACACGCGCGTGGACCCGCAGAACCTGCCGCCTGAACTTGGCAAATGGAAGGGCAAGGGCTACGGCCTCTTGACGGCGTACGACTGGGGCAGCATTTGGACCGAGCGTGCGGAGATCTACGACAGCGTGCGCGATGCCGGCGTCACCGGGTTCGCCATCGTGGCCGGTGATCGCCACAGCTTCTGGGCGGGCTACGCCGCGAAGGCGCTGCCGCCCGCGGCCTTCGAGCCGGTGGGCGTCAGCTTCGTCGGCGGCTCGCTGATTTCGCCCGGTAGCGCCGAGGCCAACGAGTACAACCAGAAGAAGGACGGCAACCCGACGCGCGGCCTGTACATCGCCGAAGACAAGCAGGGAAGGCCGCAGTCAACGGAAAACCTGTTGTTGCGCCACGGCGTGCGCTCGGCGCTGGAATATGCCAACTCCCGGGACCTGCAGAAGGCGCTGGCGGTGCGCAACCCGGAGATGGCACCGCACCTGGCGTTTTACGACTCGGGCGGCCACGGCTACGCCACCGTACGGGTGGACGCGTCGACGATGGTGACCGAGTTCGTGTGCATCCCGCGGCCAATTGCGCGCGCCACGACGCCCGATGGTGGACCGCTGCGCTATCGAGTCCGCCTCGAGGTGCCGCTGTGGAAAGCTGGCGAACGGCCGCAGATGCGGCAGACGGTGGTGGAGGGGGATATTGGGCTGTCGGCGTGAATCCGACGGCGGCGCCAGCGGGGAGTTCGTCGGGGCGGCTTGACCCAAGTTGAACGGCGTTCCCCGGCCAGGGGCGCGCACCGCGTTGCGCGGGTCTCAACTTCTCGCGGATACCAATCAGTTGATCAAGAACTGATGTGCGCCAGGCGCCGCGGTCCGGTTGGCGACGTCCATTACCCTGCACTCGTGCTGTAAAATAAAGCGGGTTAGGTCTTTGGCCCAACCGATACATACCCGGAAACTCGCCGCTCGCCGCATCACGACAGCGAGCCCGTTGTCGACACGGCAGCCCCAAACCATATGAAAGAGAAGACATAAGTGCGCCGATCCGCTACAAAGGCTACCCAGCCGGCCGTTGGGCTGCTATGCGCAGCACTATCGCTGTGCATCGCCAGCGGCGCGCAGGCGCAAACGTCGGCTGGATCGATCTCCCAATCGTCCACCCAGTCCCCCACCCCAAAGACGAAGACGCTGAAAGGCATTATCGTCTCGGGAACCCGTCCCACAGTCATCGATTCGATTGATCGAAAGAGCTACAGCGTCTCAAACGATCTCGCGGGCGCTTCGGGCACCATCGGCGACGTACTGCGCAACCTGCCTTCCGTGGACGTGGACGCGCAGGGAAACCCGAGCTTGCGCGGCGACTCAAGCGTACAAATCCTGATTGATGGCAAACCGTCGACCACGCTGAGCCCGGCAAATCGCGCTGAGACGCTGCAGAGCATGCCGGCGGATACGGTTGATCGCATTGAGGTCATCACCAATCCTTCAGCCGCCTTCAAGCCCGATGGTGGCTCCGGCATCATCAACATCATCACCAAGAAGAATCGCAGCCCCGGCACGTCCGGTTCGCTCAAGGCGAGCGGTGGAACGGATGGACGCGCAAGTTTCGGCGGTGTGGTGAACCACAAACAGGGGCCTGTTTCGTTTTCGGCGAATGCGAGCTTGCGACGCGACGTTCCGTGGCGTCCGCTCACTGATAACCGGACTCGCATTGATCCAACGACGGGCACTGCCACTGACAGCAATCAGCAAAGCTTGTTCCGAAGTCGGCGTGACACTGTGGTGGTCGGCGTGACCGCCGACTACGACGTCACACCCTCCGACAGGTTGAGCGCCGGTTACAACTACTCCCGCCGAAGCGGGTCCCCGTCTATTTTTCAGACGAATGTGGTTGAACAAGCCGGCACGCCCATCAGTGATTACGACCGCGTCGTCACCGGCAACGAAGTCGAAATAAACTCCGAAGCGACTGCGCGCTACCGCCACGTCTTCGCCGAATCCGACCGGGAGTTCAATTTCGATCTTCGCCGTGGGCAATCAGTCGAGCAACAGTTCCGACGTGGCAGCAATATTTACCGCTTGCCCGCCGGATTGATCCAGATCGACGAGCAACGCCCTCGCGCCAACGAGGTACAGGACCAAGCCACTGCGGAGTACAATCAGGAACTCGCGGGCGGCAAGCTGCTGCTCGGCTACGACGCCCAGCGCAACAGCGCCGATTACCAGGCGCGTGGCAACGCGATCGATCCGGTGTCCGGGCTGGCAACGCCCGATCCGAACCTGACCAACCGCTTTCTCTATTCCCAAACTACGCAAGCCCTCTATGCAACGTACGGCCGCGAGTTCGGCGACAAGTTGTCGGCCCTGCTCGGGTTGCGCCTGGAAAATACTGCGACAAATGGCCTTCAGGTCGATACGGCCCAACGCAATCGCAACGGCTATTTCCGCGTGTACCCGACGCTGCACCTGGAATACGATCTGAGCGAAGCCCGCAGTCTGCGTTTCAGCTACAGCAAGCGGATCAACAGACCCGATACAGAGGATCTGAATCCGTACCCTGAATTCTCCGATCCCCTCAATTTGCGGGCAGGCAACCCGAATCTCAAACCCAAGGAAACAGACTCTCTCGAGGCGAGCTATGCATTCGATGGCGGGCATACCTCATGGAGCACCACGGCCTACTACCGCAAGACCCGCAACGATTTCACGCTGGTGAGCCGCTTCATCTCGCCCACCGTGCTGCTGACCACGCATGAAAACCTCGGGACGAACACGGCGACCGGTATCGATATTTCCGCGCGCGGGCACCTGTCGTCCACTCTGTCCTACGCATTCAGTGGAAACATGAACCACTATCGGCTCGACAGCAGCAACCTCGGCCTTCCGTCGAAGTCTGGTTTCAACAGCTCGTTCAAGTTGGGATTCGACTACCAGCCGGCCAAACGCGACTTCGCGCAACTGAGTGTCCAGCATCAGGGGAGACGCCCGTTGCCGCAGGGCTACCGGCTTCCTTCGAACACCGTCAATGTCGGGTATCGCCATACCTTTGCCAATAACAGCTCAGTGGTTCTGGCGGTATCCGATGTGTTCAATTCGGCGAGAGAGCGCACTCGTATCGACACCCCGACGCTGATCGATTCGAGCGTGCGCCGCAGCTCCCGACGTTTGCTGAGCCTGACGTTCACCCTTCCGCTGGGCGGTCAGAAACCCGAGAAATCGTCCGACCTGTTCGACACAGGCACGGATTGAAAGGCGGGGAACCTGGTTTCCGTTCGTCCAGCCCCGACAGCTTCGCCCCCACGAACCCAGTCATGCGGGTTTCCCCAGCATGCCGCCTATCCAACGGGTGTCCGCGTTTGCGTTCGAAGGCGGACCGTTGTGCTGGAACCGTTGGCGAGCAATTTCTGCGTCCGGCCGGACGTGCACCCTGCTGGGTGGGTTGACCACCGACGCATAGGCGGGCGCGACCCTCCCAGGACCTGCAGACTTTTCCGGTGCGTGCCTTCAATTACACCCCGCGACAAACTTGCTAGCATCGACGGGCGGAGGAGACGCCTTTGACCGTCATCACCAATATCGAAGACCTGCGCGTGCTCGCGCAAAAGCGCGTGCCGCGCATGTTCTACGACTACGTCGATTCGGGCTCGTGGACGGAAAGCACCTACCGCGCGAATGCATCCGACTTTGCGGCCATCAAATTGCGCCAGCGCGTCGCCGTCAACATGGAGGGACGCAGCACGGCCAGCACCATGATCGGGCAGGCCACCGCCATGCCGGTGGCGATTGCGCCCACCGGCCTCGCCGGCATGCAGCATGCGGATGGCGAAATCCTGGCGGCGCGTGCAGCCAGGGCGTTCGGCATCCCGTTCACCTTGTCCACGATGAGCATCTGCTCCATCGAAGACGTCGCCAGGCACGCGGGGCCGGGCTTCTGGTTCCAGGTGTACGTGATGCGCGACCGGGGGTTCATCGAGCGCCTGGTCGAGCGGGCCCGCGCCGTCGGCTGCAGCGCGCTGGTGCTCACGCTTGACTTGCAAGTCCTCGGCCAGCGCCACAAGGACATCAAGAACGGCCTGACCGCACCCCCCAGGCTCACCCTCCCGAACATCCTCGACATGGCCACCAGGCCACGCTGGTGCATCGGCATGCTCCGCACACAGCGCAGGCAGTTCGGCAACGTCGTGGGCCACGTGAGCGGTGTTGAGGACACCGGTTCGTTGGTGGAATGGACGTCCAAGCAGTTCGACCCCGGCCTGAATTGGGGTGACGTGGAGTGGATCAAGAAGCGCTGGGGCGGCAAGCTGATCCTGAAGGGGATCCAGGACGTGGAAGACGCCAGGCTGGCCGCCGACTCGGGTGCCGATGCACTCATCGTTTCGAACCATGGCGGGCGCCAGTTGGATGGTGCCGAGTCGAGCATCCATGCGTTGCCGGCCATCGTGGACGCCGTGGGCCGCCGCATCGAGGTGCACATGGACGGCGGGATCACCTCCGGGCAAGACGTGCTCAAGGCTGTGGCGCTGGGCGCCAAGGGCACCTACATTGGCCGATCCATGCTTTACGGCCTGGGCGCGATGGGCGAAGCGGGCGTCACCAAGGCACTGGAAATCATCCACAAGGAGCTGAACATCACCATGGCCTTCTGCGGCCACACCAGGATTGGCACGGTGGACAAGAGCGTCCTGTTGCCGGGCCACTATCCAGGCTCGCCTTGAGGCGCCTCCCGCGAGCGTCAAGCTCGGCATGCCCCGCGCGGCGCCTTGCATGCGAGAGAGCGCCGGAGCGCCAGGTCCTGACGCGAAGCGAGGCCTGCTTGGCGTCGTCAAGGCTGTGCATTATCCTCGATGCCACCTTCCCTGATCAGGCACTCAAGCCCTATGCGCACATCGATCATTCCCTGTGTCCTGCTCAGTGTCGCCTTTGCGTTTACGGTCCAGGCCAACCCGCTGCTCGGCGGCCCGAAAACCATCGCCGTGGGCGCGGACGGTACCGTGCCGGGCCTGGTGGCGTCGCCGCAGATGGGGCAGGGCGGGTACGTCTCGGGCGCGACGAAGGTCGCGGTGCCGCTGATCGCGGTCGCGTTTGAAACGTCGGCCCAGGCGCACACCTCGAACAGCTTCATGTCGAAGAGCCTGGCGCTGCGGCTCGACGTGGACGACGCGGTGCTGAAGTCGGTCGCCGCGGAACTGCAGGCGATGGTGGAATCGGACCTGGCGGCCCAGGGCTTCGAGATCCTGCCGAAGGACAGCATCGATGCCGAGCCGAAGTGGCTGGGGATCAACAAGAACGGCCAGACCGGCGTGGACGTGAAGGACAACTTCATGTCGGGCTTCATGGGCAACGGCAGCATGAATCGCTGGTACACCGCGGGCGACCGGCCCCTGTTCGGCACTGGATTCACGGGCGCGTTGAGCGAGCTTTCCCCGCTGATCCGGACCGCGCGGGAGAAGCAGATATCCCTGTTGTTCTACCGCTTCAAGGTGCAGTTCACCGATCTCGAGGGGAAGAACGGGCTGGTCTTCAATTACGTCAAGGGCAAGAATGTCCTGCGCATCGTCAGCGCGGACATGGCCGTGTTCACTCCGACGCACACGCTCGGCGCCCTGGTCAAGCTCGACGCGAACGTCACGGCGGGATCGGATTTCGTGCAGGAGGCCAAGGGCAGCCCCGGCAGCTATGTGGTCGTCGCGGATCCGGTCGCGTACAAGGCCGACTCGCTGACCCTGATCCACGCGGTGTCGAAGCAGTTTGCGCAGGCACTGCGGAAAGCCCAGTAAGCCCATTGTGACGGGCGTGGCTAGGCACTTCGAGTTGCCCGGCAACGAGACCTACCAGATCGGATTTCGCGTCGCCGAGCGCGCCGGCCTGTCGCGCGTAACCTGTTTCGACGAAAGTGCCGTCGGCTCGGACGCGCAGCCGATGTTCGACTACATGGACATGCACGAGCCGGAGGCGAAGAAGGCCCTGGAGGCTGAGTTCCAGTCGATCGGCGCGACGATGGACAAGGAGCAGGCCACCCTGCCGCTGGCCGAGTTGCTCCGCCTGACCAACGACCCGGCGCGCGATGCGCTCAACAAGAGCATGTACCTGCGCACCAACGCCGTCGATGCCGGCGGCGGATTCGTCGGCGCGGATGCGGCGGCCAGCTGGTGGCGCCGCAATTTCCGCATGTACGCCAACATCCAGAAGGTCGCCGCGCCCGGCCGGCGCGTGATCGCACTGGTGGGGCAAGGGCACACGGCGATCCTGAAGGACTTGCTCGCAGTGGATGACCGCCGGAGTGCGGAAGACGTGCGGGCCTACCTGGCAGCCGGGCGGCGCTGACTGGCCGCGGTCGCGCGAATGACAACCGCGCCGCCACCCTGGGGCGGATAGGGCACCGGATTGCGGGCAAGGGCGGCGTCAACCAGGCTCGCGAGGTCCGCGCGCGCCAGCGTCGACGCGTCCTCCAGGTTGATGAAGCGCACCAGTTTTCCGGTCCCTTGCAGCAATTTCGCGGGATCGGGCAAGCCCTTGCCCGGACTAAGGTAGAGCGACAGACCCTTCAGGCTCGCTCGGATCGCAAGGACGCCCTCGTACCCGTGGTCGTTCTGCGCATAGCTGATGACGAAGCAGTCGCGATACTCATAGACGATTTCGTGCGCGGTGGGCAGGCGCGCACGCACCCATTTTCGGGTCGCGTCGACCAGCCTGGGATGCGCGGGTGCATGCCGGGTGACCAGGGCGCGGATGTCGGCTTCTGCCTCGCGTCGCGCTGCGGCGGATTGGGGCAGCGCTGCATCTTCGGGCTGCTTTGAAACGCGTGCAGCCGCTTCCTTTTTCACGGGCATGACGGGCCACTGGCGCCCGATGAGGGCGCAACCGGGTGAGCCAAGATCACGACGGCATGGACGTAGCCCATGAGCGACCATAGTCCGTGACCGCCGGGCTTGTCGAGGCCTGGCCGGCCTGTGCGGCTTCGTGGCGAGCACACAGCCGGCGGTGTTGGCTCGCAAACGCGTCAGCGCGGCGCGAGCGGCCAGGATCCGCGGAATGTTCGCCCCCGGAAAGGGTGGGACGATCGACCATGACGAGTGACACCTGCGTTTGCGCTCCAAACGGCTATAGTTTGTCGCTCACGGGCACCGTGCCCGGGTCTGAAAGGTAGGAAAGTGCTCATGGGACTCTTCAAGTCGATCGCAGGCGCGGTGGGCGGCACCCTGGCCGACCAGTGGAAGGATTTCTACACGGTCCCGGACGGCCTCACGTCCACTGCGGCGCTGTTCGCGGCGGTGCCGCGCGGCAGCAACGCCGGCCGCGGTTCGAACACGCACGGGTCGTCGAACATCATCACCAATGGGTCGAAGATCGTCGTGCCAGAAGGCTACGGCCTGCTGCTGTTCCAGGACGGCAAGATCACCGGCATCGCGACCGAGGCGGGCGGTTACGAGTGGCGGTCGGACGACATCAATTCCAAGTCGATCTTCGTGGGCGATGGCATCTTCGCCTCGCTCATCACGCAGAGCTGGGAGCGCTTCAAGTTCGGCGGCCAGCCGGGCTCGCAGCAGGCGGCCTTCTTCGTGTCGCTGAAGGAGCTGGCGGACAACCTGTTCGGCACGCAGTCGGAAATCTATTGGGACGACAGCTTCCTGAACACCCAGGTGGGTGCCGTGACGCGCGGCTCCTACACGCTGAAGATCATCGACCCGATCCTGTTCGTGAAGAACTTCGTGCCGGCCAAGTACCTGCAGCCGGGCCAGGTGTTCGACTTCACCGACATGGACAACTCCGCCGCCAGCCAGCTGTTCAACGAGGTGGTGGGCTCGCTCGCGCAGGCCTTCAGCCTGTACACGAATGATCCGGACAAGGGTCACCGCATCACCAAGCTCCAGCAGGATTCGGTCGGCTTCGCCAAGAGCCTGTCGGATGCGGTGGAGAACGCCTACCAGTGGAAGTCGGATCGTGGCCTCGCCATCGTCAAGACCGCCATCGTCTCGATCGAGTACGACGCCAATACGCGCGAACTGCTCAAGACCGTGCAGCGTGCGGACGCACTGACCGGGTCGCGCGGCAACGCCAACCTGCAGGCCAGCGTGGCCGCGGGCATGCAGGCCGCGGGCGAACATGGCGGGGCGGCGGGACTGGTGGGCCTGGGCATGGCGTCGGGAATGGCCGGCGGTCTGGGCAGCCTGCAGCAGCCGGTGGCGCCGGCCGCCGCGCCTGCCGCGGCGGCTGACGACGCCGTGGCCAAACTGACGAAGGCCAAGCAGATGCTCGACCTCGGCCTGATCACGCAGGCTGATTTCGACGCGCTCAAAGCCAAAGTGCTCGGCCTGTAACCTCCAATCGGGCACTCCGCATGTCGAACAGCAATGGTCCGCCCCCGGTGCCGCCTTACACCGGCCCGGGGTCGCCGCAGGACGTACCGCCGGCGCCTGGCAGCTCGCCGATCGACCCGGCGACGCTGCCCGGCCCCATTCGCAAGGAACTGGAGGCGCCGGACCCGGTCGCCATCGACACCTCCGCGACCGAACTGAAGGACGGCGTCAACCGCTGCCCGAAATGCGGCGCGACGGAGATCCGGCAGCGGCCCGGCACCGACCTGCTGGTCTGCCAGTACTGCCGCCACGAATGGCATGGCGAGCGGGTCGAGGAAGAATTCGGCTTTGGCGAGGGCATCGACAAGCTCGAGGGCACGACCATCGCGTCGGGCGCACGCGACATCGCCGCCGACGCCGCCAGCCTGATGACCTTCAAGTGCGCCGGTTGCGGGGCGGAAGTGACCATCAACACCGCGAACGCGATGACCGCGCGTTGCCACTGGTGCCGGCATGTCTTCGGCGTCAACGAGCAAGTGGCCAATGGCGCCGTGCCAGATGCCGTGCTGCCGTTCCACATCAAGAAGGAGGATGCCGTCGCGCGCATCCGTCAGTTCGTCGACAAGCGGCGATTGTTCGCGCTGAAGGAGTTCAAG
>JANXUD010000139.1 GCA_025352045.1 Gammaproteobacteria bacterium | reverse complement strand
GCTCGCCCTGCAGCACGTGCACGGTGACGGCGCTCTGGTTGTCCTCGGCGGTGCTGAAGGTCTGCGAGGCCTTGGTCGGGATGGTGGTATTTTTCTCGATGATCTTGGTGAACACGCCGCCCAGCGTCTCGATGCCCAGGCTCAGCGGTGTCACGTCGAGCAGCAGCACGTCCTTGACCGTGCCGGCGAGCACGCCGCCCTGGATCGCGGCGCCGATGGCGACGGCCTCGTCCGGGTTGACGTCCTGGCGCGGTTCCTTGCCGAAGAACTCGGTCACCGCGGCCTTCACCCGCGGCATGCGGGTCTGGCCGCCGACCAGGATCACGTCGCTGATGTCGGAATTGCTCACCCCGGCATCCTTCATGGCGATGCGGCAAGGCTCGATGGTCTTCTTGACCAGGTCGTCCACCAGGGCTTCTAGCTTGGCGCGCGTGAGCTTGATGCTCAGGTGCTTCGGGCCGGAGGCGTCGGCGGTGACGTAGGGCAGGTTGACGTCGGTCTGCTGCGAGGACGAGAGCTCGATCTTGGCGCGCTCGGCCGCGTCCTTCAGGCGCTGCAGGGCCAGCGGATCCTTGCGCAGGTCGATGCCCTGCTCCTTCTGGAATTCCTCGACCAGGAAGTCGATGACGCGCTTGTCGAAGTCCTCGCCACCCAGGAAGGTGTCGCCATTGGTGGCCATCACCTCGAACTGCGTCTCGCCGTCGATCACGGCGATCTCGATGATCGACACGTCGAAGGTGCCGCCGCCCAGGTCATACACCGCGATCTTGCGGTCGCCGCCCTTCTTGTCCATGCCGTAGGCAAGGGCCGCGGCGGTCGGCTCGTTGATGATGCGCTTGACGTCCAGCCCCGCGATGCGGCCGGCATCCTTGGTCGCCTGGCGCTGCGAGTCGTTGAAGTAGGCCGGCACGGTGATCACGGCTTCGGTGACCGCTTCGCCCAGGTAGGCTTCGGCGGTCTTCTTCATCTTCTCCAGCACCTTGGCGGAGATTTCCTGCGGCGCCATGCGCTTGCCATCGCTGGTACCGACCCAGGCATCGCCGTTGTCGTGCGCCTGGATGGCGTAAGGGACCAAGTCGAGGTCCTTCTTCACTTCCGCGTCGGTGAACTTGCGGCCGATCAGGCGCTTGACCGCGTAGAAGGTGTTCTTGGGGTTGGTCACGCCCTGCCGCTTGGCCGAGGCGCCGACGATGACTTCGCCGTCCTTGGTGAACGCCACGATGGACGGCGTGGTGCGGTCGCCTTCCGAGTTCTCGATGACCTTCGCAACGCCGCCTTCCATCACCGCGACGCAGCTGTTGGTGGTGCCGAGGTCAATGCCGATGATCTTGCCCATGAGTGTCAGTCCTTGTGTTCGGTCGGCGCGCTTGCGCGGGCCGCAAAGTGAAGTGCCTGTGACGGAATTGGTGGCGGCTGTGCCAATTTCAAGCGGCGCGGTTCAAGCGGCGCGACGAATCGTCGAAATTCAGTCGTCGTGCCGGGCCACGACGACCAGCGCCGGGCGCAGCAGGCGGCCGTTGAGCAGGTAGCCCTTCTGGAAGACCTGCAGCACGGTGCCCGGCGCCGCGCCGGGGGCCTCGGCCTGGCTGATGGCCTGGTGCTGGTCCGGGTCGAAGGCCTGGCCCTGCGGATCCACCACGGCAAGGCCATTGTCCTCGGCCACCTTCAACAGCTGCTTGCGGGTCAGCTCGAGGCCGGCGCGCAACGCACCTGCGGAATCCCCCGCGTCGCCGGCGGGGGTCGCCAGGCCGGCGTCGAGGCTGTCGAGCACGGGCAGCAACTCCGAGAGCAGGCGCTCGTTGGCGAACTTGCGCGCCATGTCGACGTCGCGGGCAAGCCGCTTGCGCTGGTTGTCGAGCTCGGCGCGTTCGCGCAGGGTCTCGTCCTTGAGCCCGACCACGGTCGCGCGGAGCTGGTCCACTTCGCCCAGCAGGGCCTCGATTTCGTTGACCGGCGCGCCGGCCCAGTCGCCGGCGTCGGCCGACGGATTGTCGTTGTGCATTCCCTTGGTTTCCTGGCCTACCCCGTCCTCGGGGCTTGCCCGGGTTATGGGGCCGGGGATTCCGTTTTCAAGGCCGCGCCCAGCAACTCGGCGGTGGCCTGGACCATGGGGATCACCCGGTCATAGGCCATTCGGGTCGGGCCGATCACGCCCAGCACCCCGAGCACGCGGCCCTGGCTGGCATAGGGCGCGGTGATGATTGTGCAGGCGTCCAGCGGGGCCAGGCCGCTTTCCTCGCCGATGAACACGCGCACCCCCGGAGCCTGGGTGCAGCGCTCCAGCAGGGCGAGGATTTCGCGCTTGCGTGAAAAGGCCTCGAACAGCTCGCGCAGCCGGTCCACGTCGGAAATGCCCTGGGTACCCATCAACCGGGTCTGGCCGCTGAGCAGCATGTCCTCGGCGCCGGGGGCCAGGGTCTGCTCGGCGATCTCCACCGCGGCCGACAGCACCTGCTCCAGTTCCGAGCGCGTTTCGCGCAGGTCGCGCAGCAAGGCCAGGCGGATATCCGACAGCGGTCGACCGGCGAAATGGGTATTGAGGTAGTTCGCCGCCTGTTCCAGTTCCCCGGGCGAATAGGCGCGACGGGTGCTGATGATGCGGTTCTGCACCTCGTTGTCGGTGAACACCAGGATCACCAGCACGCGGTTGCCGTCGATCGGCACGAAATCGATCATCCGGAAGGCGAATTGCGCGCGCTGGGGCACGGTGACCACGCCGACGAACTGGCTCATCGCGGACAACAATTCCGAGGCGTTCGACAGCAGGGCCTGGGTACCGGCGCCCGCTACCATGCCGCTGCGCAGCCCGGCCATCTCGCCCTCGTCCAGTGGCTGCATCTGCAGCAGCGAATCAACGAACACGCGATAGCCCTGGGCCGTGGGGATGCGGCCCGCCGAAGTGTGCGGCGCCGACAGCAGGCCGGTTTCCTCGAGGTCGGCCATGATGTTGCGCACCGTTGCCGGGCTCACGTCCAGGCCCGATTGCCGGGCCAGGGTGCGGCTGCCGACCGGTTCGCCGTCGCGGATGTGCTGGGCAATCAGCGTTCGCAACAATTGCCGGGCGCGCGGGTCGAGTTGGCGGGTCATGGGTCCATAGATACGGCCGAGACGGCGGGGACGCAAGCCGGTTCGAGCAAACCGGTTCGAGCCACTCGTCCGGCGGGCCGGGCGCGTGCGCCGGATTCAGGCAGAATTGCCGGCCATGCTCCGCCAACTCGCCATCCGCGATTTTGCCGTCGTCAGCGCCGCGGAGCTCGAGCTCGAGGCCGGGCTGACCGTGGTGTCGGGCGAAACCGGCGCCGGAAAGTCCCTGCTCGTGGACGCCCTGCTGTCGTTGTCAGGCGCTCGCGCCGACACCGGCGTGGTCCGGCATGGGGCCGAGCGCGCGGAACTCACCGCGGCGTTTTCGCTGGACGACGCCCCGGCCGCCCTCGCCTGGCTGCGCGACCACGACTTCGACGAGGGCAGCGATTGCCAGCTGCGCCGGGTGATCCGCGCCGACGGCGGTTCGCGGGCCTGGATCAACGGCCGCCCCGCCAGCCTGGCCCAGCTTGGGGCGCTGGGCGCCCTGCTGCTGGAGATCCACGGACAGCACGAACATCAGGCCCTGCTCGACCGGACCCAGCAACTGGACCTGCTGGACGCGGCCGGTCGCCATTCCGAGGCCCTCGACGCCGTGGCGACGCTGGCCCGGCAGTGGTCGGCAATCGAGCGCGAACATCTCGCGCTGGCCCGGGCAGGCGATCCGGCGGACCGGATCGCCTGGCTCGAGCACCAGGTCGGCGAGCTCGAGGCCGAGGCACTGGAGCCGGCCGAGCTTGAGGCGCTGGCCTCGGCGCACCGTCGGCAGGCGCATTCAGCCGGGCTGCTCGAGGCTTACGACCGCGCCCTGTCCCGCCTTTCGGGCGAGGAGGCGCCCGCACTGGCCCGCGACCTGCGCCAGGCGGCCGCCGAACTGGCCCGCCACCACGAGCACGAGCCGCGCCTGGCCGGCGTCGGCGAGTTGCTGGAATCGGCCGCCATCCAGGCCGACGAGGCGACATCCGAACTCGGCCGCCTGCGCGATGCCATCGACACCGATCCGGCCGAACTTGAGCGCCTGGACCGCCACCTGGCCCGCCTGCAGGACCTGGCGCGCAAACATCGCATCCCGGTCCCCGGCCTGCTCGCCCATCGCGAGTCCCTGCAGTCGGAGCTGGATGGCCTGCGTGGGGCCGGCGACCGGATCTCGGCCCTGCGGCTGCAGGCCGAGGCCGTGGCACGGGACTGGCGCGTCGCGGCCGAGGGCCTGTCGGCGCTGCGGCGGGTCGCCGCTGCGACGCTTGGCGCCGCCGTCACCGGCCTGATGGCCGAATTGGGCATGGCCGGCGGCTGTTTCGCCATCGACCTGCCGGCCGTGGACGGCGATTCCCCGCAGCCCGGCGGCGCGGAGCGCTGCGAGTTCATGGTCAGCGCCAATCCCGGCCAGCCACCGCGGCCCCTGCGCCGGGTCGCCTCCGGCGGCGAACTGGCGCGCATCAGCCTGGCGATCGAAGTCGCCGCGCTGGGCGCAGACGCCGTGCCGACCATGGTCTTCGACGAGGTCGACAGCGGCATCGGCGGGGCCGTAGCGGAGGTCGTCGGGCAGAAACTGCGCGCGCTCGGCGCGGGACGCCAGGTGCTGTGCGTCACCCACCTGCCCCAGGTCGCGGCCCAGGGCCACCATCACTTCCAGGTGAGCAAGGCCGTGCTCGGCGCGCAATCGCACAGCGCCGTGCGCGCGCTCGATGGCAAGGGCCGGGTCGAGGAACTGGCCCGCATGCTCGGCGGCGTGGAAGTCGGCAAGCAGAGCCTCGCGAACGCGCGAGACATGCTGCGGCGGGCGGGCGCCTAGCTACTGGCGCTTACGCACATACAGCACCAGGCTGTGCTCCTCGATCACGTAGCCGAGCTTCTCGGCGACCTGCTTCTGCAGCAGTTCGATCTCCGGGCTGGTGAACTCGATCACCTTGCCGGTCTCGAGGTCCACCATGTGGTCATGGTGCTGGCCGTGGTCGAGTTCGTAGACCGCCTGCCCGCCCTCGAAGTTGTGCTTGAGCACCAGGCCGGCCGCCTCGAACTGGGTGAGGACGCGATACACCGTGGCCAGCCCGATCTCCTCGCCGCCGGCAAGCAGCCGCTTGTAGATGTCCTCGGCGGTGAGGTGGCGGACTCCGGCGGTCTCCAGCAGGTGCAGGATCCGCGTGCGCGGATGGGTGACCTTCAGGCCAACCTTGCGCAGATCGTCCGATTCCATCGTCATCGCCTCGAGCGGAACTTAGCCGGCCAGTCCCGGTCCGTGCTTGCTATAGTAGCTTCCGGCTCCCCAACGTGACCACGCTTCCGATGCGCAAGGCTTTCGTGCTGATCCTCTCCGCCCTGCTGGTTTCCGGCTGCAGCTTCATTTACCGCCAGCCCGTTTTCCAGGGCAACCTGCTGGACAAGGCCAACGTCGACCAGCTAAAGCCCGGCCTGACCCAGGCCCAGGTGGTCGCCCTGCTCGGTACGCCGCCGGTCGCGGACCCCTTCCACCACGAGCGCTGGGACTACATCGCCACCGAACGCCGCGGCCATGGCAAGACCCAGGTCAAGAACCTGACCGTCTACTTCGACCAAGCCGGTGCGCTGGCCAAGGTCGAGGGCGAGTACTTCCCCGAGCAGGACGCCAACCTGCTGCTGGAACAGCGCAAGTTCGGCTTCCAGAACCTGCCCAAGGACAAGGACAAGAAGAAGGGCCACTGAACCAGGCCCGCCTTCCTGCACCGCGACGCCGCGCTCAGCGCGGCTTCGCCGCCGCCGCCCTGGCCCGCCGCCGTTGTTTTGGATCGGCCAGCAGCGGACGCAGCAGTTCGATCCTGTCATCGGCGTGAAGCGCCGTGGCGACGTCCACGATTCGCCCGAAGATGGCCAGTCGCCCAGCGTCGTCGCCGCTGATCTCCCATCCCGCGCGGCGTGCCGCATCGAGGGCCTCGGAGACACGGGCACCGGGGGCAAGTCGCAGCGCGAGTGATTCGCTGCGCCCGGGCCAGGCCCGCACCAACTCCACGCGCAAGCCCACGCCTGGCGCCGGTTCAGTCATCCGGATCGTCCGCGGCCGCGCAGAAATCGTCGACCATGCGATCGGCCAGGCCCTGGAAGCCCAGCGCGATCGCCGAGCCAATCAGCCGGCTGGCGACTTCGAATTCCAGCGACAGGCTGACCTTGCAGGCGTCCTCTGCCAGGCAGTGGAAGGTCCAGGACCCGCCGAATTCGCTGAACGGGCCGTCCTCCAGCGCCAGCACGATCCGGGTCGGCGGCGTCAGCGTGTTGCGCGTGGTGAATGCCATGCGCAGGCCGGCCATCCGCAGGTCCAGCCGCGCCACCATGCTGTCCTTGTCTTCGGAGAGCACGTCGGCAGCCTCGCACCAGGAAAACCTGCGCGGATAGGCGGCCACGTCGTTGACCAGGTCGAACATGCGCCGGGCCGAGTGCCGCACGAGCGCATGTCGGTGGATGGCGGGCATCGTTCCTCGCGTGTGGGGCCGGCCGCGACGGCGCCGGACGGGCATCGACGCGCGGGAAAGCAAATGGACCAAGGACAAGAATATCAAAGCCGACGCTTTCGCCACCTGGTTCAGGTCGACCGCGTAACACGACGGCGGGCGCCTGACCGCTGGGGCGTGGAAAGGCGCCGCACGTATCTGTCAATTGACCAGCTTGGCGAATCCGGGCTCGCTGCGGAGCGGGTCCCAGTACGGCTCCAGCCGAAGGTCGGCCTGGGTCAGTCCGTAGGGAATGCGCAGGAGGGTGGCGAGTTGTGCGATGGCTGCGCCCTTGTCACCGAAGCGCACAAGGATTTCGGCGCGTTGGATCAGGTAGCCGGGCACCTGCTTGGCATCGCCGCCCGACAAGCTCAACGCCTTGTCGATCGCAGCGAGGGCGTGAGCCTTGTCGCCGCGGCATGCGAAGACGTCGGCCTGGTCGCCCACGCTCAAATCGTCGACGGCCAGGGCGGCCAGGCGCTCGACGAGCGGTGACGCTTCCTCGCACCTGGCCCGCTCGCCGGCACGGTCTCCGGTCAGGCCCGCGGCTTTGGCAGCGCAAAGGAGGGCAGTGACGGACTGACGCAGTCCGTCGGACCCCGGTCGCGCGGGAGTCGCATACACAGGACAAAAGGCCAGCACGTCCTTGAACCGCCGCTGCACGACCGTCTGGTAGAGGCGAATGCCCAGCGTACGGTCGTCGCCATCGCGTGGCGGCGGCAGCGTGGCGAGCAAGGCTGCAGCGGCGTCCAGGTTTCCCTCGGACTGGAAGGTCGCCACCTTGTCGGCCAGGAAATCGGTGTCTTCGGGCGAAAGCCGCAGCGCGCGATCGTAGATGGCGCGCGCCTCCGGGAAGCGCCGCTGGCTCGCGACGACTTCACCATAGGTGCCAAGCCAGCTGGCATTGCCGGGATCGAGCTGGGCGGCACGCTGCAGCTGTGCTTCGGCCTCCGGCATCCGACCAAGGCGCCGCTCGACCGCTCCGATCACGCCGGCGATATCGGCGTTGTTCGGCATGGCAGCCGCGGCGCGGGTGAAGTCTTCCAGCGCGCCCTTGAAGTCGCGCAGGACGCGGTAGCGGTAGAAACCGGTCGTCAGCCAGGCTTCGCCCGATCCGGGGCGAATGCGCGTGACCGCGTCCGCCGCCTCCTTGATCTTCGCCGCCCCGGCCGGGTTGCGGTCGACGCCATTGAAATACAGGAAGCTGCGCACTGCCGCCAGGTGCATCCACGCTTCGACGAAATTCGGGTCGAGCTGCGTGGCCTGGACGTAGAAGTCGCGCGCGCGTGCATTTTCGGTCTGCGAGAAGTTGGCGCGCCCCTCGATGCTCAGGCCTTTCAGGTAGGCGTCGTACGCGGCAGGATTGGTGGTCGACGTTGCCGCCACCTGCGCCTGCTCGGAGGTCGTCAACGTTGCCTTCATCGCCTGTGCGATGGCGGACGCCACCTCGCTCTGGATGCCGAACACATCGGTCAGCTTGCGGTCGTAGATTTCGGCCCACAGCGGGCTGTCGTCGCGCGCGCGGACCAGCTGCACATTGATGCGCACCGACTCGCCGACCTTCTGCACGCTGCCTTCGAGGATGTTGGCGACGCCCAGTTCTTT
Organism: Gammaproteobacteria bacterium; assembly: GCA_025352045.1. Lineage (GTDB taxonomy): Bacteria > Pseudomonadota > Gammaproteobacteria > Xanthomonadales > Xanthomonadaceae > Arenimonas. Next base: position 2,085 of record JANXUD010000139.1, on the reverse strand, counting down.
GGCGATCTGCGAAAGGTTCTCCGGCTTGCTGGCATAGCGCAGCGTGGACGTGCGCGAGATGACCTTGATGTCCCCGATCTTGGACAGGCGGGCGATGATCTCGTCCTGGATCCCATCGGCGAAGTAGGCGTTGTCCTTGTCCGAGCTGAGGTTGGCGAAGGGCAGAACCGCCAGCGACTTGTCGCTGACGGGCAGCGCGGCGGCGACGCCCGACGCGGCTGCCGCTGTGGCCGCGGCGCTCGTGTCCGTGCTCGAGACCGCAGCCACCGGCCGGGCCAGGTTCGCGCGCCAGGCGATGCCGACCAGGATCACTGCCGCAACCACTGCACCCGAGATGGCGATCGGAAGCCATGGTTTTCCCCGGTCCGAGCGCCGCCGGGCGGCGCCAGGCAGCACCATCGTCGGTGTGATGCCGCCGCTCGAGGAGCCCATCAACGGCTCCAGCTGCGCCTGCATCGCCTCGGCGGTCTGCCAGCGGTCGCCAGGTGACTTGGCAAGCGACTTCATCACCAGGGCAGACAGCGCCGACGGAATATCCGGCCGCAGCTTGGCGATCGACTCAGGCGGGGTCACGGTGTGCGCGGCGAGGATTTGCTGCGCGGTGCCGCTGAACGGAGGATGCCCCGCCAGCATCTCGTAGGCAACCACACCGAGCGCATAAAGGTCGGCGCGGTGGTCCAGCGTGGGGTCGGCGGTCGCCTGCTCCGGCGACATGTAGGCGGGCGTGCCCAGCGCCAGCCCCATGCTGGTGGTGGTCTTTCGATTGCCAGCGTCGCTGATGGCCTTGGCGACGCCGAAGTCGGCAACCAACGCATGGCGCCCCGACAGCAGGATGTTTTCAGGCTTGATGTCACGATGGACGATGCCCGCCGCGTGCGCGTCGGCCAGCGCGTCGGCGACCTCGGACAGGATCCGGGCGACCTGCGAAACGGGCATCCGGCCGCCGTCCTGCAGGCGCTCGCGCAGGCTCTGGCCCTCGACGAACGGCATGACGTAGTAGAGAAAGCCGTCGGCCTCGCCGGAATCGTGCACGGCCAGGATGTGCGGATGGTGCAAGCGCGCTGCGATGCGGATCTCGTCTTCGAAACGTTCGGGACCGAGCGCCTCGGCAACCTGCGGACGCAGGACCTTGATCGCGACGCGGCGGTCGTGTTTAAGGTCGTCGGCGAGATAGACCGTTGCGGCCCCGCCTGCCCCGATCTCACGCTCGATGCGGTATCGCCCGGCAAGGGCCGCGGTCAGTCGCGCCGGAATGGCTTCCATGGACTCCTGAATCCCCGAGGATCGAACGGCGCGAGGTTAGCACGGCGTCGGTCGTGGCCCCGGCCGAGGCCGGCGCGGGCGCGACCCGAAGCACGACGACGGCCGATCGGCGGATGCCGGATCTTTCCCGGCGCCGGATCGGCGACAATAGGACGGATGAAACCCGCGCCCAAGACCAGAGACGCCAAAAGCAGCAAGGCCGACGGAAAGCCCCAGGGCAAGACGATCGCGCTGAACAAGGCCGCGCGCCACGACTACCAGCTCGAGGACCGCTACGAGGCCGGCCTGGCCCTGCAGGGCTGGGAGCTGAAGGCCATCCGCGCCGGACGGCTCGGCATCGGCGACAGCTATGCCCTGGTCAAGGGCGGCGAGATCTTCCTGTTCGGCGCGCAGATCACGCCACTGATCTCCGCCTCCAGCCACGTGATCGCCGACGACCGCCGCACCCGCAAGCTGCTCATGCACCGGCACGAAATCGACAAGCTGGTCGGCCGGATCGAGCGCGAGGGCTACACCCTGGTGCCCACGGCGATGTACTGGCGCGGCAACAAGGTGAAGCTGGAACTGGCCCTGGCCAAGGGCAAGAAAGAGCACGACAAGCGCGCCACCGCGAAAGATCGCGACTGGCAGCGCGACAAGCAGCGCGTCATGCGCTCGCACAACAAGAACGCCTAAGGGCGTTCTTGTTGTGCCGTGTTGTTGCGGGACACGGGGCATCCTTCCCCGGTCCCGCGTCGCGGGGAAAAAACGAGGTTTTTCCCCGCTCCCGCGACGGCGCGGTGCGCCGCCGCGTTGGCACATCCCTGTGCCAAATTGGTCACT
>JANXUD010000092.1 GCA_025352045.1 Gammaproteobacteria bacterium | reverse complement strand
ACCTGCGCGCCTACGAGACCGTCAGCCACGCGCGGCAATCGCTGGGCCGGTACTTCGAGTTCTACAATACGCGCCGACCGCACAGCGCCCTTGATCGGCAGACGCCGGACAAGGTCTACTTCCCTCCGCTGCCCTTGCCCAAGGCCGCTTGACCCCGCAGGCAATCCACTTATCCAACCGGGCTCAGCTGTTCAAACGACCGGGACCAGCTCTCCCTGACTTGACTCATTTATCTTGAGCGCTTAGCGAGCCTGATGCCAGCCGATTTGAGGCGATCAGGATCAATCTTCGATCGATTCAGCCTGTTGAGACGAAGTGTCTCTTCCTCTGTGAGCAGCGCGAGTTGGAAGGATGTCTTTATAAAGACAACGAAGGCATCGTCTCCTACGCCAGCTTCAACTTGCTCGATCGCGAGCCTGGTGAGTGCACGATGCGGTGCTACATGCTCGATTAGTACTTTCCCACCTGCTATGTGAGCGGCTCTTGCTTTAATCGAGAACTTCGCGCTTGGGTGGTGGCGCAAATTGTTTATATGAGACAGGCCCGGATAGCAGATCCGAAGCCCAAGAATATTGAGGATGCGCTCAGAACTGTGAATCGCCCCACCGTTGTCCGTAAAGCCTGCCTCAAGCATCTGGTTTCGAAGCTTCGCCGCTAGCCGAAACATCGCGATCAACTTGGCTGGCTCATACTTTCCGACTTCTGTCATCGTGCCGCTCCGGGTTCCTCTGCGCAGCCTGACGCCTAATGTCTGGACTGAGCGGACTGCAATGGAAACCATTGCAGCTTCACTTCCATCTCATAGCCGGACTGACGAGCAATGGTCAAAATGCAATCCTGTCTGCCTTTTTGAGGTTGCATGTTTGGCAGAGCAGTTGGATATTCGCCTCGGTGTTTCCGCCGCCCTTGACGACGGGAATAACGTGATCGAAGTGAAGGCTCTGACGCGAGCCGCACCGAATGCAAGCTCCACCATCTCGTGCCCAAACGACCAATTTCACATCTTCAGGGATTGGCTCCCGGCGTGGGGCAGTCCGTGAAAACTGAATCGCCGCGTCAATATTCGCGACGGCGGCCCGAAGTCCAGATAGTTCCGCATCTTCGTCGTACATGTACTTTCTAACGCGAAGTACTATTTCCTCGCGCTCCGTGGCGTTTCTGGCCTGGCGCTCTGGAACAAAAAGGCGATTTCGAAAAAGAACGATTGGAAATGGTCCCAGAAGCAGAGGCTGGTCCAATGAATCGTCCACACCAACAAACGGGGGTAGATCGATTGCGATGATTCTTGCTGCAGATCCCTCTCCGATTTGAACCTCAAGCTTCCAACTCTCGGTCTCGTTTGGATCGGCGGCGGGCTCGAGACTCGTAATTAGATCATTAATCTCAGCGACCAGAGATCTTCTCTTTTCAGTGAGGACGATCGTTCCATCTACGATGTCTGCGATCTTCTGAATTTTCATGAGTGCTCGAACCTTGCTGGCGAACTCTGACAAGACAGTTGCCGGGAATGTGGTGCAGGGGCGGGGAGGAAAGTGATCCGTTCCGCTACAAGGATGCCAATGCTCAATGACTTACGGTGCTTCTACGGAGCCGAATAGACCTAGATGTTTCTTGCAGCGGCCTTTGGCGCTTTCTTCGGAGTGAACTGCGTTTTCAGGAGAACCTTGTCTCTGTGAAAGGCAAGGAACTGCCGTTGCCCCCAAGTAAAATCACCGACGTTCTTAAATCCAGCCGGGGCTAGATCCATCCGCACCAGCGACTCGACGTGTGCGACGGGCGAAACAAGTACGTCACCTCCGTCGTCGAAGCTGATAAATCCTCGGTCGAACAGGTGGTCTGCATCTGGCGTCAGCAGGAGACCGTTCTCACCGCTGAGCCTTTCCTCATTGTTCGCGTCTCGCCAGGGCTTGCAGTGGCTCGCTCGGAGGTGCTCTGGGCAGTCGACGCGCGTGAGGCGACACCACCGCTCGCGCTTCATCACGTTCTGTTTGAATAGTCCTTGCCCCCTTCTGGCGAGGACAACGGCTTGCCGATCGGTTTCAGACAGCGACTTGTCCTTGGAAACCTGGGCGATCTCGTGCTCTTCCCATTGAACGAGCCCCACAGCGGCCGACGGATGTACCACGTCCGAAAGCCAAAGCCCGTCCAAAATATCCCGCGCCTCGCGGCCAATCAGATTAACCAGGGCCGTTGCAAGTTCTTCCGAGAGCTCAGTCAAGTAGATGGCCTGGAGTTCATGGCCATTTGCCCGCAGCGGCGAATACTTGCTCGGCAGCAGCGGTCGGAGGGCAGACATCTGCTCCGAGGGTCGAATCACGTGCTTTAGGGGAATGAAGCTGACGTCGACGTGCCAACCGATCTTGTTCCAATAGGCCCCAACCTCACCGAACTCTAGCGGCTTTGGTGCTTCGTACGCGTTTGATCTCGCGACACCAATCGCCTTGATCAGCGTGTCCGAGAATAAAAAAATGAGATCGCCTGGCAAGACCTCCCTCATGAACTCGTAGAAGGGATTGCGGCGATCGTTGCTATTGCGCTTCGGCGACCACAGATAGCCGCCCCTCACCTCGTGAAGGTACGTTGCATTCTGGTTTACCCACCAATAGCGCACAGGCCTGATCATGCCTGGGCTTCAGGATGTTTGCCAGGAAGTAGAGCCCAGTCCAATGTCGAGCCGTCCACTATCGGGAGGGGTCTCCTTGCGAATCGGATGGCGTTGAAGGTGGGTCTTTGACTTGATCGAGCGGCGAGTAGCGGTAGTGCGTGACCTCAGGGACCCGTTCGAGATAGTGGCGTGTTGCCTCGTCCCTCTGGACCTGCTCCGCCGCTGATATGGCTCGAGACACTGCCGGAGTTGGCTCGGTGGACGCCGGAGCAGCGCGTGGGGACGGTCGGTCCCGCTGATCTCGGTAGATACTGAGGGGAGGATCTCTCTGGAGGTCTGGCTGGGGCACCGGCGGCACTCGAACAGTTGAGGACGGTGGCTGAGACCCGGCGGCGGCGGATCGGTGGCGTCCGGTGCAGGTCTGAAGGAGCGCCAGGAAGATGACTCCAACGACGGTGGCCACTAATTTCGCGCCGTCGGTTCCTTTCTTGTTCTGGTTGCGGTTACGCCTCCGGGACTGCGGCTCCTCGGCAATCAGCAAGGGCTCCCACGTCGGCCTGTAATCGCTCTCCTGCGCGCTGCTCCGCGCCGGCAAGGCCGCCAGCCGGGGGCCAAGCAGGCGACGCAGCTCGACGCCATCAATCAGTCGGACGTGGCCATTGGCACCGGCCTTCTTGGCCGCTTCGGTAAACTCACCCGTTGTGATGACGACGGCTTCGATGGCGTTTTGATTGACCTTGATTCCGAGCAGTTCGTGGACGACGTTGTGCGTCACCTGGTAGGCATTTTCGCGCTTGCATTGGACGATCGTCAGCCGGCCGTCTTTCCAAAGGCGCAGGTCCACGCCGCCGTCGAAGGCCGACGACACCTTGCCCGTGCCCGTGTGCTGGACCTCGTAGCCCTGGTCCTTGTAGTAGCCGGCTAGCAGGCGCTCGAAGTCGCGCCAGTCAATCTCGGACAAGGCGTCTCGAAAGCGATGGCGGACGGGCTTCCTGTCCCAGCGGCCGCGGCTCTGTCCAGCCACGGCTTAGGCGGAGCCCGGGGTGAAGCCTTCCGGCCAAAGGAAGTAGCCACCGAACTTGGACCCCCGCCACTCGCCCCCTGCCTGTTTCCCCTTGTCGGTCAGGAGGGGTTTGGAGCCACGAAGCTCCAAGTGTCCCGACTGGACCAATTTGGACATCAGCTCCGCGGTCTTCAGGCCGAGATTGGTGGCGAGCTTCGACGTCGTCAGGCGACCCGGAGACTCTTCTCCCTCGTCTCCCGGGACCTCCGCGGCCTTCTCGTCCTTGGATCGTGCGGGGGCGTCCTTGGTGGAGTCCACCACCCGCTCCATCGAGATCCGCACTTCGTCACTGATGCGGATGATGCGCTGCGCTTCCTCATAGGCATCGCGATACAGCTCGGCATCGTCGCTGCGCCGCAGCAGGATGCCCATCTCGTTGTTGTTGACCTGGCTGAACTCGTAAAGGTTCAGGCTGGTAATGATGCACAACTCCTCGTTGAGGTAGCACTTGGCGTGCAGGTTCTTGCAGAAGCTGGTGCGGATGTAGGTGAGCTCCTTCAGCCAGCTGATCTCCTGCGGCTGCAGCTCGCTCTTGCCGTAGACCATCCGGACGTCGATCTTGAGCCGGTTCTTGTCGGCCAGCAGCTCCTTCATCCGGTCGTTGAGTTTGAGATATGGGCTGATGAGGATCAGGCGATCCTTGGCGTCCTTGATCAACTCTTCGAGAAAGTAGTTGGTCGCGCTGGTGTTCAGAAACTTTGCCATGTGGGCCTTCCGTGCGTAGTCGCTGTAACTTACCGTTGAGCGCCGCCAGAAAGTAGTCGCGTCAACCTATTCAGCCGTCGACTGGACCGTAAATACTTCACACATTGTCTGCCGGGCCGGGACGAGTGAGCTATCCTGGATCGTACTCAAGAGCGACCACATGCCTGCGATTCCACCCGATAGCGCCTACTATTCCAGTGAAATTGGGGCGTTCCGAGGCACCGCTCCGGCGGCGATTCTTGGTCAGCTGGTCCAGGCAAGCCAGTTTTCTGTCGAGGGTGAGCAGCGGGATGCGTGGCTGGCCCAAATCGACATCCTGAAAGAAGCCCTCGCCGATGTGTCGGGGACGTTGTTTCTCGAATTCAAGGTGCCCCGGATAGGCAGCCGGCTCGATGCTGTGGTCGTCACAGATGCAGTCGTCATCCCGATCGAGTTCAAAGTCGGGGCCGGCCGATTCAATTTAGCGGACATCAATCAAGTTTGGGACTACGCGCTAGACCTGAAGAACTTTCACAGGGGCAGCCACGACGTCAGGATCATTCCAATTCTGGTTGCGACCGACGCGAGAGCCTCGGACCGACACGTATCAGAGCCTTTCGCTGACCTCGTGCACGCGCCGCTGCGGTGCAACTCGGCTGAATTGGGTTGGCTGATACGTCGTTCAGCGCAGCAATCGAATGGATTGGCAATCGATGCGATGGCTTGGGCCAGGGCCCCCTACTCACCAACTCCTACGATTATCGAGGCCGCGCGCGCACTCTACGCGAGTCACTCTGTGGAGGCTCTCGGGACGAGCGAGGCTGGTGAAAATCTCACGGTTACAACTCGTGCGTTAGATAACCTAATCGAACAAGCACGGCGAGACGGATCGAAGAACATCGTCTTTGTTACAGGAGTGCCCGGTGCGGGCAAGACTCTTGTCGGACTAAATATCGCAACAACGCGTTACGACTCGGAAAGTGAAACGCACGCCGTTTTTCTTTCCGGAAACGGGCCCCTCGTCGCCGTACTCACGGAAGCCTTGACTCGGGACGAAGTTACAAGACGGCGCCGTGCCGGTGAAAAATGCCGTAAAGGCGACGTCAAGCAAAACATTAAGTCCTTCATCCAGAACATCCATCACTTTCGAGATGAGGGCCTGCGCGATCCGCGCGCCCCCAGTGATCGCATCGTTATTTTCGATGAAGCCCAGCGGGCCTGGGATCGAGACATGACATCGGACTTCATGCGACGCAAGAAGGGACAGCCAGGCTTCGACCAATCGGAACCACAGTTTCTAATTGGCTACATGGATAGGCATCAGGACTGGGCAGTGGTTGTCTGTCTAGTCGGCGGGGGACAGGAAATAAATCGCGGGGAAGCGGGAATCGCTTCCTGGATCGACGCCATCCGCGAGCATTTTCCGGAGTGGACGGTTCACATCTCGCCTAACCTGGTGGACAGCGAATACGCCGCGGGAGCTGCCATTTCCAGTCTCGGGAATCACCCAAATCTCGTCAAGGACGCGGCACTGCACCTGTCGGTTTCTATGCGCTCGTTCAGGGCCGAAAACGTCTCCCAGTTCGTGAAGGCAGCGCTCGATTGCGATCGCGATCTTGCACAAGAAACCTTCAAGGACATGATGGGGCGATATCCCATCGCGGTGACTAGATGCCTCGATCTCGCTAAGAGCTGGATTCGGCAGCATGCGAGAGGAACGGAACGTTTTGGATTGGTTGCAACTTCGGGGGCGCTGCGACTCAAACCTCACGCCATCGACGTCCGTGCGCCGGTCGATCCTATTCACTGGTTCCTTTCGGATGCGACGGATGTCCGTTCAAGCTTCTATTTGGAAGATGCGGCGACCGAGTTCCAGGTTCAGGGCCTGGAACTCGACTGGGCCTGCGTCAATTGGGATGCTGACTTGCGGCACGCTGGGTCGGGCTGGAGTTTCCACTCTTTCGTCGGCAGCAAGTGGTTTGTTGTGCGAAAGGATGATCGGACACGCTTCTTGAAGAACGCGTACCGCGTTCTGTTGACGCGAGCTCGCCAAGGAATGGTGATTTTTGTGCCGCCTGGTAATTCCAGCGACCCGACACGTCCGCCAGAGTTTTACGACCCCACTTTCGCGTTCTTGAAGTCGCTGGGAGTGTCAGTTCTCGAATAATTCGAGCCCATCACTCTGTGGATGGCAAGTTAGCGCCTTTGTTCTGGCTTTTGCGCAACCGCACGCCCCGCCTCAGACTCCCGCGTAATCGGACTAGCCATCGCCCGCGCATACGCCCCAGCAAACGGCGCCTGCCCATACGCCTTGCCGTTCGCCGGTGGGATCGGCTTGCAATACCGGTCGCGCAGGTCGTTGGTGGCGTACTCGGCCACGGTGCCGCGGTCGTAGGGCAGGTCGTAGGCGTCGGCGATCTGGCGCAGGCGCACCGCGGCGAGGATGGCCATGTGGTTGCCCATCCGCGCCTGGGCCAGGGTGTTGCGCAGCGCGGCGACCTCGCCCGGCGCCACCGGTCGGCCCGGGCCGACGATCGCGTACAGGCCGGTCCAGGCATCGCCCTCGGCCTGGGTCTGGCGGCTGAGGATGTGCACGAACTCGTAGGCACCGGACAGGTTGTCGAGCAGTTCGCGGTCCATGTGGCTGGCGATGTCGGCGCTGATGGTGCTGTCCCAGACCGGTGGGTTAGGTACGGCGGGGCGGGTCGCCGAGATCGCCCAGTGGGGGCAGCTGGCCGCTGGCGGCGGCCTGGTCGAGCACCGCGGCGACCGCGTCCAGGCGGTGCTCGATGCAGTCGCGGGCAATCACCCGCTCCTGCGCCTGGCCGAGGATCTCGCCAAGCTCCAGGGCCAGCGCGCGGCGCGCGTCGATCGCGTCGATCTGCCAGCCGATCGCCGAGGCCACCGCGCCCAGCGCCAGCGCGATCAGCACGCCGAGCACGATGCCAAAGATCTCGCGCACAAAGGCCCGACGGCGCCAGGCCCGGGTGGGTTGCGCCGCCGCCGCGGGCAGTGCGGGTTTGCCTATTGAATGATCCGTCATTGTCCGCCCTCGCCAAGGCAGGCCGGCCACTTACGCGCCATAGATGGACGCCAGGCGCTCAAGCGTGGTTTCCTGGCTTCCGCCCTGGATGCCCAGTGCCTTGAAGTCGATGGCCTCTTTGCGCGCGCGTTGCAGGAACTCCACGAATCGGGTCGCCATGCCCGGCGGAATCGCCACGCGGGCCTCTCCGCCGAGTAGTTGGAACAGGCGAAAGACGTCCACCAGGTGCTTGCGAACGTCCCTGCTGTCGATCTTCTCACCCTTGGCGACGCGCTCGGTCAGGTCAAGCCAGGCGCCGGCCTTCAGTGGGATCAATCGGTCGGCTTGCGCCAGCCGGAGTCCGTCAATCTCGGTCCGCCCGGCCATCAGGAAGTCATACGCCTCCTCATCCATCAGGATCGCGGACAAACTGGCGACCGCTTCATCCACCGGGATGGGGGTCAGCTTGGCACCATCGGCCAGTGCAATCCCCTCCGGTTTGCGGCAGAACAGTTCAAGCATGAAGGGGTAGTCCGGATTGCCCGGCTTCGCGAACCGATAGAGCCTGGGCTTCTCGGTGCTCGACTGCCGGATTTCATAGCCGCCGGCGTTGATGAAGTCCCAGAGACGGGCTCCAAAACCCGCGTCGAGGACCTCCACTACCAGAACAATGTCCAGATCCTTGGTGGCCCGGAACGGAAGTCCGGCTTCTTCCATCAGGAGCGACGCAGCGACCCCTCCGATCAGGACATATCGATCGGCATCGTTCGCGAAATGAGCCCGGAACAGATCCAGCCCCTTCACCATGGCAGTGCATCTTCAAGTTGTTCCCTGGCCTGGGCGACGCGCTCATCGGCGTCGGCGCGCAGGCTCAGGATCAGGGAGAGCGGGTCGACCGTCGGCTGATTGGGAAGCAGGGCGGGTTCGTAGCGCCAGATTTGGTATTCATCTGCGTTCAGTACGTTCGCTTGGACACGCTCCAGGCCGGAGTCGAGCGCAAGTTTCCACTGCGCTTGGGTCATCGCACGGACCGGCCGGGTCGGTGCGGCCAATGGCGTATTCGACGCAAGGGCACTCAAGCCCGCCAAGCGCGGCTGCCTGGCCAATGGCGGCGTTCCGACTGCCCAATGGGTGGCGCGGACGGGTGTGCGTAGCACGTCCTGGGCCTTCATCCATGTTTCGCGGGGTCCTTGGAGGAACTGCAACCAGCGCTCGCGGCCGCGTTCGTGCGGCTCGGCAAGCCCGGCTTCTTGCCAGTCTGCGGCGATTCGCGTCGCGGTCATCGCGCCGTAGCCCAGTGGCGAAGCCAAAGCCAGGGGATGCACGGTGTCCTGCCAAGGCCGCAGCAGCGCGAGGATCAGCACGGCTTGGGAGGCGGGGCTGAGCGCATCCTCCTTCGGCTGACGGTGACGACGGAAATGCTCCCGCAAGTCCACGCCCAAGTCGGGCAAATAGAGCTGGTTGCCGGGCACGAGGAATGGGATCCGCAGTTCGACCAATCGCCGGCGTTCGTACGATGCGAGCGAATCAGTGACATAGACGAACACGGTGCTTGCTGGCGCGTGCTCGCGAATCGTCTGGAAGTCCTTTCGTACACGGTCGGCACCCTGCAGGCCCTGGCTGTCGGCCAGGACGCAGGGAGATCCCAGCAGCTCGCCCGACAGGAACTCATATCGATTCGCCAAGTACGACGGCAGGGCCTTGGCTCCTGTCCAGGTTCGCAGGTGCAGCGAAAGACCAAGGACGTCTTCGACATGGTGCTGGATGGCTTTCCGGTTCATGTTTAACCTAATTATCGTTATTTATGCACACTAACATTACAAATGTTATCGTGCAATAGTTATGATACTTGCATGGACAACCAAATCTTTCCATCTTCGGGGAGCGCCGTCATTCGGTGCTGGCGCCCAGGCCGATCTTGTCCCGGAACGCCGGCGGGTCACGCCATTCGGCCTCTGCCCGTAGTGCGGGCAGTCCGATGCGCTTCCGGAATGCCGCGAACGCGGGCGTCGCGCGGTACTTGGCCAGCAAGGGATCCGACAGCAGCCGCCGCAACCCGGGATCCCGATTCGTCCACGCCCGCTCCAGCCACGCGAACACCTGGTCCGCGTCGCCGCGCACCGCGTAGGCCTCGGCGATCTGGTACCCCGCCTGCTCGCCGCGGGTGGCGATCAGGTGCTGCAGCGCGCGCCCGGCCTCGGCTCGGTCGTCGCCGCGTTGCGTGGTGATCGCCAGGGTGATGTCGCGCCACACGCCCGGCTCCATCGCGCGGGCGCGGCGGATGGCGGCGGCGGGGTCGCCGCGCACCAGGTCCACCAGCGCCTGCTGCGAGACCCCCGGGGCCGAGGTCGGCTGCAGGTCGTGCGCGCGCTGGGCGGCGGCGGCGGCGGCCACGTTGCCCTGCGACGCTTGGGTCCAGGACAGCCAGTACCAGTTGGTCGCGTTGAGTGGGTCGCGCGCGAGTGAGCGCTGGGCCAACTGGATCGACTCGGCCACCCGGCCCAGGTTGGCGAGGTCCTGCGCGTGCACGGCCAGCGCCTCGGCGTCGTTGGGCGCCAGCGCCACGGCGCGCCGCGACGCCACCACGACAGCGCGCGGCACGACGGCACCTCGAACAGCGGCAGCACGGTCGCGCTGACCTGCACCAGCAGCCAGGCGCCGACCAGGTACAGGCCCGCGGCGCGGATGACCTTGCGCCGCCTGAGTTCGCCGAACAGATTCCCCGCCACGCGCCCTGCCCCCATGCCCCCATGCCCCGTGCCGACCCCTCGGCGACCCGGCCCTACCTTACGACATCAGGGCGGCCAGGCCCGCGGTCGGGCCTGCGGCTGCCACCACAGCGCCGGATCGGCGTCCACGCGCTTGCCGGCGACCAGCGCGTCGGGATGCAGGGGCCCGTGCGCCACGGCCTGGGGCCGCGGCTGACCGCGCGTTCATTCATGTTCCGCGCGTCAGCGTCCGGCTGATCCGTCGTGCCTGTGACGCGGTCGCGTGCGGCGGGCGCGTCGCGGTGGCTACTATGGCCCAGACCCGACGCCCGTACGCGCCGGAACCTGCGCCCCGAATTTTCCCATGCCCACGATGCCCGCGTTGCCACACGGTACGCCAGCGCCACGCGACAGCCCCGGAGGCACGGGCTGGGGCGACTTCGTGCTGCAGCTGTTCGCCGCCGGCACGCGCCGCGAGATGGCGGCGGTGGCATTGGCCGAAGCCGAGCGGGTGTTCGGTTGCCGCCAGGGCCTGATCGTCTGGTCGCGCACGCCCCAGCCCGGCGCGGCGCCGACCTGGCACGGCTACCCGCGCCCACCTGGCGTCGAGGACCTGGACCTGGTCGGCCGACCGGCAACGCCCGATGCCCCCGGCGCGGGAGACACGGCGCACTTTGCACGACGGCTCCTGCCCGCAGGCCACGCGCTCGGCCTTTACCTGATCGCCGACTGGCCGCCAGCAACGCCCGCGTCCGAGCACCTGTGGAGCGAGTACTACAGCGTCATCCAGGCGCGCGTGGCCAAGGGGCTGGAGCTCGAGCAGCACACCCGCGCCGAGCAGACCCTGCAACGCGCGGCCCGCCTGCAGGCGGCGCTGTATTCGATCGCCGACCTGGCCAGCGGCGGCCTGGACATGCCCGACATGCTGCGCGAGGTCCACGCGGTGGTCGGGACGCTGATGTACGCGGAGAACTTCCTGATCGTGCTGTACGACCCGGAGCGCGACACGCTGCGCTTCATCTATTTCGCCGACAGCCACGATGGCGTGGTGCCCAACGCGCATGTCGAAACGCCGGCCGTGCAGATGGGCGACAGCCTGACCCTGGCGATGATGCGCCGCGGCCAGGCCTTCAGGGGACCGTCGGCCCGGTTGCGGCTGGCGTTCGGGCTGCAGAAGGCCGCGGCCTACGGGCCCGACAGCGCCGACTGGCTGGGCGTGCCGATGCAGGGCGAGTCAGGCGTGTGCGGCGCGGTGGTGGTGCAGAGCTACGACCGGCCCGATTGCTATGACAGCGAGGACCAGGCGCTGCTGGCCTTCGTCGCCCAGCACATCCTGACCGCGTTGCATCGCAAGCAGGCCCAGGAGGAACTCGAACGCCGGGTGGAGGAGCGCACGGCCGAGCTGCGCGTGCAGGTGCAGGAGCGCGAGCGCGGCGAGGCCCTGCAGGCGGCGCTGTATTCGATTGCCGAGCTGTCCGCCGGCGAACGCGACATGGGCGACACGCTGCGGCGCATCCACGACGTGGTGCGGCGGCTGATGTATGCGGAGAATTTCTTCATCGTGCTGCGCAACCTGGAGCGCAACACGGTGCGCTTCATCTACTTCGCCGACGTCAAGGATCCCGGCCTGGTGGATCCGTCGCAGGAGATCCCCGAGGCGGCGCTGGACTCGAGCATGACCCTGGCCCTGATGCGCCACGGCCGGCCGATCCGCGGTGCCGTGCGCGACCTGGCCCTGGAACTGGGCGTGCCCGGCGGCACCGGCATGGGCACGCTGGCGGTGGACTGGCTGGGCGTGCCGATGGCCGAGGACGGGCAGGTGCGCGGCGCCATCGTCGTGCAGAGTTATGACGCGAGCGTGCCACGCTACACCGAGGACGACAGCACGCTGCTGGCCTATGTCGCGCAACACATCCTGACTGCGCTGGCGCGCAAGCAGACCCAGGTCGAGCTTGAGCGGCGCGTGCTCGAACGCACCCAGGCGCTGGCCGACGCCGTGCGACGCCTGGAGGAGGAGATCGTCCAGCGCGAACGCATCGAGCAGAAGCTGACCTACGAGGCCCTGCATGATTCGCTGACAGGTTTGCCCAACCGCACCTACCTGGTGGAGGCGCTGGAGCGCTCGCTGTCGCGCCTGCGGGCGCAGCCGGCGGCGCAGTTCGCGGTGCTGTTCCTGGACCTGGACCGGTTCAAGGTGATCAACGACAGCGTCGGCCACCTGGTCGGCGACGAACTGCTCAAGCTCGCCGGCCTGCGCCTGACCGCCTGCGTGCCCAGCCAGGGCGTGGTCGCGCGCCTGGGCGGCGACGAGTTCGCCATCCTGCTCGAGGGCGCGGTGGACACGGCGCGCGCCTGTTTGGTTGCACAGCGGGTGATCGATGCGATCAGCGAACCGATGTCGATCGCCGGCAAGGAACTGTTTTCCTCGGCCAGCGTCGGCATCGTGATGAGCGATCCGCGCTACAACAGCACGGACGAGTTGCTGCGCGATGCGGACTTTGCCATGTATCGCGCCAAGGCCGCGGGCCGGCAGCGCTTCGAGATCTTCGACGAACGCCTGCACAGCGAATCGCTGCAGGCCATGGACACCGAAGGCGACCTGCGCCGGGCCCTGATCCGTTCGGAGTTCGAGCCGCACTTCCAGCCGATCGTGCGTCTGGCCGACGGCGCCACGGTCGGCTACGAAGCGCTGATCCGCTGGCGCCACCCGACGCGCGGGCTGCTGCTGCCGCTGGATTTCCTCGGGCTGGCGGAGGAGAGCGGCAGCGTCGAGCAGATGGACTGGCAGATGTTCGACAAGACGTGCGAGCAAGTGCGCGCGCTGGTCAGGGACGGCCAGTACGTCAGCTTCAACCTGTCGCCGCGGCACTTCCGCTCGACCGATTTGCCGCGGCGATTCCTGGACCTGCTCGCGCGGCACGACATCCCCGCGCACTCGGCGCGCGTGGAAGTGACCGAAGGCACGCTGCTGGAGAATCCCGACCAGGTCTGCAGCATGATCGCCGAGCTGCGCGAGGCCGGCATCCTGGTGGCGCTGGACGATTTCGGCACCGGGTATTCGTCGCTGAGCTACCTGCACCGCTTTCCGCTGCACGCGCTGAAGATCGACCGCTCCTTCATCGCCAGCCTGCGGCCGGGCGGCACGGCGGCCAACACCGCGATCGTCCGCGCGGTGCTCGCGCTGGCGACGGCCCTGGGCCTGGAAGTGGTGGCGGAAGGCGTGGAGACCGAGGCGCAGCGCGCCTGCTTGCTCGAGCTGGGCTGCGAGTTCGGGCAGGGCTACCTGTTCGCCGCGCCGCAGGCGGGACCGGGGCGCTAGGCGAGCTCCAGCGGCGCCGATGTTTCGCGCGCGCCGCCTAGTTGAGGATGCACTGCCTCCCATCCCAGTGCTGGCGGGGCGAACAGCCGTTGGCGACGCAGGTCCGCCCGTCCCAGTGCAGGTCGCTCGCGCAGGTCGGCGTGGCGGGTGTGTCGCTGACGCAGCGCAGCCCGTTCGAGTGGGTGCCCGCGGGGCAGGCGCGCGGCCGCATGATCAGTCCCGGCAGCACCGGGCGATAGCCGTCGCCGCCGCTGGCCGACACGCAGGCGCTGCCGTTCCACTGCGTCCCTGCCGCGCAGGCGGGCACGGCGGGCGCGTTGGCGATGCACTTGAGGCCGTTCCAGTGCGTGCCGGGCAAGCAACCGGACGGCTGGATGGGGCCGTGCGGCGTCTCGCCGTCACCCGCGTTGCCGCCGCCGCTGGCGGCCTTGCAGGCGGGATCCTGCCCGGGCATGCCGGGGCCGGTGGCGCCGGCGAGCGCGCAGATGATGCAGATGCCGTTCTTGATCAGTCCGCCGCTCGGGCACTGGCAGCTGCCGGCGGCCTGGCCGGACTTGCAGATGTTCTTCGGCCCGCCGCTTGGGATCGGGACGTAGCACACGCCCGCGCCGTCGCGCACCTGTCCCGGCGCGCAGGGATCCGCGCAGCCCAGGGACTGGCCGAGGTATTCCTGGCCCGCCGGGCAACTGCAGGTGCCGCCATCGGCCACCAGGTAGGAGCTGCCGACCGTGTTGTGGTCGTAGCCGGGCGTGTGCTGCCAGGTTGCGCCGGCGCCGCACACCGGCCCGCAAGCCCCCGTTTGCGGATCGAGCTTCTGGCCGTAAGGACAACTGCAGGGCCAGCCGTTCTTCGAGAAGACCGGCGCGCAGACGGCGTTGCACATGCTCGTGGACACCTCGTAAGCGCTCCCGCCGGGCTGCATGCCGGGCGAGCCGGGCACCATGTTCTGCGGTGGCGGAAGCCCTTGCTGGTACCCGTCCGGACACGACGGACCGGCGACGCAGGTCAGGCGGCCGCTCGGCACCGCGACGCCGAGGGCATCATTGCCCACCGCCAGGCAGTTGCTGTGGGCGTAACCGTAGTAGCCGGCGAAGCATTGCCCGGAGGGCAGCAGGATCTGGCCGTCGCCGATGCACAGGTCCGCGGCCCGTGCCGCCCCGCCGAACATCGCGAGGCAGGCGAGGATTGCGTACAACACCAGCGCCTGCGGGCAGCGCACGTTGGAAGTCGATGCCATGGCCAGGCCCCTTGGTTGAGACAACACCGGATGAACCGTTCGACGCTGCGAGCCTAGCAGGATTGCCCTCGGGAGGTGCCGTTGGTGGCAGGCGTACTCGCGCGACTGGCGTGGGTTTCCGTCGGGGAGCAGACTTGCAGCCAGGTTCCTCGGGCCGCTGTACGCCGAGTTTTCCCAGGAGATATGCCGGTGAAAAAGAACACGACCACGGGGCTGCTTGCGGCCGCCACCACGCTTGCCCTCGCTTCCGCCGCAGCCGTGCCTGCCGGCGCAGCGGCATCACGCAGCGGAGCCGCCGCGCCGTTCGCGCCCGCCAGCAGGACGATGCAGGTGTTCACCACCGCGGCAGGCAGCCCGGGCCGGCTCGCCCCCAGCGGCACCCTGCAGTTCGCCGCCGGTGTGCAGCCGCTGGAGACGGCGATCTCGATCTTCGTGGACCCGGCGCATCGCTACCAGACGCTGATCGGCATCGGCGGCGCGATCACCGACGCCAGCGCCGAGGTCTTCGCCACGCTGCCGCCCGACCAGCAGCAGGCCTTCCTCGATGCCTACTACGACCCGGACAAGGGCATCGGCTACACCTGGGCGCGCACCACCATCCACAGCTCGGATTTCAGCAGCGACAGCTACACCTATGTGCGCGAGGGCGATGCCAAGCTCGACAGCTTCAGCATCGCGCACGACATGAAATACCGCATCCCGCTGATCAGGCGCGCGATGGCGGCCACCGGCGGCAAGCTGAAACTCTTCGCCAGCCCCTGGAGCCCGCCGGCCTTCATGAAGAGCAATGCCAGCATGCTGCACGGCGGGACCCTGCTGCCGGAATTCCGCCAGCCCTGGGCCAACTACTACGTGAAGTTCATCCAGGCCTACGAAAAAGCCGGCGTACCGGTGTGGGGCCTGAGCATCCAGAACGAGCCGATGGCGACGCAGAGCTGGGAGTCGGCGATCTGGACGGCGGAGGCCGAGCGCGATTTCCTGCGCGACTTTCTTGGTCCGACGCTGGCAAAGTCGGGGCTGTCCGGCAAGAAGGTGATCATCTGGGACCACAACCGCGACCTGATCACGCAGCGGGCCCACACGATCCTCGGCGACGCACGGGCTGCGAAATACGCCTGGGGCGTGGGCTTCCATTGGTACGAGACCTGGACCGGCGGCGACCCGATGTACACGAACGTCGCGGCAGTTGCGCGCGACTATCCGGACAAGCCGGTGCTGCTCACCGAGGCGGCGATCGAGAAGTTCACGCCCGAGCGCTACCAGTACTGGCCCAACGGCGAGAAGTATGGCCGCTCGATGATCAACGATTTCAACAGCGGCGCGGTGGCCTGGACCGACTGGAACATCCTGCTCGACAACCACGGCGGGCCCAACCATGTCGGCAATTTCTGCTTTGCGGCGATCCACGCCGACGGGGGCAAGCTGGTGCTCACGCCGACCTACTGGTACATCGGCCATTTCGCCAGGTTCCTGCGCCCGGGCGCGCGCCGCGTCGCCGCCAACAGCAGCCGCAGCGCCCTGCTTACCACCGCCTTCATCAACAGCGACGGCCGGCTGGCCGTGGTGGTGATGAATCCGGGCGACGCGGCGGTGGACTACAACCTGTTCGTGGGTACCCGCGAGGCGCAGGCCAGCATCCCGGCGCATGCGATCCAGACGCTGGTGCAGTAGGCGCGCCGCGGGGTCAGCGCCGCGGCACGAACCGGATCGCCACCCCGCCGCCCGAGGCGAGCCACAGCGACAGGCTGTCCTTCGACGTCAGCACCTTCTGCTCGATGCTGATCGCGCGCGGATTGGCCTTCAGGTCCGCGTGCTCGTCGTCACGGTACAGCTGGGCCGTGTACTTCACCCCGGGCTTGAGGAAGTCGAGTTTCAGCGCGAGCGTGCGCGCCGACGCGCCACTGATCGCGCCGAGGTACCAGCTCTCGCTGTTGCGGTCCTTGCGCGCGAACACCGCGTACTCGCCGACGGCGCCCTGCAGCAGGCGCGTGTCGGACCAGTCAGTCGGCACGTCCTTGATGAACTGGAACGGACCGGGCTGGGCGGCGTAGTTCTCCGGCAGGTCGGCGGCCATCTGCACCGGGCTGTAGAGCACGACGTACAGCGCCAGTTGCCGCGCGACGGTGCCGGCGATCGGCTGCTTCTTGCCCTGCAGGCTGATCACGCCCGGCGTGTAGTCCATTGGCCCGGACAGCATGCGGGTGAACACCAGGTCGACTTCGTGCTCGGGTGGATTGGGCGGCTGACCCCAGGCGTTGTATTCCTGGCCGCGCGCGCCTTCGCGCGAGACCCAATTTGGATATGTCCTGCGCAAGCCGGTGTCCTTGATCGGCTCGTGCGCGTCAATGCCGATGTGCCGCTTGGCGGCCTCGGTGACCACCAGCAGATGGTGTCGGGCCATGACCTGGCCGTCGTGCCATTCGTAGCGGATGCTGCCGTCGGCCGCGCGCGCCTGCACGCCGCCCTGGTCGGCGACGTAGCCGGTCTTGACTGCATCGATGCCCAGGCGCTGGTCCAGGTCGAACGCGGCGCCCATCTGCGGCTCGTACACGGCGATGTTGGCGCCTGTTTCGTGGTGTCCGATGATGTGCACGCCTTTCGACTTGGCGTAGGCGGCCACCGCCTCGAGGTCGAAGTCCGGCGTGGCGTGGGTGAAATCGAAGTCCTTGCCATTGGCGAACCAGTCGCCATTCCAGCCCGTGTTCCAGCCCTCGATCAGCACGCCGCGGAAGCCATTGGCGGCCGCGAAGTCGACGTATTTCTTCGCGTTGGCGGTGGTCGCGCCATGCCTGGGACCGGCGCCCCAGCTCGCCTGGTCCAGGTGCATCGCCCACCAGATGCCGACGTACTTGAACGGCTTGAACCACTGCTGGATGTCGGGGAGCTTGTTCGGTTCGTTGAGGTTGAGCTCCAGGTGCGACATGTACAGGCCGGGCGCATCGTCGGCGACGATCATGGTCCGCCACGGCGTGTTGAACGGCGCCGTGCGCACCACGGCGGGGCCCTGCGCGGACGGCGACAGGCTGGCGCGGAACAACTGCCCTTCGACGTGGCGAAGCGCCATCGCCGAATAGTCCACCAGCGCCGCCTCGTGGAAGGCGATGTGCAGGGCGCTGGGCGTGCGCACGGTCATCGGCGTGTAGGCCAGGCCGACCTCGGTCACCGGCTGCTTGCGATAGAGCTGCTCGTTGTAATCCCACTCGTCGGCAGGGATCCACCAGGCGATGGCGCCGGGCTCGGCGATGTTGAACTCGGTCAGCTCCTCGGTGATTTCGACGCGCCTGAGCGCGGCCTGGTCGGGGAAAGCGTAGCGGAAGCCCAGCCCGTCGTCATACACGCGGAAATCCAGGTCCAGCCCGCGGCCCTTGGCGTCCTTCAGGTGCACCTGCAACTGGGTGTAGTGGTTGCGGATGGTTTTCCACTCGCCCCAGGGCTGCTCCCAGCTGTCGTCGTGGCTGCTGGTTTCCGCAGGGCTTGCCTCGCTGAAGTTGCGGTCGAGCTTGGGCGCATTGGCCAGGATGAAACCCAGGTGGCTTTCCGCGATCACCTTGGCGCCCTGGCGGCTGACGGTGTAGGCGACGCGCCCGTCGTTGACGATGCTGACGGTGACCTGCAGGACCTTGCCCGGCGACTCGGCCTGGGCAATGTCCCTGGACGTGGCGCCGGCGAGTGGTGTCGCAAGGATGAAAATACCGGCGGCGAGCGCCTGCAAGGAACGTTTGCTCATCGCGCGACGCTCCCGGTCTCGTGAACGCTTGCAGTATAGGACCGCGCCGCGTGGGAACCTCCGCGAGTGGTGGGGTGTATGGTGGTCCGCGGGAGACCTCCCGCCGGCCGCTCGACCGGGTCGCCTTTGTGTCACGACCAGGAGTACCCCATGCCGAAGAATCCCACCACCACCGCCGGCGAAAAAGCGGTCAACGCCGGCCCGCGCCGTGGCAACAACAGCTTCCCCGCCAGCAACGCGGCCACCGTCCGCGACCGCAGCCGCACCGTGCCCGATCGCGCGGCCGACGACACCTCGGGCGGCGCCGGCGGCCGCTACGGCAAGGGCAGCGATTTCGAAAAAGCGGCCGACAGCGCGGCCCAGGCGACCGACGCCAACTCGAAGTCCTGAACCACCCGCCGGGCGACTGGCGCGGCGCGCTTATTTTTTCGCGCTGGGCGCCGGGCCGGTGGAATCGCGCAACTGCAGCGTATAGGGCACGTGCAGCATGCGGCCGCCGTCCGGGCGCTGGATCGAAGCGAGCAGTTCCAGCGTCGCCAGGCGACCCATGTCGTGCGTGGGCTGGTGCACCGTGGTGAGCGACGGGAAGATCTGGCTCGACATCGGCGTGTCGTCGAAACCGCAGACCGACAGGTGACCGGGCACCTTCATGCCGCGCTCGAGTGCAGCGTGGATGACGCCGGATGCCATGTCGTCGTTGGCCGCGAAGATGGCGGTCGGCGGCCGGCGCAGGTCCAGCAGGGTGCGCGCTCCGGCCACGCCCGACTCGAAATCAAACTCGCCCTGCACCACCAGGGACGGATCGAACTTCAGCCCGGCCCGCTCCAGGCCCTGCTTGTAGCCGGTCAGGCGCCAGCCGCTGGCGCCGTGGGCCGGGTGGCCGACGACATGGCCGATGCGGCGATGCCCCAGCGACACCAGGTGGGCGACGATGTCGAAGGCGGCGTGGGTTTCGTCCATGGCCACGCCGATGCGCCTGGCCTGCACGCGCGGCGAGATGGAGGCGAACGGAATCTCCAGTTCGGCCAGCCGGCGCAGCAGCAACTGGGAGTCGGTGATCGGCGGGGTCAGGAGCAGCCCGTCTGGCTGCGAGCGTCCGATCAGCGCCTCCACCTGGGTCACCACCCGCGGCCCGTCCATGTCCAGCGGGCACAACAGCATGTTGTACTGCTCGATCGCGCAGGCCTCGAGCACGCCGCCCATCACGCCCATCAGGTAGTTGGCGGACGGGTTGTTGTACAGCAGCGCGACCAGGAAACTCTTGTTGCCGGCCAGGCTGCGCGCGGAAAAATGCGGGACGTACTTGAGCTTGTCCACGGCCTTGAGCACGCGCACGCGGGTCTCCTCGCGCACGTTCAGCTCGCGGTTGAGCACCCGCGATACCGTCTTCATGGACACGCCAGCCATGGCCGCCACGTCTTCGATCCGCACTCGTGCCGCCACGCTTCCCCCAAGGCGCCGCCAGGCGCCAGAACCACGATAGTGTGGCCGAAATGCCGCAACTGCGCCTTGCGCCACCGGGGTCGCGCACCGCGTTTTTGCTGCGGTGCGGCATTCCGCCGGTCAAAATGACAGCGCTATCATTCCTGGCGCATTTGTAACAGAATCTGGCGCCCGCGGCGCGTCCCGCCGTCCAAGGAGCTGTCCATGGCCTCGACCTCCGCCTCCCTCGACACGGCGACCGCCGCCGACGCCCACCCGATGCGTTCCCTGGTCATCGTCACCCTGCTGTTCTTCATGTGGGGCTTGCTGACCTCGCTCAACGACGTGCTGATCCCGCACCTGAAGGCGATCTACACGCTCAACTATGTGCAGGCGATGCTGGTGCAGTTCTGCTTCTTCGGGGCCTACTTCATCGTCTCGATTCCGGCCGGCGGGCTGATCAAGCGGATCGGCTACCAGCGCGGCGCAGTGACGGGCCTGGCGATCGCGGCGGCGGGCTGCGCGCTGTTCTATCCGGCGGCCAACAGCGGCTATGGCCTGTTCCTGTTCGCCTTCTTCGTGCTGGCCAGCGGCATCACCATCCTGCAGGTGGCGGCCAATCCCTACGTCACCCTACTCGGGCCGGAGCAGACCGCCTCGAGCCGGCTGACCCTGACGCAGGCCTTCAATTCGCTGGGCACCACGGTCGGCCCCTACTTCGGCAGCGTGCTGATCCTGGCCGGTGGCGCAGCCGCCGCGGCAGCGATTGCCGATGGCGCGGTGGCCTCGGCGGCCGACGTGGCCGCGCAGCATGCGGCCGAAGCCGCCGCGGTGCAGGTGCCCTACCTGATCCTGGCCGGCTTGCTGCTGCTGCTGGGCGTGGTGTTCGCGGTGGCCAAGCTGCCGCACGTCGAGGACGCGCAGACGGCGGAGCTGGCCGGCGCGCCGACCCGCTCGGTGCTCTCGCACACGCACCTGGTGCTGGGCGCGATCGCGATCTTCCTCTACGTCGGCGGCGAAGTGTCGATCGGGAGCTTCCTGGTCAACTTCATGGGCGAGCCGAACATCGCCGCGCTGCCGGCCGCGGTCGCAGGCAAGTACGTCAGCTATTACTGGGGCGGCGCGATGGTCGGCCGCTTCATCGGCTTCGCGGTGATGCGCACCGTCAGCCCGGGCAAGACCCTGGCCTTCAACGCCAGCGTGGCGATCGCCCTGGTCGTGGTGGCGATGCTGGGCCATGGCGCGCTGGCGATGTGGGCGATCCTGGGCGTGGGGCTGTTCAATTCCATCATGTTCCCCACGATTTTCAGCATGGCCATCAATAAGCTGGGGCCGCTCACCGGCCAGGGCTCGGGCCTGCTGTGCATGGCCATCGTCGGCGGCGCGATCGTCCCGTTCGTGATGGGCTTCGTGGCGGACCGCATCGGCATCCAGCACGCCTTCTTCGTGCCGGTGCTGTGCTACGCCTACATCGCCTTCTTCGGCGCGAAATACGCCGGCATGTACGCCCAATCCCCGGCGGGAGCGGCTTCCGCCGCGACCGGCTGACATGCGCACGCTGCACACCGCCAGCGTGGGAGCAGCTCTTGTAGGGGCGGCTTTTGCCGCGATGTTTGTCGCAGGCCCAGTCGCGGCTAAAGCCGGGGGCATGGATGCCCGAGTAGCGGCGCGAGCAGGAGCGACGCCGGCCGCTCCCACAGTCGCTCCCGCGGCAGCCGGGCCGGCGAAGGTGGCCGTGGTGCACGACGCCGCGGGGTACCACCTGAGCGTGGATGGCGCGCCATTCTTCGTCAAGGGCGCGGGCCTGGATGGCGGCGACCCGACCGCGCTGGCCGCACGTGGGGCCAACGCGTTCCGCACCTGGCATACCGACATCGGCACGGCCGGCAAGGCCATGCTCGATCGCGCGCAGGCGCTGGGCCTGCACGTGGCGCTGGGCCTGGAGATGAGCGCGCCGCGGCACGGATTCGACTACGGCGACGCCAGGGCCATCGCGCAGCAGCAGGAAAAAATGCGCGCCGTGGTGCTGCGCTACAAGGACCATCCGGCGGTGCTGGCCTGGGTGGTGGGCAACGAACTCAATTTGTGGTCGAAGGATGCACGGGTCTGGGACGCGGTGGAATCGGCGACCAAGATGATCCACGCCCTTGATCCGAACCATCCCGTGCTCACGCCACTGGCGGGCCTGGATCCGGCGGTCGTGGCCGAGGTGAAGGCACGGGCACCCTCGCTGGACCTGCTCGGCATCCAGCTCTACGGCGACCTGGCGCAACTGCCGGAAAAACTGCAGGCCGCGCAGTGGACCGGGCCGTACCTGGTCACCGAATTCGGCCCGGTCGGCTACTGGGAATCCGCGAAGACTCCGTGGGAGGCGCCGCTGGAGGAAGACAGCGAGGCCAAGGCCGCCGGCCTGCTGTCCCGCTATCAACACGTGATCGCCGCGGACACCCGGCAATGCCTGGGCAGCTTCGTGTTCCTGTGGGGGCAGAAGCAGGAACGCACGGCCACCTGGTTCGGCATGTTCCTGTCCAGCGGCGAAGCGACGCCGAGCGTGGACGTGATGGAGTACGCCTGGCGCGGCCGCTGGCCGGCCAATCGCGCGCCGGCGCTGCAATCCCTGCAGATCGATGGCCGCAGCGCCGCGCAGGGCGTCGTGCTCGCGCCCGGCGTCGCCGCCAGCGCGCACGTGGCCGTGTCGGATCCGGAGGGCGATCCGCTGGCCATCGCCTGGACGACGCGGCTGGAAAGCGCGGCGCACACCGGCGGTGGCGATCGCGAGGACCTGCCTTTGTCGGTGCCGGTCGGATTCCGGGCTGACCCGCTGCAGCGCGACACCGTGCACTGGCATGCGCCGCGGAGGCCGGGCGCCTACCGGCTGTTCGTCGAAGTCCGTGACGGCCAGGGCCACGCGGCCTATGCCAACCTGCCCTTCCTGGTGCAGCCAGCGAAGAAATGACGGCGTGGCGCGATGTCGCGACGCGGCCGCGCGCGCGCCGCGCCGCGGGCGTCGCGCGTTGACAACGCTGTCATCGGTGGGCGCATACTTCGGCGGCAACGCGGGTCCGACGGGACCCCGGCGGACTGGAGGCGTCATGGCAGGCAGGCAAGGTGGCAAGACGGCGCTGGTCGCCGCGATCATCGCAACTTCCATCACCGTCGGCATCGGCGCGCCGCTCGCCTTCGCCGCGACAGGCACCGCGGCCGCGACGACGCCGGGCGCCACGCCCAGTGCCGCGACGCTCGTCGTGCCCGCGCCCGCCGCCACCGCACACCCCGCGCTCTGGCCCGCCCTCAAGCCGCCGATCGCGCCCGACGCGAAGCTCGAGGCGCGCATCACCACGCTGGTGGCGGCCATGACCCTGGAAGAAAAAATCGGCCAGATGGTCCAGGCCGACCTGGGCAGCATCACGCCCGACGAGGTGCGCAAGTACCGGCTCGGTTCCGTGCTGGCCGGTGGCAATTCCGATCCCGGCGGCAAGTACGACGCCACGCCCGCGCAATGGCGGGCGCTCGCTGACGCCTACCACGCCGCGGCACTGGACACTCCCGCTGGCGGCAAGCCCGGCGCACACCAGGCCATCCCCTTGCTGCTGGGCATCGATGGCGTGCACGGCAACAGCAATGTCGTGGGCGCGACCCTGTTCCCGCACAACATCGGCCTCGGCGCCACCCGGGACCCCGCGCTGCTGCGAAAGATCGGCGCGGCCGCCGCGGCGGAAATCCGTGCAACCGGGTTCGACTGGACCTTCGCGCCGACGGTGACGGTGCCGCAGGACGTCCGCTGGGGCCGCACCTACGAAGGCTTTTCCGCGGACCCCAGGCGCGTTGCCGCCGACGGCGCGGCGATGGTCGAAGGCTTGCAGGGACGGGTCGGCGCGAAGGACTTCCTCGATGGCGCGCACGTGCTCGCCACGTCCAAGCATTTCATCGGCGACGGTGGCACCAGCGGCGGGCGCGACAAGGGCGATACCGAAGTCAGCGAGGCCGTGCTGCGCGATGTCCACGGCGCCGGCCACATCGCCGCACTGCAGGCCGGCGTGCAGACGGTGATGGCCTCGTTCTCCAGCTGGAACGGCGCCAAGATGCATGGCAACCGGACCCTGCTCACCGAAGTGCTGAAGGGCCGGCTGGGCTTCGACGGCTTCGTGGTCGGCGACTGGAACGGCCACGGCGAGGTGCCGGGCTGCAGCAACACCAGCTGCGCGGCCGCGATCAATGCCGGCGTGGACATGCTGATGGCGCCCGATACCTGGAAGGCGGTGTACGAAAACACGTTGGCGCAGGCGCGCAGTGGCGCCATCCCGATGGCCCGCGTGGACGACGCGGTGCGACGCATCCTGCGGGTGAAGTTCCGGCTCGGCCTGTTCGATGGCGCGCAGCCCTCGGGCGAGGCGGCGACGCTGGCCACGCTGGGCGCGCCGGCGCATCGCGCGCTGGCGCGCCAGGCCGTGCGCGAGTCGCTGGTGCTGCTCAAGAATGCAGGCGGCCTGGTGCCGGTGGATCCGCGCAAGCAGGTACTGGTGGCCGGCGACGGCGCCGATGATTTCAGCAAGCAGGCGGGCGGCTGGACGCTGGGCTGGCAGGGCACGCCGAACAAGCGCGCTGACTTCCCCGGCGCGCAGACCATCTGGGAAGGCATCCGCGCGGCAACCCAGGCGGCCGGCGGCAGCGCGACGCTTTCGCCGGACGGCAGCTTCGCGCACAAGCCTGACGTCGCCATCGTCGTCTTCGGCGAGGCGCCGTATGCCGAATTCATCGGCGACGTGCCCAACCTGGCCTACCAGCCGGGCGTCGAACGCGACCTGGCCTTGCTGCGCAAGCTGCATGCGGCGGGCGTGCCGGTGGTGTCGGTGTTCCTGTCCGGTCGGCCGCTGTGGCTCAACCGCGAGATCAATGCGTCCGATGCTTTCGTCGCCGCCTGGCTGCCGGGTTCCGAAGGCGGCGGCGTGGCCGACGTCCTGCTGCGCGCGCCGGCCGGCGCGGTCGCGCAGTCGTTCCGCGGCAGCCTGCCCTACCCCTGGCCGCGGACCGCGGTTTCGGGCGCCGGCAATGCGGCGCCGCAGTTCGCGATTGGCTATGGCCTAAGCGCCGGCAAGCCCGGTAGCGTTGCGCGCCTGACCGAAGCCTCCGGCCTGGCGCACGAAGCGGCCGTGCCGGGGATCTATTTCGACCGTGGTGCGGTGGCGCCCGGCTGGAGCCTGCAGGTCGGCGATGGCGACGGCCCGACGCGGGCGGTCAGCCAGCTGCCCAGCGGCGCGTTGGCGGCGCACCTGCAGGTCAGCGCGACCGATCATCGCGCGCAGGAAGATGCGCGCCGGCTGCGCTGGGATGGCGCCGGACCGGCGCGCGTCCTCCTGCATGCCGATGCGCCGCTGGACGTGGCGCGGGAAAGTTTCCGCGGCGACCTGCTGGTGATCACGCTGCGCCGTGGCGACGCGGCGACCGGCCCGCTCGAGCTCGGCCTGCGCTGCGGCCCCGGTTGCGGCGCGCAACTGCGCCTGGACCCGTCGCTGTCAGCCCTGGCTGCGAACGAATGGACCCGCGTCGGCGTGCCGCTGGAATGCTTCCGCAAGGCGGGCGCCGACTTGCGCCGGGTCAGCGACCTGTTCGAGCTGTCCGGCAGCGCCGCCCTGGACTTGTCGGTGTCGCGCGTGGCGCTGGGCAGCGACTCCGACCACTTGTTGGCCTGCGAGAAGCCCTGAAGCTGGCAAGATGGCCGGGGTGCAGATGACACCGTTCCCCGGAGGTGAATCCATGTCCCGACCTGCGCTGCCAGGCATCCAGTCCCGCTGCGACTCGAGGGTTCACGCGCTCGGATGGGCTGCTGCCGATGGCTGAGCCCATCGCCGAGCTGGCCGGCGTCGACCGGCACGCACTGCCCGACGAGGTGCTGCGCTCGACCCGTCCGCT
This sequence comes from Gammaproteobacteria bacterium, assembly GCA_025352045.1. Taxonomy (GTDB): domain Bacteria; phylum Pseudomonadota; class Gammaproteobacteria; order Xanthomonadales; family Xanthomonadaceae; genus Arenimonas. The sequence goes on along the minus strand of JANXUD010000092.1, from coordinate 49,968 downwards.
GGTGCTGCGCGGGCTGGTGCGCGACTGGCCCATGGTCGCGGCGGCGACGCGCTCCGATGCCGAGGCCATCGCCTACGTGCTGCGTTTCTATCGGGGCGCGACGGTCGGCGCGATGGTGGCGCCGCCGGAACAGGGGGGCCGCTACTTCTACAACGACGATTTCAGCGGCTTCAACTTCCGGATCGCGCGCGAGCGGCTGGACGTCGTGCTCGATGCCCTGCTGCGCAACGCCGGCGGCCCCGCGCCGCCGGCGATCTACGTCGGCTCGACCACGCTCGACAGCGCGCTACCCGGCTTTCGCGACGACAATCCGATGGACCTGGGCGCGCGCCATCCGCTGGCCAGCATCTGGATCGGCAATCGCTCGCGCGTTGCCGCGCACCAGGACGTGCCCGACAACCTGGCCTGCGTGGTGGCGGGACGACGGCGCTTCACCCTGTTCCCGCCCGACCAGCTCGCGAACCTGTACATCGGGCCGCTGGACTTCACCCCGGCCGGGCAATCGATCAGCCTGGTGGATTTCGCCAAGCCGGACTTCGCGCGCTTCCCGCGTTTCGCCGATGCCCTGCAACAGGCGCAGGTCGCCGAGCTGGCGCCGGGCGACGCCATCTTCATCCCGAGCCTGTGGTGGCACCACATCGAATCGCTGGCGCCGTTCAATGCGCTGGTCAACTACTGGTGGCGGCAGTCGGCCGCGTACATGGAATCGCCGATCAGCGCGCTGATGCTGGCCATCCTGGCCATCCGCGACTTGCCGGACGCGCAGCGCGCGGCCTGGCGGGACATGTTCAGCCACTACGTGTTCGAGCCCGGCGAGGCCACCGCGGGACACATCCCCGCGGAGGCGCGGCGCAGTCTCGCACCGCTCACCGATGCCACCGCGCGCGACCTGCGCGCGCAATTGCTCAAGCGGTTGGAGCGCTAGGACGTGGACGGGCCGATGCGGGCGATGGTGGCGATACTGTCAGCACTCCTGCTGGCGGCGCCCGCGGGCGCGATGGCGGGCGCCGCGACGGCGGGCGCGCAAGTTGCGACCCGAACGGCGCAAGGCGTTGCGGCGCCCTTTGTTTGGCCCGACGGCCAGCGCGCCGCGGTTAGCCTGTCCTACGACGACGCGATCGACTCGCAGCTCGACAACGCCGTGCCTGCGCTGGACAAGGCCGGCATCAAGGCGACCTTCTACCTCACGCTGTCGAGCGAGAGCCTGCGCAAGCGCCTGCCGGAATGGCGTGCGCTGGCCGCACACGGGCACGAACTGGGCAACCACACCCTGTTCCATCCCTGTTCGGCATCGCTCGCCGGCCGCGAATGGGTGACGCCCGACAACGACCTCGACCACATCCGCGCCAGCCAATGGGCGGCCGAGGTGCGGGTCGGCAACACCATGCTGCAGGCGATCGATGGCCGGACCGAGCGCACGTTCACCCTGCCCTGCGGCGACTTCAAGGCCACCGGCGAGCCGCTGTTGCCGCTCATCGCCGACCAGTTCGTGGCGATCAAGGCGGGCGACGGCGGCGTGGTGCCGGACATGTGGACGCTGGATGTGCACCAGGTCGGCGTGACTGCGCCGGCCGGCGTCACCGGCGCCTGGCTGATCGCGCAGGTGGAGGCCGCGGGCGCCAGGGGCACGATGATCAACTTCACCTTCCACGGCATCGGCGGCGATTACCTCACCGTCTCCAACCAGGCGCACGCGGAATTGCTGGCCTACCTCGCCGGGCATCGCGATCGCTACTGGACGGCGCCCTTCATCGAGATCATGCGCTACGTGAAGCAGCGCCAGGCGGCGGCGCAGGTCGGGCAGGCGCGCTAGACCCCGATGTGCGCCAGCCCGGCGGCGGCCAGGCCAGCGATCAGCAGCATGGCGACGATCAGCAAGCCGACGAACTTGAGCAGGAACAGGCCGATGATTTTCGCCGTCATGCCCAGGCTGCGGGTTCGCGCCAGGTAGATTGGAATCGCGATCGGGCTGAACAGGATCACGCCCAGCTTCAGGGTGTGCGAGGGGACGTAGCCGCGCGCGCGACTGTCGAGGATGACCCAGACGTAGGCCAGGAAATTGGTTGCAAGGCCGCACACGATCTGCAAACCCTCGTGGGCGGCACTGCGCTCGGCAACGAAAGCGCTGAGCACCATGGACCCCAGCATCACCGCCCAGAAGGCCAGGCCAACCAAACGCGCGTCGCGCGGCGCAGCGACCGCGCTCACGCGCCGTGGCATTTCTTGTATTTCTTGCCGGAACCGCAGGCGCACAGCGCATTGCGGTCCTGCTGCCCGCCGTCGCGCGTGACCGGCGCCTTGGGCGACTTGGCGTCGATCATGTACTGGTGCAGGTCGGCGAGCATGCCGGGAAGGCTGGCGACGATTTCCATCCGTTCCTTGAAACCCATCAGCGCGGGCGCGCCGCCTTCTTCCTCGGGCGCGACCTCGCCGGTGGCCAGTTGTTCGAGCAGGCCGAAGATCTCGTCGATCCACTCCTCCGCTTCCAGCCAGGCCTGCCACGCGTCCGGCCGCAGATCCACCGCGGTGAAGAAGCCGTGGGCCCAGTCGCTGCCGACATCCAGCGCGTCGGGCTGTTCGGCCTCCGGGTCCTCGGGCAGCCAGAGCAGCGGCGACAATGAATCCGGCAGGTCTTCGCCGTCGAAGCGCGCGCGGGCGACGCAGGCGTTGCGGTGGCCCAGCAGCAGGCGCTGCGCCTCGTCGGCCTCGCGCGTATCGGCGAAGGCGGGCGGCTGCGCGCCCCACACCGGCGGCTGCCACTCATCGCGGGGCGGCATGTCCGGGCCCACGGCCAGCGCCGACAGGTAGCCGTCCAGCGCCTCCATGTTGAGGCCGCCCTGGGGCACGGCCAGGCGATCGAGCAATTCGCCGAGGCGTTCGATCTCGTCGTCGTCGAGGTGGGCGGGAGCGTTGGCCATGGCGTCAGTCCTGGAGTGATTCGAATTCGTCTTCGCTGAGGACGATGAAGGTCCACAGCGGCACGGCGCGCGTCGCCCATTCGGCGCTGGCGGCCTGCAGCACTTCCATCGCGGTCTTGAACTGGTCGCGGGCCGCGGCGCGCACGTGTTCGCTGTGCTCCAGCAGCAGGACCTGGCCGGGTGTGCCTGGCGTGCGCAGCTCGCCGAGCGCGTCGGCCAGTGCGTCCCAGTTGCGCACCACGTGCGGCGGCATTTCCAGCACGCCGGCGATGCGCAGAAGCAGGTCGGCCTTGTCGGTGCAGCCTTGCAGGTTGATGCGCAGCAGCGGGAAGCAATTCACCGCCGCGGCCTCGAGCAGTTCGTCCACGTCGGGCGCGGGCAGGAAATAGACCCCCGCGTCCTCCACGTTGGCAAGCAGGCCATCGAACCACAGCACACTCATTGCGGCAGGCTCATCGCATCGCCCCGGGATCGAGTCGGGTGAAACTGTCGTAGTGGTCGCCGGTATACCAGTACTCGGACGGCGGCTCCCCGCCGGTGATGATGCGCCTGGCGCCGCGATTGCGCGCGCCCGGGGTCGGCACGGTGTACTCGTGGTAGTAGCCGCGCGGACGCTCGGGCAGGTGGTGCTCGAAGTTGCCGAACACCACGCCGTCGCGGTCGTAGCGGAACGGGCCGCCCGCCTGGACCAGCGCCAGGGTTTGCGCGACTTCGCGCGGATAACCACCTGCAGCGGCTTCGGTGGGAGCGGCTTCGGCCGCGATTGGCGTCGTCGCCACATCGCCAGTCGCGACTGACGTCGCTCCCACGGGCGCGTGGCGTTGCCAGGCCTTCCAGCCAAGGAACAGCAGCGCGGCCAGCAGGAGCCAGTAACCGCGCTTCATGCGCCTACTTCTTCTCCGCGTGGATCTCGGTCAGCCGGTCCGGGGTCTTCTCGATGCGCTCGAGGTGCGGATAGCGCAGCCCGCCGTGGTAGTCGAGCTTGATCGTGCTGAGGTGGTCGAAACTGTTGACCAGCAGCACGATCGGCTGCGTACCGCCCTTGGCCGCGGTGACTGCATCCTTCAGGCGGTCGGCGGTGGCCATGTCGTCGTTGATGCCGACGATGACCATGCCCGGCGCCAGGCCGGCCTTGAACGCGACGCTGTTCCACAGCACCTGGGTGACCTTGTTGTCCTTGTCCACGCTGAGGCCCAGGGAGTACGTCAGGCTGGTGCCGCCACCGCCGCCAGGCCGCAGCGCGGCGGCCTTGGCCGTGGCGCTTTCCTCGGCGGTGTATACCAGCTTCCAGCCCGCGCGCGCCAGACCGTCGAGCGGCGCCTTGGGCGCGATCGCGTTGACCCGCTGGTCGAGGAAGGCCTTCCAGTCGTAGGGCAGCACCGCATTGAGCGCGGCGACCACGTCGTCGAAGGTGTAGGGCAGCACGTCGATCCGGCCGTCCTGCACGCCGAAGAACCCGGCCGCGAAATCGTCCAGCGACTTCTTGCCGCCGCTCTTCTCGCGGATCAGGGTGTCGGCGTCGAGCCAGATCAGCTCGCCTTCGCTGTAATAGTCCTCGCTACGCTGCCAGCTGCTCCAGCCCTGCGGAGCGCGGGCGCTGATGATCGGCTGGTTGGTGGTGTCGAGCAGCGGGCGCCACAGCCGGCCCTCGCGCGTGTCGTAGGTCGCCGCGACGCTGGCCATCGCATCGCGGCCCTCTTCCTGCGTGCGAAGCCCGGAGCGCACCGCGAGCACATTGCCCCAGTACTGGGTCTGGCCCTCGTACACCCACAGCAGGCTGTCCTGCATCGGCACGTTGAAGTGCGGCGTGGCCAGGTCTGCGCCGCGGCGGAACTTGCCGTCCCAGCTGTGCGTGTATTCGTGCGGCAGCAGGTCGCTGCCCGGCTTCTTGGCGTCGATGAAGTAACCGGGACGCACGCCATCCTCGCTGCTCTGGTGGTGCTCCAGGCCGATGCCGGCGTAGCGGTCGGAAATGCTCAGCAGGAAGTGGTAGTGCCGGTAGTGCTGCGACCGGTACAGCTTGTCGGCCTGGGCGATGAAGACCTTGTGCCTGGCCAGCAGTTCGGGCTTGACGTCGAGTTCCTTGGCGCTGTCGGCGACGGCGTCGACGTAGACCGGGCGCGGGCCGTCCTTGAGGACGATGCGCTTGTAGTACTTGCCGGCCAGCAGCGGCGAGTCGATGAAGTCATCGAAGTTGACCGGGTTGAAGTTCACCAGGCCGCCCTTCTGCGGGCCGGTCCTCGCGCCGGTCGCGCTGGCATCGCCCTCGCCTTCCAGCGCGGTACCGAAGCCCCAGCCCGCCGGCAGCGTAACGCTGGGCCTGATCATGATCTTGCTCGCAGCGTAGCCGGCCGGGTACAGGCTGACGGCGTTCCACTGCAGGCCGATGATCTCGGGCGTGACCACGACGCGGCCCTGGCTGGCATCGAGCGGCGACAGGTGCTGGAACTCGGCGGTGATGGTCTTGGCGCCCTGCGGCACGTCCACCAGGAAGCTGTACACGTCGAGCGGATCGCGCTTCCAGGCCAGCGGCTGGCCGTTGGCGCTGAACATCAGGCCGCCGATCTCGTCGATCGGCCCGCGCGGACCATGGTTGCCGGGCAGCCACTGCGGGTAGTACAGCCGCAGCGGGCCGGCGCTGGCGACCGGGATCTCCTCGTGCACGCGGAAGATGCGGTGCGCGATGTCGGTGGCGTCCACGTGCAGCTTGAGCTCGCCGCCGGGATAGGCGGCGTCGGAGATTGCCTGGGAGGACTGGGCGGCTGTCTGCGCGGGCTGGGTTTGCGCGTGGGCGGTCCCGGGTGACGCGATGGCGCCAACCAGCGCCGCGGCGCAGGCCGTCGCCAGCAACGTCGGTAACTGTCGGCGGCGGCGGACGGGAATCGTCTGGACGAACGTGGGTGCGAGCGTGTTGTTCATTTGGCCTGGACTTGGGTCGGTGGGCGGGGCGTTCGCGAGGTTAGCATGCGGTCCGATTGCGCCGGACCGACCGCGCGGGCGTCCTGCCGCGCGACGCGGCGCAACGCAGTGCGGCGCGGCGCAGCTGGCGCCTGAACGCGCGCCTTCAACGGGTTCTTTCCCCACCTCGGGCGCGAATTGAAGTGGAACGCATTTCTTGCGTTCCACGACAACTCTGCGTTCAGGCCGAAACTCCAGCCCGTCTCGGCCGCGCCCGACAAGGCGGCCGGCAGCCGCATCGCGGAAGGCTGGACACGTGTCGCGACATGCGGTGTTGTCCTACACGCGGCACCGACTTTGTCCGATGTCATCGGAGTGATTGGGTTGCCACACTCAAGGCCTGAACTCCAAATTCCAGCCTCGGGTTCCAGGCAATGATCCACTCGGTCTTCAGTCCTTGCAGGTCGCGGCACACGCGCCGGCTCGAGCTGCACCTGCGCCTGGCCCGGCTGTGCGACATGGCGGTCCCGATGCCCGTGCCCCAGCAGGGCTCGCTACGGGAACTGCGCCGGGCGATCGGCCGGGATATTGCGGAGGTCTCGACCCAACGCCAAGCCGGGGCCATTGTTCCATGAGCGCAACAGTACGTCCCTTCGGCACGGCTTGGCCCCAGGCCCGTGCAACACCATGCTGGTCCCGTCTCCACCCATCCACGGGATTTGCCATGACCACCAAGCTCTTCCAGCCGCTCACCGCCGGGCCGCTTTCGCTCAAGAATCGCGTCGCGATGGCGCCGATGACCCGCTCGCGCGCCCCGGGCGCCGTGCCCAACGCGCTGATGCGCGAGTACTACCGGCAGCGCGCCAGTGCCGGCCTGATCATCAGCGAGGGCGTCGCCCCCGCGCCCGAGGCACTGGGCTACTCCCGCATCCCGGGCATCTTCAACGATGCGCAGCAGGCTGGTTGGGCGCCGATTGCCGACGCCGTGCATTCACGCGGCGGCACGCTCGTCCTGCAGCTGATGCACGTTGGCCGCGTTGCGCATCCGGACAACCTGCCCGCCGGCGCACAGGCCGTGGCGCCTTCCGCCGTCGCCGCCGCCGGCCAGATGTGGACCGACACCCAGGGCATGCAGGACATGCCCGTGCCCAAGGCGATGGACGCGGCAGACCTGTCGCGCGTACGCGGCGCGTTTGCCGATGCCGCCAGGCGCGCCATCGCCGCCGGCGCCGATGGCGTCGAGTTGCACGCCGCCAATGGCTACCTGCTCGCCCAGTTCCTCAATCCCAAGAGCAACCAGCGCACCGACCAGTACGGTGGGACGGCGGAGAACCGCCGGCGCTTCGTGCTCGAGGTCGTCGACGCCACCATCGCCGCGATCGGCCGCGAGCGCGTAGGCATCCGGCTCTCGCCGTTCAACACCTACAACGACCTGGCCGCCAACTTCGACAACGAAGAAGCCGAGTTGCTTGCCTTGGTGACCGAACTGTCGAAGCGCCGGATCGGCTACCTGCACCTGATCGCCACGCCCGGCGTCGTACCCGACTCCACCGTGGACGCGGTGCGCGCGCACTTCGACGGCGTGCTGGTCTTGGCCGGCGACTTCGACCGCGACCGCGCCGACACCGCGCTCGCCGCCGGCCGCGCCGACGTGATCGCCTTCGGTCGGCCCTTCATCGCCAACCCCGACCTGGCGCGCCGCCTTGCCGAACGCCTGCCGATCGCCGGATTCGACCCGGCGGTGCTGTTCAGCGGGCAGCCCGAGGGCTACGCCGACTATCCGGACTACCAGGCCGAAGCGGCCTGACCTACCCGGGATCGCCCCGCCCGCGCAGCGGGCGAGGCAGGCGCGACTGCCGCTGGCGCATGACCATCGGCAATCGCGGCTGGTGGCGCTGCCACGGTAAAGTCGCCGGATGCGTCGCCTTTTCCCGCTCTTGCTGCTGAGCCTGCTGAGCCTGCTGGCCGGATGCGCCGCGCACCCGGACCTGGTGCGGCTGTACGAAAACACCAACGACGATCCCCACCAGCCACCGGTGATCGTCCTGCACGGCTTGGCGGGTTCGACCCTGGTGGATGCCAAGACCGGCAAGGAGTTCTGGCCGGGCGGCCTGAAGTCGCTGGCCTTCAGCAACTACCGCGACCTGGCGCAGATGAGCGCGGAGGATCGCGAGGGCGAAGGCCTGGTGCCCGGCGACCTCACCTACGGCGTGGGCGGCGTGGATTTCTACGCCGACCTGCTGCACGCGCTGGAAACCGTCGGGCGCTTCGAACGCGGCGTGCCGGGCCATCCGGTCGGCCCGCAGCGGCGACGCTACTACGTGTTCGTGTACGACTGGCGCAAGGACAACCTTGTCGCGGTGCGCAAGCTGCATGCCCTGATCGACCAGATTCGCCTGGACTATGGCGATCCCGCGCTGAAAGTCGACCTGATCGCGCACAGCAATGGCGGCCTGATCGCCGACTACTACCTGCGCTACGGGCCGAACGATGTGCTGGACGCCGGTCCGCCGTACCGGCCCTGGGACGAGGGCGACAGGCGCATCCGCCGCCTGGTGCTGCTGGGCACGCCCGAGCTTGGCGCCGTGACCAGCCTGGAACGCCTGATCTACGGGATGCGCGTGGTCTTCGGCACGGTGCCGGTGGAGGTGCTGGCGACCTTCGCGACGCCCTACCAGGCCTTGCCGCATCCCCTGACCCGGCCGGTGCTGGACGTGCACGGCGCCGTGGTTGACCTCGACATCTATGACCCGGCCGTGTGGAAGCGCGAGCGCTGGGGCGTGTATTCGCCCGAGGTGGAAGCGCGGGTGCGCGACTCCATGTCCGAACCGATCGAAGGCGAGCGCGCGGTCCAGGCCCTGCAGGCTGGCTTCGACGGCAACCTGCGCCGGGCCGAGCGCTGGCAATGGGCGCTGACGGCGCCTCTGCCGCCCAACCACGTGGAGACCGCGGTGCTGGGCGGCGACTGCGAGGCGACGCCGGGCCATGCCGTGATGCTTGGCGAGGACGGCCATTCGCGCCTGGTGTTCCGCGCCAAGGACGTCACCGCGGGCCACGCCAACGCCAATGGCGGGCGCGGCATCGCCCCGGCGCTGGACTACGCCCACCTGTTGTCGGAGCCGGGCGACGGCATGATCACGCGCTCGTCCCAGGTCGCGCGGCGGCCGCTGGGCGTGGCCGCGGACGACAACCGCTTCCATCCCCTGCCCGCGGAGCAGACCTTCTTCCTGTGCGAGTCGCACGGTCGCCTGACCCACAACCTGTACTTCCAGAACAACCTGCTCTTCTTCCTGCTGGCCCCCTGAGCGGGCGTCCCAGCTGCGACGGCGGTCGCATCGCTTCACGCGCCGCCATGCCTAGAATGGGCGCCCCCCGTACTGTCTTTCCCAATGGACCCCCTGCGAACCCTGCTGATCGACTGCCGCATCGAGCTGCGCAAGCTGGTGCGCGAGTTCCACAAGACCGAGCTGTGCGAGCGCCTGGATGCCATGGTCCAGACCCTGCAGCGCACGCCCGTGGAGATCGGGCCGGACGCGCCGCCGTCGCCGACCGCTGCGCGCGAGATCCGGGAAACGTCCAACCAGGTCGCCCTGGCCTGGCAGGCGGCGGCGCGCGACCTGAAGTTCAGCAACCTGCCGCTGTACGAGGCCATGGCCAGGAAGGTGATCCAGCGCCTGGAGTCCAAGACGCTGGTGGACCAGGCCGACGAGGTGCTCGCGCTCGAGCAGCGGATCAAGGCCATGCAGGACGAACTGGCCGAGGCCGACAAGGCCAGGCTGGCGGTGGAGGACGAGCGCAACACCGTGCTCGGTGCGCTGGCCAGTGCGGCGCCGCAACTGGGCGGCGGCGGCGACCGCCTGGGCGTGGCGCTGGCGCGCATCGACTGGCTGCAGGGGCAGATCAAGCGCGCCGCGCCGACCATGGACATGCGCGCGGAAACCGCGGAGGAAACGCGCATCCCCAGCGACGACCTGATCGCCATTGTCGCCAGTGGCGGTCGTCGCTTCACCGACGCGCAACGCGAATGGTGCGTGGGCGAGGCGATGGTGCTGTCGAACTTCCAGTACACGCCGATGGAACTGATCGAACAGGGCGACGCCCGGATCGCCGGCATCATCAGCGCCAGCCGCCGCCCCAACTGAAACCCTGAACGGGGCCGGTTCCTTCACACGGAATCGGCGTGTGAAAGAACCGGCCCCGTTCAGGATTTGTGACGCGGGTTCAGGGCGCGTTGTTCCGTCCGGCGCATGCTCGGTCCATGCCGAGCGACACCCGCCACCACGAGTACCGCAGCTGGGCCGAGTTGGCCGAAGCCGCCAAGTCCGACTACCGGGCCTGGTTGTTCCTGCTCAACGCCGCGCCTTGGGCTGCCAAGCTCCTCGAAGAGCAAGAGCCGACCACGCACTGAGCGGCCACACCGCTCCGACCGCTGGACGCGCCGAGGACTTCGAAGTGCCATGCCGTCGCGACGACGGCGGGGTTGCCCATCCGCCTTTCCGCATCGTGCAAGGACGCGCCATGCATCCGCGAATCCAGTCCCATCGAGACTCCCGCGCCATGTCTCCGACCGCGTCGCTGGGCGTGCCGATCGGCCGCCCCGGCTTTGCCGGAACCGCGGCGCGCACCGCGCATTCGCCCAGCGCCGACGCGCGGCCCGAGGCGAGCGACGTCTTGGTAGAAACTGCGGCCACCACCGAGAGCACGCCTGCAGATGATGGGTTGATCGCCGAAGGACCGGCTGGAGGAATCGCGCCCGGGTCGGACCAGCGTGACGTCGAAGGCAGCGTCGGTGGCGACGACATCACCGACGTCATCCCGGCCCCGGACGGCGCGGCGCCGGCCGATGCGGCGACTTGGGGCCAGGACGCCAGCTAGCTGGGTCGAGTGGCGTCCCCGCGCCATCCCGGTCCCCCCAGGCCATCCAGACTCATGGGCCGCGCCCGTTCCCCGCGGGACGGGTTGCCGAGCGCCTCCCCAGCCCCGTGGACCACCCCGTGAAATCGACCCGGCCCCGTTCAGGGTTGTGCGGTGCGTCACGCTATTGACGCGGAGCTGACGTAGAGTCGGCCCCGGCCTGGAGGCCCAACGAATCGGCAGGGACGCCGCCTCTTCATTTTCCGGGGATCACCATGCACACACGCCACTGGCCTCGTCGGCCGGCTTTCACCCAACTCGTCCTGGCTGTTGCGCTTGCGGGCGCGACCTTTGCGGCAGGCGCCGCGCGGCAGGACGGACACGCCGGCACCGGCATCCGCCTGCCCGACCATTTCGAGTTCGACGCCACCATCAACGCGGCCTTCCGGCCCGACGCGGCCGGTGCGCACGCGATCGGCCTGGCGTTCGACTATCCGGCCGGCGGCGACGCGACGCTGGCGACCTGGCAGGTTGACCTGCTGTCGCCGCGCGGCGCGGTCGTGCGGCGCTGGATCGGCGAAGCCCCGCTGGTGGACGGCCGCGGCGCGGCCCGGCTGCTCTGGGACGGCAAGGGCGAGAACGGCGTGCCGGTCGCGGCCGGCTTCTACACGGCGCAGCTGCGCGCGGTGCCCTCGGTGCGCCTGGCCGCGGAGCGGAACCTGTCCGTGCTCGATCGGGCGAAGCGCTCCTTCGCGCTGGGTCGCGACGAGCTGATCGAACAACGCATGGACCTGCGCGTCGGCAACCTGGCCGCGCCGCGCATGCCAGCCTTCGCCGGCCTGCCGCATCCGGGCCAGGGTGGAAGCCACGGCGCTGCGCCCGGCAAGGGCGGCGGCAACGTCGGCCTGTCGTCGGTGGCGGCCAGCACCCTGCCCTACACGATCTACTACGGCAACCTGCACAGCCAGACCAACCACAGCGACGGCGGCGCCGTGCTTGCCTCGTGCACCGGCGCGGAGACGCCACAGGCCGGCACCTACGGCCCCGCCGACGCCTACGCGATGATGCAGAACCAGGCCGGCGGCGATTTCCTGCTGGCCTCCGAACACAACCACATGTACGACGGCAGCACCGGCACCAACACCGCCGCCACGCCGGCCAGCGCCAACAACCTGTTCAACTCCGGCATCAGTGCCGCCGCGGCGTATCGCAGCGCGCATCCGACCTTCTTGGCGCTGTACGGCAACGAGTGGGGCGTGATCAGCAACGGCGGCCACCTGAACCTGATCAACCCCGATGGCCTGGCCGAGTGGGAATACAACGCCAGCAACCAGCTCATCGGCAGCGTGGCCACGATCAAGTCGGACTACGCGAACCTGTATTCGGTGATGAAGGCGCGCGGCTGGATCGGCCAGTTCAACCATCCGGCCAGCAGCGGGCAGTTCATCATCGGCGGCACGGCGCTCGCCTATGATCCAAATGGCAACGACGTGATGGTGCTGGCCGAAGTGCTCAACAGCTCGGCCTTCTCGACCAACACCACCGAAACCGAGGCCAGCCGCAGCACCTACACCGCGGCCTGGAACATCCTGCTCGAGCGCGGTTACCACGTCGCCCCGACCAGCGACCAGGACAACCACTGCGCCAACTGGGGCCTGAGCTTCCGCAACCGCACCGGCGTGCTGCTGCCGAACGGCGCGACGCTCAACGTCGCCAACTTCCTCGATGCGCTCAAGGCGCGCCGGGTCTTCGCCACCGAGGACAAGCTGGCGCAGGTGGTGCTGACCGGCAACGGCCTGGTGATGGGCCAGACGATCAGCAACAGCGGCGCGCTCAACCTGGCGGCAAATTACGCCAGCAGCAGTGGCGAGACGGCATCGCGGGTGCAGTTCTTCGAGGGAGTTCCCGGCCGCAACGGCACGGTGACCCAGCTGTTCGAAGGCGCCGGAACGTACTCCTTCACTCCCGCCCAGGGCGCGCACTTCTACTACGTGCAAGTGACCGAGGCCGACGGCGACCGCCTCTGGTCCGCGCCGATCTGGGTCAACCAGGGCGTGGCGACGGGCGACACCACACCGCCGACGGTCAGCGCGTCGGAGTCTGGCAGCAGCGGCACGATCAGCCTGTCCGCCACCGCGTCCGACAACGTCGGCGTCAGCAACGTGGAGTTCTACGTGGACGGCGTGCTCAAGGGCGCGGATGCATCCAGCCCGTACGCGCTCGCGCTCGACTCGACCACGCTCAGCAATGCCAGCCACACGCTGACGGCCAAGGCCTATGACGCGGCGGGCAACAGCACGACTTCGTCGGGCGTCGCGTTCACCGTGAACAACTCCACGTCCACCACGCAGTTCAACGAAGCCGAGTCCAACGGCACCGCCGGAACGGCCAACGCCGTGGCCCACACGTACAAGACCATCGTCGGCACGATGGGCAACACGACCGACAAGGACTACTTCGCCCTGTCCCTGGCGGCGAACGAGACGGTGAAGGTGGACATGGCCGGCGGCCCGACCGGCAGCGATTACGACCTCTACCTGGTCACCGCCGCCGATGCCACGCTGAAGAGTTCCACCGGCTCGACCAGCGCGGAAACGGTGACATACACCAACGGCGCAAGCGCGGCCACGGTGTACGCGAAGGTGATTGCCTACGCCGGCTCCAGCACCACCGTGCCGTACACGCTCACCCTCACCTACATCGCGGGTACGGGCGGTGGCGGCACCGAGCTGGTGTCCAATGGCGGCTTCGAGTCCGGCGCCACGGTGTGGACGGCCAGCAGCGGCGTGATCGACAACAGCACGACGCAGGCCGCGCACCTTGGCAGCTGGAAGGCCTGGCTGGACGGCTACGCGGCGACGCACACCGACACCATCCTGCAGACCGTCAGCATCCCGGCGGCCGCACCGTCGGCGACGCTGACCTTCTGGCTGAAGGTCGTCAGCGACGAGACCTCCACCACCACCGCCTACGACACGCTGAAGGTGCAGGTGCGCAACAGCAGCGGCACGGTGCTGGCGACGCTGGCCACCTACAGCAACCTCGACAAGGGCGCCAGCTACGTGCAGAAGAGTTTCGACCTGTCCGCCTACAAGGGGCAGACGGTGCAGCTGTATTTCGTCGGCGTGGAGGGCCCGAGCGTCGCGACTTCCTTCCTGGTGGACGATGTCAGCCTGAAGTAATCCTCGCCGCGCGGTCCTGCGGCATCCGGGGCGCTTCGGCGCCCCATTTTTTTACGTTGCCGCGCTCGCCTATGCCGTGCGCTCGACCGCGTCCCGCCCGCTGATCGCCAGGTAGGCCACCAGGGCGAGGATCGTGACCAGGAACAAGAGGCTGGTTACCGTGGTGCCCAGCCCCAGCCCGCCATCGGCCGGTGCCTGCGACAGCCAGTCGCCGATCGAGGCGCCGAGTGGGCGGGTCAGCACATAGGCCGTCCAGAAGGCGACCACGCCATTGAGACCGAAGCGCAGGTGCGCGACCGCGACCGCGGCGATGAGCCCGGCGAAGATCAGCGCAGAGACCCAGTAACCAAGCCCCATCCCTTCCGCGATCAGATCGCCCGCGGCCGTGCCCAGGGCGAAGGTGAACAGGATCGCCGTCCAGTAGAAGGCCTCGCGGCGCGTGGTCCGGATCGTGGTGACCGACAGGTCGTGCTCGCTGTAGTTCCACACCGCGAAGGTCGCGGCGAGCAGGCCGGCGAAGACCGCCGTGGTGACCGGCAGCGGGATCCCGAGGACATCGGTCAGGTTGTCGGTGATCAGCGTGCCGACGATGCTCAGCAGCACCACCGCCAACCAGTACAGCGCCGGGATGTACCGGCGCGCGCGGAACTGGAACGCCAACGCCACCAGCAACAAGGCGCCCATCGCCAGGCTGGTGTTGCCCAGGCCGAGCTTGAGGGTTTCGCTGAGGAAGTCCGCGAATGTCTCGCCCACCGTGGTGCACAGCACCTTGATGATCCAGAAGAAGGCCGTGATCATCGGCACCTTGTTCAGCATGTCGCGCACCGTTGGCGCGGTCGAAGGCATCGCGTTGCTGTTGTCCATGGGCGCAGCATGCATGGGGATTCCTGAACAGCATGCAAGCTGCGTCGCGTTGATCGTCCCGTGCCGAAAGGTGGGCGAAAGACGCGGAAACAAGGGACAGCAGGGGGCGGAGCGTGGTTTCGCTCAGGCTCGTTCGACAGTTCGGTGCGTTCAGTCATCGGCGCGCATCCTCGCTTCGCATGCCGTCCGGGCTCGACCCGCGGCAAGCCGAAAGCAACGACCGATGCATTCCCTCCCGAGGACACACCCATGCGAAACAAGACGATTGCAGGATTCCTGGTCGCCGCACTGCTGCCGATGGCGGCCTTTGCCGCCGGCGGCGCCACGGCCAAGCCCGAAACCGCCAAGGCGGAGATGGCCGGACACGCGTCGGCGAACAGTAATGCGGCGATGCGCAAGGAAGCCAAGATCTCGATGAAGCAGGCGCAGGCCATCGCGGCCAAGGTCGCGCCGGGCAAGGTCAAGAGCGGCGAGCTCGAGCGCGAAAACGGCAAGCTGATCTATTCCTTCGACATCCGCACCGCCAAGCACACGATCACTGAGGTGAACGTCAACGCGATCGACGGCACGGTGGTCGATACCCAGGTCGAGAACGCGGCCAAGGAAACCGACGAGAAGAAGCAGGAAGCCGCCGAGAAGAAGTAAAACGCGCATAAATGACTGGCAGGGCGCCCGGGTTTTTGTGACCGGGCGCCCGCGGCAGCCACCTGCGGGCGCGTAGGATGGGGCGCGTGGACTCCGCCTTGCCCGATCCTTCGGTGGTCCCCGCAGTCCGGCCCTCGCCGGAGACTGCGGCGTCCGGCGTAGCCAATGGGCTGTCGAGACCCGCCGTACGCGAACCGGTCGCGCTGCTCGCCTTCCTGCTGTTGAGCGGGCTGACGAGCTATGCCTCGGTGGCGTGGACGCGCATCGACGGCGGCGTCGCCGTGCTGTGGATGTCCAACGGCTTGCTCGCCAGCGCGCTGCTGCTGGTTCCCAATGGCCGCTGGCTGCGTTGGGCCCTGGCGTCGGCGCTTGGTCAGGTCGGCGCGCGCCTCGTTCTCGGCAATGCCCTGGCGGTCGTGGCGGGACTGACGCTGGCCAATCTGGTGGAGTGCTGGATCGCGGCCGGTTGGATCAGGCGTCGTGTCTCGGACTTCGGCGACATGGGCGCGCTGGTGCCCCTCTCGCGCGCGGCGCTGACGGGCACCCTGCTCGCCTGCGCGGTATCGGCGACGCTGGCGATGCCCGTCGTGGCCGGAGCGCTCAAGCAGTCGAACGACGTGATCTGGTTGACCTGGTTCAGCGCCCACGTGCTCGGCATGGTGATCGTTGGCACCTTGTTGCTGTGCCTGGCGCAGATGCGTGGAAGCCTGCTGGGTCGGCGGGGCCGTCGCCTGGACCTGGCGGCCTGTGTCGCACTGCTGGTCGGCGTCAGCGTCGGCATCGACCTGCAGCGGGCACTGCCGCTGCTGTTCCTGGCCTACCTGCCGCTGCTGCTGCTGACCTGGCGCCACGGCCTGGCGGGTGTCGTGTGGGGGATCCTGGTGCTGACCCTCACCAGTGCGGCGGCAGCGTTCGACCACTTTGGCCAGTTCGCCCTGCAGGCTCCCGACGCGGCGCTCGCGCGAACGCTGCTGTTGCAGGTCTATGTGGCTGCCGGGTGCCTGCTGGCCATCCCCACGGCCGTGGCGATGACGGAGCGGCGCTGGCTGGATCGCAAGTTGCGCCAGAGCGAGGCGCGGCTGCAGGCGGTCACCGACAACGTTCCGGCGATGGTCAGCTATTTCGACACGCAGTGCCGCTTCACCTATGCCAACGCGGTGGCGCTGCGAAGCGTCGGCGGCGATCCCTCGCGCCTGCTGGGACGCACGCTGCGCGAGGTGCGGGGCGATGCCACCTGGAGGCTGCTGGAGCCCCGCATGGCGGCTGCCCTGCGCGGCGAGCCGCAGGTGTTCGAAGCCCAGACCGACGTGCTCGGGACGCCGATGGATTACCGCGCCCACTACGTCCCCGACCGCGCCGCCGACGGGTCCGTGGTCGGTTTCTACTCGTTCGGTTTCGACATCACCCAGGCCAAGCAGACCGAGCGCGCCCTGGAGCAGCTGGCGCGTTTCGATTCACTCACCGGGCTGGCCAACCGGCGCCATTTCGAAGAGGATCTCGACCGGGCTGTGGTGCGCGCACACCGCAACCATTCGCCCCTGCTCCTGCTTGCCATCGACGTCGACCGCTTCAAGGAAATCAACGATTCCTTCGGCCACGCGGCTGGCGATGCCGTGCTGCGGGCCTTCGCGCAACGCATTCGCGAGGTTGTCTATGACGTTGACCTGGTGGCGCGCGTGGGCGGCGACGAGTTCGTGGTGCTGGTCGAATATTCCCCGACGCCCGGCGTCGGCGCGATGGTGGCCGCGCGCATCGTCGCCGCGATGGCCGAGCCGATGCAGGTCGGCGATACGCGGCTGCCGGTACGAGCGAGCATCGGCGTCGGCTTCCAGGCCGACGTCGCCGGCGCCAGCGCATTGCGCGAACTGGCGGACCTGGCGTTGTACGACGCAAAGCGCGCCGGCCGCGACGGCTGGGCGCTGCGCTCTGGCTAGGTTCGAGGGCGCGGCACGGGCGCGCGGCCGCCTCAGGCTGGCGTGAGGAAGCCGGTGTAGGGAATCACCACGTCGAAGGCGCGCTGCACCAGCCACAGCGTGGCGATCGCGACGATCGCCCACGAGCCCCAGCGCACCACGCCCACTTGGTAAAACCGCGTCCTGCGCACCAGGAAGGCCAGGGGCAGGAAGGGCAGCACGATCGCCTCCTGGCCCAGCTCCACGCCGAGGCTGAAACCGCCGAGCGAGGCGGCCATCGCCGCCGGCGGCAGCGACAGCCCGGCCAGCGCACTGGCAAAGCCCAGGCCGTGGATGAAACCAAAGGCGAAGGCCACGACCCAGGCACGACGCGTGACGATCGGATGCAGGTTGTTGAGCGCCGCGACGATGATCGAGATCGCGATGCCGGACTCCACCAGCCGGCTCGGCAGGTTTACATACCCCAGCACCGACAGGGTCAGCGTGACCGAGTGCGAGACGGTGAACCCGGACACGACCTTGACCAGCTCGATCATCGCGCGCGAGAGCTTGCGCACCGGCAGCCAGCCGGTGCCAAGGTCCGCCGCGGCATCGGCGAGGCTGCCGGCGCCGGCCGCCAGCGCGATGCGCGACTGCCGGATCAGCACCGCCGGCAACAGCAGCGACAGGATGAACAGCAGGTGGTCCGGCCCGGTCCAGATGTGCCAGACGCCATTGACCATGAAGCTCTTGAACTGTTGCCAGTAGTCGGGCTGGCGCAGGTCGAGCGTGGCCACCGTGGCCTTCGGGCCGAGCACGGCGCTGGCAGTGACGCCCTTGTGGCGGATGGTGACGATGCCGCGATGGTAGGGATCCACGTCCTGGAACAGGGTGTAGTGCAGGGTCAGCCTGTTCGGGATCTCCTTGTCGCAGAGGGCATCGAACAGGATCACGTCGTAGGCGCCATCGTTGTGTGCATTCACCAGCTGGCCAGTGGGATGCAGAACGCAGTCGAGCCCGTCGCCCTTCACCCGCACGCCGGCCAGCGCGTAGCGCTCGATCGCGTCGCGCTGCGCCTGGACCTCGCCCCAGGTCAGCTCGCTGTCGTGGTTGGCGTCGATGTCGAGCACGAAGGCCAGGTCGCGCAGGGCGATGTCGAACTGGCCGTGCAGCATCTTCGGGTTGCGTGCATCGGTGCGCAGGCTCAGGTAGGCGTCGCTTTCCTTGTGTGCCCAGGCGCTGGCGGGCAGCAGGGCCAGCGCAAACGCGAGCGACAGCAGCAATGCGCGGTGGGCGCGGCTCATGGCTTGGCCTTCGCGGCAGGCGCGGACTTCACCGCAGACGCGGCGGGCGCGGCGGATTTTCCGGCCTGGGCCGCGAGCGCCGCCGACACCTTTGCCGCAAGCACCAGCGTGCGCGGGTCTTCGAACCGGGTCTGCGCGATGTAGGCAAGCACGCCGCGCGCGGCAGCGGGCTGGCCGGCGTCGAGCGCAGCCTCCAGGAAGATGCGGATGTCCTCGGGCGCACGCTGGATGGTCCAGTTGCCCTGCGCCAGGCGCAGCGCGCGCGCCGCGTCATGCTGCAACACGAGCGCGAAGCGCGCTTCCTCGCGCCCGTACAGCCGACTGTCGCCACGCTGTTCCAGGTCATGGAATCGCGAGGCCATGGTCGCGACATGCGCGCGCGCGACTGGCAGGCCGAGCGCCGATTCGGCCAGCGCCTGGCGCAGGAACGAGGTGTCTGACTGCGAGTAGTCCTTCACCAGCGCGAGCGCATCGGCCGGCCGGCCGGCGTCGAGCAGGAAATCGGCATAGTCGGCGAGCAGGAAGTTGTCGCCGGGCGCGTAGAGCAATGCATTGCGGAATTCGGCTTCGGCCCGCGCCGACTGCCCGGAGTAGCGCGCCGCGTCGGCCTGCAAGCCGTGCACCCAGGCGAGGATGTCCGGCGGCGCGCTGGGTTCCAGTGCGAGCAGGCGATCGAGCGTGTCGAGCGAATCCTTCGCGTGGCCATTGACCGTCGCCCAGGCCGTGCTGCACCCGGCCGTCACCAGCACGCCCGCGCTGCGCAGCAGGTGCCCGCAGGCCGATCGGCCGACGGCCATGTCGCCCTGCACCAGCGCCACCGACGACAGCGTCAGCCAGGCTTGCGCATGGTCAGGCCGGCGCCGCACCAGCCCGTCAAGCAGGCGGCGCGATTCGATGAACTGGTGCCGGCTCTGGAAGATGGTGGCGGCCACAAGCAGCGCATCGTCCGGCGGTGGCCGGCGCAGCAGCAGCGGCCCGATCACCGCCTGCGCGCGGCCCAGGTAGCGCGCGTCGCCGGTGTCGCGGCCGTAACCGACGTAGGCGCGGGCCAGGGCGACCACGGCGCCGACATCGTTGGGCGCAGCGCGCGCCCGCGACTTGAGCACGGCGAACTGGCGCACCCGGGGATCGCTGGTGGACGGCAGCCGCTCGAGCACCGTGGCGGCGCTGGCCGGGATGTATGGCGTCGTCGTCTGCGCGGCGGCCGTCCCGGTCAGCGCCAGGCACAGCAGGCATGCCACGCGAACGCGGAGCGTTGGTCGCACCCAGTCCTCCTCGCCGTCCATGGTGGGTCCGCGTACGATCACGCAGGCATTGGGTCAGGTTGGGCCGCGCGACGTGTGCCACGCGTGAATGGAGCCAGCCTGGCCGCGCGACCGTGATCTGTCGCGCGGTTAACCCGCGCCTGCACTGGAGTCAGTCGAGGAGCGGCTCGGAATCTTGGACCTTGCTCTTCCGGGCGCCCAGCAGCGCGCTCATCGCCGAGCCCGTCACCACCAGCAACGCGCCGACATAGCCAATCGTGCCCACCGACTCCGCGGCCACGGACAGCGGCGACAGGCCGTGGACGCCGGAAATGATGGCCAGGCTGAGCAGCGGCGTCAGGGCCAGCACGGTCGACACGCGCGAGGCCTCCCAGTGCACCAGCGCTTCGGCGAAGGCGCCATAGGCGACCAGGGTATTGAGCGCGCAGAAGGCCAGCAGCGCGTAGCCCAGCCCGTCCAGCCGCAGCAGGGCAGCCGGATGCGCAAGCGGCAGCAAAAGCAGGCTGGCCAGCAGGTAGATAAACAGCATGATGGCCGGCGACGACAGGCGCACGAGCAGTTGCTTCTGGATGAGCGCATAGCCGGCCCACACCACCGCGGCCATCACCACCATCATCGAGCCAAGCGCGTATTCGTGTCCGCCCGCGCTCGAGTGCCCGGACTGGTCGCGAAAGAACAGCCAGAGCCCGGCCACGATCACGGCCAGGCCGAGCCATTGTCCCGGCCGGTAGCGCTCGCGGAACACCACGATCCCGCCCACGGCCATCAGCAGCGGCGCCATCTGGATCAGCAACTGCGCATTGCCGGGCGTGCTGTGCTGCACGCCCAGCAGGTAGAACACGTAGTTGCCGATCAGCAGCACGCCAGCCAGCGCGAGCAGCGCCCAGCGCTTGCGGTCGAGCGTTGCGAAGCCACCCAGGCCTGCACGCGCCGCGAGCCAGGCGAGCATGACCCCGCCGGCGATGACGAAGCGGACCCAGGTGAGCGTGTACGGGTCGAGCTCGGCGAGCATGACCTTCAACGCGACGGGAAGCGTCGACCAGCAGGCCGCCGTCACCAGCGCCAGGGCGAGTCCCAGTCGCCATCGGCCCGAGGCCTGGTGCAATGCCATGCCGCTTCCTTTCCGAGAGGGGGCCGCGATTATCGCAGCCTTGCCCGCCTTCCCCTAGAACACGATTGCCAGGGCGATCGCCAGGACTGCGCCGACCAGCGCAACGGACGCAAGCACCTGGGCGCGCCGCGCGATGGCCAGCGCGTCCCCGGTGCCAGCCGGGCGGGGTGGTTCGGCGCGATCGCCGATCACGGCGTCCGGTCCGCTGAGCAACAGTGCGACCATGTCGGACAGCGTCGCCGGATCGAAGCTGTAAGGATCGAAGGAACGCAACCTGTGGCGCTCGAGCAGTTGCCGCACGACGGACGCGTTCGGCACGTACTTCATCGACCAGCTCGAGAAGGACGGTTGCTGGATGGACTCGCGACTGAGGACCGCCAGGTCCCGATGGCGCGGATCGCTACCCAGGCGCCGGTAGAGTCCGTCGACGGCTTCGGCAGGGCCTTCGAGGCATTGGAAAAAGCAGCCCTCGGCCAGGTACAGCGCCCCGACCAGGCCATTGGCCGGATTGTTCCGACGTGACTGCATCAGGATCCGCGCCACGTCCGCATTCACGCTGCCGCTGTCCGCACCCGTTGGAAACGTGGCCCGGCTGGCGTAGACGAGCCGGATGAAACTGGTGTTGGGTTCCATGCGTGGTCCGATCGGCTGCGGTGGCAGGACCGGCAATGTAGTTGGATGCGCGTGTAGGTCGCGTCAGGGCGTCCCCGGGCGCGGCGTCCGGGGAGTGCCACCTTGCCCGGCCGGTTGAGGGATAGTGTGACGCGCTCCGCTGGACAGCCGCGGCGCGGTGCACTATGAGTCCAGAGATGAGCGCTTCCCAACCACCCAGCTCCCGTTGCGTCATCGATCCGCAGGGCCAGCTGGTGGCGCACGCTGGGGCGGACGGGCCCGGCGCAGGCGTTCCGGACCCGGCGCGTTGGCGCTACGCGCTGGAAAATGCCGAGGACGGGCTCTGGGACTGGAGTGCGGAAACCGATGTGGTGTTCCGCTCGCCGCGCTCGCTGGCCATGCTCGGCTACGCGCCGGGTGAGGTTCCCGAAACGGTCGAGGCCTGGTTCGCGCTGGTGCATCCGGACGACCGCGACCGGCAGGCACAGGCAATCGCCCAGCACGTAAAGGGCGGCAGTCCCTACTACCGGGTTGAATACCGGTTGCGCCACGCGTCGGGCGGCTGGCGCTGGGTGCTCGACCGCGGCAAGGTGCTCCATTGGACGCCCGATGGGCTGCCCAGCCGGGTGGTCGGCACGCATACCGACATCACCGACTACAAGGAACTGGAACAGCGCCTGCGCGAACGCGAAGTGTTGCTCGATGAGGCGCAGCGGATCGGCCACATCGGCAGCTGGTCGATGGAACTGCCAGGCGGGCGCATCACCTGGTCGGCCGAGATGTATCGCATCGCCGGCTGGCCGGTCACGGATGCACCGCCGCCCTGGCGCGACCAGCGCAGCCTGTTTTCGCCCGAGGACTACCGGCTGCTGCGGGGAATGACCGAGCAATCGATCCTTACCGGCCAGCGCTTTACCCGGGAGCTGCAGATGATCCGTCCCAGCGGCGAGCGGCGCACGGTGGAAACGGTGACCGACGTGCTGCGCAACGCCAGCGGCGTGGTGGACCGCCTGATCGGCGCGGTGCATGACATCACCGACGAGCTGCTGGCCACCGAGGCGGCGCGCTGGCGCAGCC
Source organism: Gammaproteobacteria bacterium (assembly GCA_025352045.1). Lineage (GTDB taxonomy): Bacteria > Pseudomonadota > Gammaproteobacteria > Xanthomonadales > Xanthomonadaceae > Arenimonas. The sequence goes on along the minus strand of JANXUD010000092.1, from coordinate 27,346 downwards.
AGCTGCTGGACCGGATCGCCGCGATGGGGCGGATCGGCGGGTTCGACCTGGACGTGGACAGCGGCGTGTTCCAGTGGACCGACGAGAACTACCGGATCCACGACATCGAGCCTGGCGCGCTGGTGACGATGCAGGGCCTGCTGCCGAGTTTCGATCCGGCGTCGCAGGCGCGGCTGCGTGGTGCGGTGGAGCGGATGTCGCGGGGCGAAACCAGCGACGAAACCGCCGAGGTCGAATTCGTCAACCGGTCCGGCCGCCGCAGCGTCCTGCGCCTGACCGCATCGGTGGAGCACGCGGCTGGCAAATCCTCCCGCATCACCGGCCTGACCCAGGACATCACCGAGGAGCGCGAGGCCAGCGAGCGGATCGAGCAGCTGGCGCACTTCGACATGCTCACCGGCCTGCCCAACCGCTTCCTGTTCCGCCAGCGCGCGCTCGCCGCGATCCGCACCGCCCAGCGCGCCGGCCTGACGCTGGCCCTGCTGTTCGTGGACCTGGACCGGTTCAAGTACGTCAACGATTCGCTCGGCCACGCCGCCGGGGACCAGCTGCTGCAGGAAGTGTCCGGCCGACTCAAGAGTTGCCTGCGCGGCAGCGACCTGATCGGTCGCCAGGGCGGCGACGAGTTCATGGTGATGCTGTGCGAGATCCGCAAGCCGGAGGATGCGGCGCTGGTCGCGGAAAAGATCATCGCTGCGGTCGGCCAGCCGATCTGCCTCGGGGAGACCGACGTGCAGGTCGGCTGCAGTATCGGCATCGCCTTCCTCAGCGAGAACAGCAACGACCTGGATTCATTGATGCGGGCATCGGACACCGCGATGTACGCCGCCAAGGAGTCCGGGCGCAACACCTACCAGTTCTACAACGATGCCTTCTTCGAACGCGTGCACCGCCGCGGCTTGCTCGAGCAGGAACTGCGCCTGGCGATCGCGCGCAAGGAGCTGTACCTGGTGTACCAGCCCACCGTGTCGCTGGCCGCGCACGGCAGGGTGGTGGGCATCGAGGCGCTGTTGCGCTGGCAGCGCCCCGGCGACGCGCTGCGCTCGCCGATGGAATTCATCCCCATCGCCGAGGACACGGGCGAGATCGTGCCGATCGGGCTGTGGGTTCTGGAGCAAGCCTGCCGCCAGGCCGCCGCCTGGGAGGCCGAAGGGCTGGAGTTCGCCAGCATTGCGGTCAACGTCTCGGCGGTGCAGCTGCGCGACCCGCAGTTCGCCGCGAAGGTGCTGGCGATCTGCGCGGAAACAGGCTGGCCACCACGGCGCCTGGTGCTGGAGCTGACCGAATCAGCGCTGATGCGCGACACCGAGAGCCTGCGCATTAATTTCGCGACGTTCGAGGCCAACGGGATCAATCTGTCCGTCGACGATTTCGGCACGGGGTTTTCAAACCTCATGTACCTGCACCGGTTTCCCGTACAGCAACTGAAGATCGACCGCAGCTTCGTCAGCCAGATGCTGGAAGACGTGCAGGTCGGCGTGCTGACGCAGGCGATCATCAGCCTGGGCCACGCGATGGGGCTCACCGTGATTGCCGAGGGCGTCGAATCGGAGGCGTCCCTGCGTGCCCTTCGCGAGCACGGCTGCGACGAAGCGCAGGGCTATCACCTGACCCGCCCGCTGCGGGCGGACGAGATCGCGCGGTGGATTCGCGCGCGGGCCGGCTCGACCGAGTGAGCGGCCGGCAGCAATCCACCATCGGGCGCCGGCATGATCAAGCAGGACCCAGCGCCACGTTGGAGCACTCCGTGACGACCACCAGCCTCAAGCTCGTTTCCGACGGGTATGTCGCGCCGTACCGCCAGGACGGCGAACGCGTGGTGCTTCTCGCCGGTCGCCACGCAAGGGAAGTCAGCGACTGACCTCCGCGCAGGACCGCAGTGCCACCAATGGCGCGCCCGACAGGATTCGAACCTGTGACCCTTGCCTTCGGAGGGCAATACTCTATCCAGCTGAGCTACGGGCGCCTGTGGCCATTCTCGCACGTGGGCCGCGCCGGGGCCACGCGCCCCGGTCGGCGCGGGCCGGCCGTTGGCGGGCCGATCGGGACCCGCCTCGCCGGAACGGCTTGCTCCCACGCCTGGCGATGACAACTGGCACTATACGGTTGGCCGTTCAGCAGGCCGCTGATTTCCGGAGGGTTTGTGCGGATCCTGGTTGCGGAAGACGACACGGCGATTGCCGCGGGCCTGGCCCAGTCCCTGACCGACGAGGGCTACGTGGTTGACCGCGTGAGGGACGGTTTCGCCGCGGACCAGGCTTTGCACAGCGACGAGTACGACGTCCTCGTCCTCGACCTGGGCCTGCCCAACCTCGATGGCGTGGATGTCGTGCGCCGGGCCCGTGCCCGCGGAAACGGGGTCGCCGTGCTGGTGGTGACTGCCCGCGACACCATCAGTGATCGGGTGAAACTGCTCGACCTGGGGGCGGATGATTTCCTTGCCAAACCCTTCGTGCTGGCGGAATTTTCCGCCCGGATCCGCGCCTTGCTCAGGCGCCGTGCCAACAAGGGCGTGCCCGTAATCTCCATGGGCAGGCTGCGCTTCGACATCGTCGGCCGCCGCACCTGGGTCGGCGAATCGCCCCTGGAACTGACGGCTCGCGAGTCGACCTTGCTCGAGGCGCTGTTGACGCGCACCGATCGCCTGGTCAGTCGTTCGCAACTGACCGAGGCGCTGTGCAACTGGGAACAGGAACTGACCGACAACGGACTGGACATCGCGGTGCATCGCCTGCGCAGGAAACTGGACGGCACCGGCGTGCAAATCCGCACCATCCGCGGGCTCGGGTACATCCTGGAGGAATCAGGCAGCCACGATCGCGTGGCGTGACCCTGGCCATCCCGATGCCATCGTCCCAGGCACCAGGCGGCAGGTCGGCGGGGCAGCCCAGCCTCCGGCACCGCCTGCTCGCGTTCCTGTTGATTTCGATGCTTGCGGCCGTCGTTTTTGCGGCGGTGATCGCCTACGCCGCGGCGCTGGCCTACTCCAACCACGTCCACGACCGTGACCTGGAAGAAGACGTGCGCAGTGTCGCGAAGATGCTCCAGGACACGCACTCCACGGGCAGCCTGCCGGGGCAGGTGAAGTTCCTGATCGAGTACGACACCGCCGGACGCAATTATTTTGCCGTCGAGAGCCGGCGCCACGGTCGTGTCAGCGGCAGCACCCAGCTCATTTCGCGCAGGTCGAACGTGCTGATCCGCGGCAGTGCGGTGTTGTACGACGCGCAGGTCGGCAACGTGCCGGTGCGCGCGATTTCCGCGACGCTGCCATCGCCCGGGGAAGCCTCCGATACCCTCACGGTCACGGTGGCCGAGACGTTGCACGACAGGCAGGCCAGCGCACGCGAGATCCTGCTGCTGATCGTTCCGATCCAGCTGTTCCTGATCGCGGTGCTGCTGGCCCTGGTCTGGCATGGCGTCAGGTTTGGCCTGCGGATACTCGACCCGCTGACCCAACGCCTCGCCGCACGCGACCGCGAGCTCGAACCGATCACCGATGCCGACGTCCCGGTCGAGATCCTGCCGCTGACGCGGACCATCGACGGCCTGTTCGCCCGCCTGCGCAGCCTGGTCCAGCTACACGAACGATTCATCGCCGATGCCGCCCACCAGCTGCGCACGCCCCTGGCCGGCCTGTCCCTGCATGCCGAGCGCGCAGCCAATGCATCGCGGGTGGAAGAACGCGACGCGTCCCTGGCCTTCGTCCAGGAGCTGGCCGGCCGCGTCGCCAGGACCTCGTCGCAATTGCTGGCCCTGACCCTGGCCGAAGCGCCGCTCGGCGATGCCCGGGCGATGGTGGCGGTGGACCTGGCCAGCCTGGTTCCCGGGATCCTGGGCCAGCATGTCCAGCGGGCCCTCAACGACGGCGTCGACCTGGGGTTCGATGGCACAGGCGGACCCCTGTGGATTTCCGGCGACCCCAATTCCCTGCGCGAACTGCTCGACAACCTGGTCGACAACGCCATCGTCTACGCCGGGCGCGGCGGCACCGTCACCGTCGCCTTGGGATCGACGGCCAGTGGCGAAGCCTGCCTGCGTGTCGATGACGATGGCCCTGGTGTTCCATCGCCGCTGCTGGATCGGCTGGGTGAACGATTCTTCCGTACCCCGCAAGCCGTCGCAGGCGGAACCGGGCTGGGGCTGGCCATTGTCCGGCGCATCGCCAGGCGGCATGGCGCGCTCGCGGCGTTCGGCGCGTCCGGCCTGGGCGGCCTCCGGGTCGAGATCCGTTTCCCGCGCTACGATCCGCCCTGATGCGCGTTCGATACCTCACGCGGCCAGCAGGCCGGCATGCCGCTGCGCCCCTGTCGTCGCCGGGTTCGCAGCCGCCCCGCTGGCGCTGGCTGTCGCTGCTGCTTGCCGGGAGCCTGGCCGCGTGCGCCCCATTGCCCAAGCCCGACGGCCCCTTGCCCCTGCCTGCCACCTGGAGGAATGCGCCTCCCCCCCCGGCGGCGGCCCCGGACCTGCGTGGGTGGTGGCAGGTGTTTGGCGATGCGCGACTGGATGCCCTCATCGAGCAGGCGCTCGATGCCAATCTCGACCTGCGGGCCGCCGTTGCGCGGCTGGATGCGGCGCGGACCCTGCAGCGCCACGTCAATGCCGGGTTCCGTCCCGAACTGCACGCCAGGACGTTCGATGCGATCGACCCGGATGCCAGCGCGTCCTTTTTCGTCGCCGGCTTCGATGCGAGCTGGGAGCTGGACTGGTTTGGTCGCGGTCGCGGAGCCCGCAAGGTGGCGCAGGGCGGACTGGGCCGGGCCGCGGCCGACGTGCGCGACGCGCGCCTGTCCCTGGTCGCCGAGCTGGTCCGTGACTGGATCGACTTGCGCGGGGCCCAGACACGCGAGCAATTGCTGACACGGATCTGGCAAGCGAGGCGGCAGCAGTCCGACCTCGTCGGGGTCCGGGTTTCCCTGTCGCTGGCCCCGCCCCAGCAGCTGGCACAGGCGCAGGCCGTGGCCGCGCAGTCGCACGTCGCACTCGCTTCGGCGCAGCAGGACATCGTCGCGGCTGCCCAAGGCCTCGCCGCCCTGCTCGGCCGTACCGAGCCCGACCCGGCGTGGCTGCAACCCGGGCCGCTTCCGCAACTGGGCGACTGGCAACTGCGGCAGGCGCCGGCGGACCTGCTCCGCACGCGACCGGACATCGCACGCAGCGAAGCCGACCTGCTGCGCGCCAGCGGCGAATTGGCGCTGGCGCGCGCGGATCTCTACCCGAGCATCGGCTTGGGGGGATCGCTCCACTGGGCGACCAACATCACCTCCAACCGCGAGACGAAGGCCGACGAGGCGATCGGGGCCATCGGACCCGTCATCGACATCCCGTTGTTCGATTGGGGCATGCGCCGCGCGAAGTTCACATCCAAGGGCGATGAACTGCGGGCCGCTGCGCTGGCGTACCGCCAGACCGTGCTGAACGCCGTGGCGGACGCGGAGACGGCCCTCGCTGCCGTCGAACAGCAACGCCAGTCGGAACTGGACGGGCTGCAGGCCTGGCACTCCCTCGCGGACGGCGCCGGCAGGATCTCGAAGCGGCGCCAACTCGGGCTGGCCAGCGACATTGACCGCATCGCCAGCGAGGCCGAGCGCGACCAGGCGGCGGTGGTGCTGGCCGACGCACGCAGTGCGCACGACCTGGCGTACGTGGCGCTCTACAAGGCACTGGGCGGCGCGCCCGAACCCGGCCCTGCAGGCCCGGCCGCCGCTGCACGCAGCGAGCCGCATTGATGGTTTCCCTTGCGCGGAAGTCGCTGGTCCACGGCTGGCGGAGCTTCATGCCGGCGGTGTTGGCGATCGCGTTCGCCAGCTTGCTGCTGCTGATGCAGGCCGCATTGGTGCTTGGCATCTTCGGTAGCGCCAGTGTCTACGTCACCGGGTCGGACGCGGACCTGTGGGTCGGCTATCCGGGCACCCAGAGCGTGGACCAGGGTCGGGCGATCGATGCGAACCTGTCCGCGCTCCTGCAGATGGATCCGGAGGTGACCAGCTTCGAACCGTTCCTGTGGCGCGATGGCGACTGGCACGATGCCGACAACGCAAGCGGCGGCGTCTCGGTCTACCTCTCGGGCATCGACACGCGCGCGGACGGGCTCATGTTCTCCAGGGTGCTGCCGCGCGAACTGCGCGCCGAGCTGGCGATGCCCGATGCGGTGGTGGTGGATCGCGCCGAACTCGGCAAGCTCGGCGTCCGCGTCGGTGGTCGCGCGTTCCTCAACGGGCACCGGGTGCAGGTGGTCGGGGTGGCCAGCGGATTACGTGCCCTCGGCGGCGTGAACGTGGTGGCTTCGCTGGAGACCGTGCGCCGGCTGGATGCCGACGCCCTCCATCCGGATTGGCCGACCTACTTCGTGGCCAGGCTCGCCGATGGCGGGCAGGCAGACACCGTGGCCCGGCGACTGGACGGGCACGCCGGCTTCGGTCGCTACCGCGCGTGGACGGCGGACAGCTTTGCAAGGCGCACGATCCTGTTCTGGCTGTTCGACACCGGCGCGGGTGCCGGCGTGCTGTTCCTGGCCGGCATCGTGTTCCTGGTCGGGGCCGTGATCAGCAGCCAGACCCTCGTCGCGGCCGTGGTCGGCTCGGTGCGCGAATACGCCACGCTCAACGCACTCGGCGTGGGGATGCGCGCGCTGCGCTGGGTCGTCCTGGAACAGGCGTTCTGGGTGGGCATCATCGGCGTACTGGCAGCCATCGGCCTGGGCGCCGGCTTGATCGCGTTGGCCCGGCTGGAAGACGTGCCGGTCGTGTTCAACCTGCAGATCTCCGTGGCTTGCGTGCTGGTGGTGATGGCGCTGGCCGGCGTTTCCGGCGTGACCGCCCTGGGTGGCCTGCGCCGTGCCGATCCCGGGGTGCTGCTGCGATGAGCCAGCATGCAGCCAGGGCAAGCACCGGTCACGCGCTGGTTGCGGAAAACATCAGCAAGCGTTTCGCCAACGGCAGCGCGCAGGCGTCCGTGCTCGACGATATCTCCCTGGTCGTCGATGCCGGCGAACTCACGCTGATCTCGGGCCCTTCCGGCTGCGGCAAGAGCACCCTGCTGTCGGTGCTCAGCGGACTGCAACGTCCCGACCAGGGCCGCGTGCTGGCCCTCGGCGAGGAACTGGGGCAACTGGGCGTACGCGCACTGGAATCGTTCCGGCTGCGCCACACGGGCTTCGTGTTCCAGGATTTCAACCTGTTCCCGGCGCTGACCGTGTCCGAGCAGGTCCAACTGCCGCTCCAGTACATGGGTTTGTCCACGCAGGCGGCCAGGCACCGGGCGGCGCGCGCCCTGGACGAGGTCGGGCTGGGCGAAGCCAGGTTGCGCCTGCGCCCAGCGGAGTTGTCCGGCGGCGAGAAGCAGCGGGTCGCCATCGCGCGCGCCCTGGCCAAGGACCCGGTCCTGCTGTTCGCCGATGAACCCACCAGCGCATTGGATGCGGTCAACGGCCAAGTCACCATCGACATCCTGCATGGCATCGCCAGGCGCCATAACACGATGGTGCTGTGCGTCAGCCATGACCCCCGGCTGATTGGCCATGCCGACCGGGTGTTGACGATGGAGGATGGTCGTATCCTGAGCGATCATCGGTCGGCGGCGACGCCGTCCAACGCGGCCCAGGGGACACGAGCACCATGAGTGGAAACGCGTTCCGGCGGATGACCCTGCGGGCCCTTGCCGTGCTCGTCGTCGCCGGTTGCTCACGCGGCCCGTCCCCCGACGCGGCAAGCACGCCTGCGCCCGGCGCGCACTACGCCGCGGTCGCACGCGGCCGCGTGGACGTCGAGGGCGGCCTCCTCGACCTGGCCATGCCGGTCGACGGCGTCTTGTCCGACGTCGCGGTACGCGAAGGCGAGCGCGTCAGGCAAGGACAAGTGCTCGCCAGCGCCGATTCCACCGCGCCGCGCATCCAGTTGGCCATGGCGCAGGCCAGGTTGCGGCAAAGCCTCGTGCAACGCAGCTTGCTGGAGTCGCGCCTGGCGACCGCGAAGACGCGGGCGCAGCGGCTGGCGCAGGCAGCGGCAGCCGGCGCGGGCGATGGCCAGAGCGCGGATGATGCCCGCGACACCCTGGCCCAGCTCGGCGCGGAACTGGAGGGTTCCCGCGCCGGGGCCGGCATCGCGCGCTCCGAAGCCGAACAGGCGCAGTACCTGCTCGACAAGCAGGCACTGCGTGCCCCGGTGGACGCCGAGGTCCTGAAAGTGGCCGCCCAGAAGGGCATGGTCGTGTCACCGCAATCGGGCACCTTGTTCGTCCTGTTGCCCCTGACACCCCGCATCATCCGGGCCGAACTCAACGAAAGCTTCCTTCCGGCCGTCCACGCGGGCATGCCGGCGCAAATCACCGACGATGACGGCCGGACGACGTCGGCAAGCGCCCACGTCCTGCGCATCGGATCGGTGTTCGGCCCGGCGACCCTGCGCGATGGCGCGGACGACCGGATCGGCGAGCGGAGCGTGGAATGCGTGCTGGTCCTGGACGGCAATCCGCCGCTGCGTGTCGGTCAACGCGTGCTCGTGCGCTTTCTTCCGGCCCGGCAGTGATGGCGCGACTGCCGGTGCACCGATCCATGGCGCGTTGAAAGCCAGCTGAAACCGGCCCGAGCCACTCTGGCGCGGCAATCCCGCCCAACCTCCCGCAACCAATTCGATGATCCGCAAGGCTGATTTTCATTACGACGGCGGCCGCGACGGCGTCCTGCTGGTCCATGGCCTCACCGGCACGCCCAACGAAATGCTCCTGCTCGGCAAGGGCCTCCACCGCGCCGGTTTCACCGTCTCTGGCATGCAGCTGGCAGGGCATTGCGGCGACCAGGAGGACTTGCTGGCCACCGGTTGGCGGGACTGGTACGCCAGCGTCGAAGCGGCGGCGCTTGCCCTTCGCGCGGAGGTGGACCGCGTTCATGTGGCCGGCCTGTCGATGGGTGCGTTGCTGTCGCTGCTGCTGGCCGCGCGCAATCCCCGCTGGATCAGCAGCGTGGGCGCCTTGGGCACGACCTTCCGCTACGACGGATGGAACATGCCGGCGATCTCGCGCCTGTCGTTCATGCTCCCCTTGCTGAAGTCCCTCGGGATCGCGCGCCAGCGTGTCTTCATGGAGGAGTCGCCTTTCGGTCTGCGGGACGAGCAGATCCGCCAATTCGTTGCCTCGGCCATGCTCGGCGGCGACAGCGTGGCGGCCGGCCTGCCGGGCAACCCCTGGCATTCGCTGGCCGAACTGCACCTGCTCTCGAGGCAGGTGCGGCGCAGCCTGCCCCAGGTGCACGCACCGTGCCTGGTCGCCCACGCCGTCCAGGACGACGTCGCCGACATCCGCAACGCCCACCTGGTGGCAGCGGGCGTCTCTGGGCCGGTGGAGATGCTGTTGCTTGAAGACAGCTACCACATGATCACGATCGACCGGGAGCGCCGCGTGCTGATCGAGCGACTGGCGCGGTTTTTCTCGGCCATCGCCGAAAGCAACGACCCGGCCGCGGTGCCCTTGTCGCTGCTGGCTGGCTGACCGCGCCATGCCACTGCCGGTGCTGCTGCTCTGGATCGCCAACGTCCTGCTGGCCACGGCCGGGCAACTGGCGTTCAAGGCCGCCGCGGGCGACCAGGGTGCCGGCGAAGGCCTCGCGCGCTGGGGCCACATGCTCCGGCGCCCGTTGCTGTGGGCCGGGATCGCCTGCTACGCGCTGGAATTCGTCCTGTGGACGGCCTTCGTGTCGCTCGTGCCCTTGAGTCGCGGCGTTCTGCTCGGGGCGATCAACATCGTCGTCATCGTGCTGGCCGGTCGCGCCCTGTTCCGCGAGCGCCTCACGCGCTGGCGCGTCGCGGGCATTGGCCTGGTCACGGTGGGCGTGGCCCTGGTCGGGAGCGGACTTTGAGGTGGTCCCACGGTTTCGGGTTCGCGCTGCTGGTGGCGTTCGACACGCTGGCGCAGCTCAGCTTCAAGTTCGCCGGCATCCACGCACTGCCCGTGGAAGCGACTGGCGCGTGGCTGGTCCGCCTCGCCCTGCAGCCGTGGATCTATGGCGCACTCCTGGGCTACCTCGGCGCCTTCGTCACCTGGATGCAGTTGCTCAAGCGCGCACCCATCGGGCCGGCCTTCGCGGCGTCCCACCTGGACGTGGTCAGCATCATGCTGCTGTCCGTCCCCCTGTTCGACGAACGGATCGGATTCACCCAGGCCGTGGGTGCGGTCGCCCTGGTCGCGGGCATCCTCTGCCTGGCCCTGGGTGAACGCGATGGGTCTGCACCGGTGGCATGAGCGGCAGCGGCAGGCGTCCCGGCGCCCCTGGGTCGCCTTGCGGGCGGGGCGGGTTTCGAAGACCCTTGCCCGGGGCGCCTGGAGCCGCGGGCCCGGGAGCTGCCGGCGTCCCGGATCGGTCCAGGAAAGGCCTCTGCAAGATTCGCGGCATAGCTTCCATCCCACGGACGGGGCAGGCGCTGGCCGCAACCGCCATTACCAACGGGAATTCCACCTTGAGCCAAACCACTGAACAGCAGGTCTACGCCATCATCGCCAAGCATTGCACGGACGCCGCCGGTCCCATCGCCGCCACGTCCAACCTGACCGACCTGGGCATCGACTCGCTGACCGCCATCGAAATCATTTTCGATATCGAGGAGCAGTTCAACGTGACCCTCCCCGACCGCGACCCGAACTTCGACGTCGGTTCGGTCCAGGGACTGGTCACCGCCGTCGAGGCGGCACTGGCGGCCAAGGCGGCCGCGGCCGTGGCGCCCGTCCTGCCAGCTCCCGATACCACCCCCTAGGCCACCCCATGCCACAGCGCGTCGTGATCACCGGCATGGGCGCAATCAGCGCGCTTGGAACGGGCGCCGACGCGCTCTGGAGCGGCATGGTCGGGGCGCGCAGCGGCATCGCGCCGCTGGTGTCGCCGGATCCCCTGTTCGAAGTCAGGATGAAGGTCTGTGCCGCGGTGTCCGGCTTCGATCCGGCGCAGTATTTCGAACCCGCCCGCCTGGTGGTGATGGACCGCATCGCGCAGTTCGCGCTGGTCGCCGCGCGCGAAGCCGTCGCCCAGGCGGATATCGATTTCAGCGCCGACGGGCGCGGAGCGCGAACGGCAGTGGTCGTGGGCACCGGCGTCGGTGGCGAGACTTCGCGCGATGAGCAGTCGCGCCGGATCTACCGCGAAGCCTCGGAACGGGCACATCCGATGACCATCGTGCGGGCGATGGCAAACGCACCCGCCAGCCACGTCAGCATGGAATTCCGCCTGACCGGCCCGACCTTCGCCGTCGCCAGCGCCTGCGCCTCCTCGAACCACGCCCTGGCCCAGGCGGCGTTGATGGTGCGCCACGGCCTGGCCGATGTCGCGGTGGCGGGCGGCACCGAGGCCTGTTTCAGCTTCGGGGGGATCCGCGCCTGGGAAGCGATGCGCGTGGTCGCCGACGATACCTGCCGTCCGTTCTGCGCGCAGCGCCGCGGACTGGTGCTAGGCGAAGGCGCCGGCATGTTCGTACTGGAATCGCTCGAACATGCCCAGCGGCGCGGAGCGACCGTCCTGGCCGAGCTGGCTGGCTTCGGCATGACCGCCGACGCCACCGACATCGTCGCCCCGTCGGCTGACGGCGCGGCCAACGCCATGCGCCTGGCCCTGGCCGACGCCGGGCTCGAGCTTGCGTCGGTCGGCTACATCAACGCCCATGGCACCGGCACCACGGCCAACGATCCCACCGAAACGCGGGCGATCCGCCAGGTCTTCGGCAGCCACGCCGACCGCCTGGCGGTGACGTCGACGAAGGCCGTCCATGGCCATGCGCTCGGGGCGGCGGGGGCACTGGAGCTGGTCGCCGCGATCGGCGCGATCCGCGAGGGGATCATTCCGCCGACGGCGAATTTCCTCGACCCCGATCCGGCCTGCGACCTGGACTACGTTCCCAACGTCGCGCGCCCGATGCAGGTCGATGTCGCCCTGTCGAACTCGTTCGCCTTCGGCGGGCTCAACGCCGTGCTGGTGGTGCGCCGGTTCGCCTAGGTGGTCGACTGCTTGGCGCGGAGCAGCAGTTGGTCGAGCAGTCCGAGGCCGAGATCGATCTCCTCGCTGCTGATGTGCAGGGACGGCGCCAGGGTGATGACGTTCTTGTAGTAGCCACCGACATCGAGCACCAGCCCGATCGGCTTGCCGTCGTGGCGCAGGTCACCGGCAAGGCCCATGTCCACCATGCGATCGAGCAGGGCCTTGTTGGGCGTGAACCCGTCCGCCTCGCAGATCTCGGCGCGCAGCGCCAGGCCCAGCCCGTCCACGTCGCCGATCTCCGGATGCCGTTTCTGCAGGTCCTTCAGGCCGGCCAGGAAATGCGCGCCCTTCGCCATGACCATGGATTCGTAGTCGGTTTCGGCCAGCATCTTCATCGTCTCCAGCCCGACCGCCGTGCCGAGCGGGTTGGACGCGAACGTCGAGTGGGTCGAACCCGGCGGGAACACGACGGGGTTGATCAGCTCCTCGCGCGCCCAGACGCCCGCCAGCGGGTTCAGCCCGTTGGTCAATGCCTTGCCGAACACCAGCACGTCCGGCTGCACGCCGAAATGTTCGATGGCCCACAGCTTGCCGGTCCGGAAGAAACCCATCTGGATTTCGTCGACCACCAGGAGGATGCCGTACTGATCGAGCACCTTCTTGAGGCCCTTGAAGAAATTGGGCGGCGGGATCACGTAGCCGCCGGTGCCCTGGATCGGCTCGACGTAGAAGGCGGCATATTCGCACTGCCCTGCCTTCGCGTCCCACACGCCGTTGTATTCGGTCTCGAACAGGCGCGCGAACTGCCCGACGCAGTGCTCGCCGTACTCCTCCTTGTCCATCCCCTTCGGGCCGCGGAAGTGGTAGGGGAACGGAACGAACTGCGCCCGGTCGAAATGCCCGTAGCGCCGGCGGTAGCGATAGCTTGAGGTGATTGCCGAGGCACCCAGGGTCCGCCCGTGGTAACCCCCTTCGAAGGCGAAGACCAGGCTCTTCCCGCCCGAAGCGTTCCGGACCAGCTTCAACGAGTCCTCGACCGATTGCGAGCCGCCGACGTTGAAGTGGATGCGTCCCTTGCGGTTCCATTTCTTCTCGGCGTCCTGGGCGATGATCCGCGCCAGCTCGATCTTGGTGGGGTGCAGGTACTGGCTTGCCACCTGCGGCAGGGTGTCGATCTGGTGTTTCAGCACGGCGTTGAGCCGGGGGTTGGCATAGCCGAAGTTGACCGCCGAATACCACATCTGCAGGTCAAGGAATGGCAGGCCGGCGGTGTCGTACAGATAGCTGCCTTCGCATCGCGCGAAGATCTTCGGGGGCTCGCTGTAATGGACCGTGTCGCCGAAGGAGCAATAGCGGGCCTCATCGGCAAGCAGCGTCGTGTCATTCATGGGTGGTCAGCTCGTGGTTGGCATCGATTGGGCCGGGCGCGGCGGCCTGCGCCAGGTTGCCGTGGAGCAACCGCGGCAGCAGCGTGATCGCGTCCTGGAAATTGGAAATCTGCGCGTGCGGCAGGCCGGCGGTCTGGCAGTGCCCGGGCAGACGGTGCTTCGCGAACACGAAATCGACGCTGCCCGCAACGCAGAAATCCGACTGGCCGTCGCCGATCAACAGGGTCCTGCGATCGTTTGCGCGGTGACGCCGCGCGCAGGCGCATTTGCAGTTGCCGCTGCCGCTGCGGCAGGCCTGGTCGCCGTGCGGGAACTCGACCTGCCAGTCGCGGGCGCCGCGTTGCAGCAGCCGGTTCGCCACGATCGGGAGGTCACCCAGGCCGTGCCCGGCCAGGATGCGGGTGATCACCCGGTCCAGTCCGTCGCTGACCACCACCAGCTGCGTGCCCGCCGCGTGGGCCTCGGCGACGAAGGTGGGAAACGCCGGGTCGATCTCCATGGTATCGACCAGGGCATCGATCTCGTCGGACGAGGCGTCCATCAACGCGACCTGTCCCGCCATGCAGTCGCGCGAACCGATGCGGCCGGCTCGCCATTGCTCTTCCAGAAGGGCCCAACCCGGACGGGAGAATCGCTCCAGCAAGGCATCGGTGACGTCGCGCGTTGAAATCGTGCCGTCGAAGTCGCACAGGATCGTCCAGGAGGTCATCCGCAAGCCGGGCGTGGAATCAGGTGAGCTGAAGCCTAGGAGCGCCGCCTTTCTTTGCCCTTTCCGCCTTGGCAGCCGGAACCAGGCCGCGCGCTTCCACGCGCGGTGGAATGCGCGCGGCTCCCAGCGCCGTGTCGCGGCCGCGCCGGCAAGGACGGCGGTGGATACCTATACTGCGGGCTGGCACCGGCCGGGAGGTACCGCACATCAACGCGACCCACACCTCCTCCGCCCGGGCGCTCGATGACTGGCTGGCGCAGATCCGCCGCTTCGAGAACGATGGCGAGTTTTTCCGTGCCTATGACATGACGCTGCAGGGCCTGGGACAGTTTCCGGGCGACCTGGCGCTGGCGCACCGGGCGGTGCTGAACCTGTGCAATGCCGGCGCCCTGCCGATGGCGCGGCGCAAGTTCGTCGAGTACGGCCTCGACGCCAGCGACCAGGTCGAACACCTGACCCTGGGCGGCCGCCTGCTCAAGAGCGAGGCGTTCCGGCGCCAGGGCGCCGGCCAGGCATCCTTGCTGCTCGCGGCCGCCGCGCAGTACGGCCGCGCCTACGCGATGGCGCGTTCGGCGGGGCACGCCGACAGCTATTTCCCCGGCATCAACCTGGCCACGCTGCGCCTGCTGGTTGGCGATCCGACGGCGGCGCACGGGGTCGCCCGCGAAGTGCTCGACGCCATCGAACCGCGGCTCGCCGCGCCCGGCTTCGCGGACCGCGACGACGCGTACTGGCTGCTGGCGACCGGCATCGAAGCCTGGCTGGTGCTCGGGGACCTTGATCGCGCCCGCGCCCTGGTCGCACCGGCGCTGCAGGCGAGTGGCCGTCGCTATTCCGACCTCGCCAGCAGCGTGCGCCAGCTGCGCCGCCTGCTGGTCGCGCAGGGCTTGCCCGAGACGGCGCTGGTGGGCTTCGCGCCGCCGGCCGTGGCCCACTACACCGGGCACATGATCGCCAGCGAGGGCCAGGACCATCGCATCCAGCCGGGCGACGAACCCGCGCTGATCGCCGCGATCGAACGCGCGATCGACGACAACGGCATCGGCAGCGCCTACGGCTCGCTGGCCGCGGGCGCGGACTTGCTGTTTGCCGAAGCCCTCCTGCGACGCGGCGCCGGCCTGAACGTGGTGCTGCCGTTCGCGGTCGAGGACTTCATCGTCGCGTCGGTGCTCCCCTTCGGCGCGCAGTGGCTGCCGCGCTTCCACGCTGCCCTGGCGCGCGCCAATACCGTGCGCATCGCCACCGAAGGCAGCCACACCGGCGATGACGCGCTGATGGCGTACGCCAGCCACCTGGCGATGGGACTGGCGGTGCTGGGCGGGCGCAACCTGTGCGCGCCGGTGCGTCAGCTGGTGATCTGGGATTCGCTGCCGGCGCGCGGCGGCGCGGGCACGGCCGTCGACCTGGCGCGCTGGGCGCGCACCGGCCTGCCGCAGACCATCATTCCCTGCGGCCCGCCCGTGGCGGCGCCGGCCATCGCGCAGCCGCCGACGCATGCGCCGCTGCATCGCGTGGACCGCGCCATCCGCGCCATGCTGTTCGGCGACATCAAGGGCTTCAGCAAGCTGGGCGACGACCAGATGCCGGCCTTCGCCGCCCGCGTGCTCGGCACGCTCGGCGACGTGCTGGACCGCTTCGGCGAGCGCGTGGCGTTCGCCAACAGCTGGGGCGATGCGTTTTTCGCGGTGTTCGACGACGCCCGTTCCGCCGCGCGCTGCGCCCTGGAGATGCAGGATGAAATGGCCCGCGTCGACTTTGCCGCCGCCGGCCTGCCCGAGGCCATGGCGCTGCGCATCGGCGGGCATCTGGGGCCCGTGCACAGGGTGGACGATCCGATCCTGCACCGGCCGGCCTACATGGGCGCGCACGTGGTCCGCGCCGCGCGGATCGAACCGATCACGCCGGAAGGCTGCGTCTACGTGACCGAGAGCTTCGCCGCCCTGCTGGCGCTGGAGGACGAGCAGGATTACGCCTGCGACTATGTCGGCGTCACCGAGGCGGCGAAGCAGTACGGTGCGATGCGCATGTTCCTGCTGCATCGCACCGAGGGCTGAGTCAAGGTCGGTGGGGCAGGACTCAGCGCTTCCAGGTGGCGGCGCTGATGCAGCTCAGGATCGCGACCAGGATCCAGCTGAAGTGCGACAGCAGGCCCAGCGTCAGCACGAAGGTGATGGCGGTGACGATGCAGGCCGTGCCGAACCACAGCAGCGCCGAGAACACCCGGCCTTGCACCAACTGCCCCAGGCCCGGGATGAACAGGCTGCACAGCGCAGCGATGACATTGCCGGTGGAACCCTGGCCGTTGCTCATCTGGATCGTCTCCTTGCCGGCCACGGACCCGCGCCGGCACGACGCCGGCCACGTCCTGGCTCGACACCATCATGGGGCCGTGCCAGCGGCGGGCAATAGGCCGGAAGGAATGGTCCGCCTGCTTTGCTAGGCTTGGCCTCATGTCCTCACCCGCCGCCCTCACCTTGCGCGACCGCCTGCGCGAGCGCCTGCCGCAGTACTGGCTGCTGGTTCGCGGCGATCGCCCGGTCGGCACCCTGCTCCTGCTCTGGCCGACCGCCTGGGCCCTGTTCCTGGCTGCGCATGGCCTGCCGTCGCTGAAGGTCCTGGCCATCTTCCTGTGCGGTGTCTGGCTCACGCGCTCGGCCGGCTGCGTGGTCAACGATTATGCCGACCGCTGGCTGGACCCGCAGGTGGCGCGCACGAAGCATCGGCCGCTGGCCACGGGGGCCGTGTCGGCGCGCGAGGCGCTGTGGCTGTTCGTGGCGATGATGTCGGTGGCGTTCGCGCTGGTGCTGCTGACCAATCCGCTCACCATCGCGCTGAGCGTGGTGGCGGCGCTGCTGGCCGCGAGCTATCCCTTCCTGAAGCGCTACACGTATCTGCCCCAGGTGTACCTCGGCCTGGCGTTCGGCTGGGGCATCCCGATGGCCTTCGCCGCGATCCAGGACACGGTGCCGCCGATCGCCTGGCTGCTGTTCCTGGGCAACCTGCTGTGGACCACGGGCTACGACACCTGGTACGCGATGGTGGACCGCGACGACGACCTGCGCGCGGGCGCCAAGTCCACGGCCATCCTGTTCGGCGATGCCGACCTGGTCGCGCTGGCCGTGCTGTACGGCGGTTTCCTGGTGGCGATGTGGCTGTTGGGACGCCGCGCGGACCTGGGCGTGGATTATTTCGTCGGGGTGCTGGTCGCGGCGGGTTTCATCGGCTGGCAGTTCGCGGTCGGCCGCACGCGCACGCCGGCGGACTGCTTCCGCGCCTTCCTGGCCAACCAGTGGGTGGGGCTGGCGATCTTTGCCGGCATCGCGCTCGACCTGCTGCTATAGGAATGGTTGTGGGAGCGGCTTCAGCCGCGATCCCGCATCCGGCTGAAGCCGCTCCTACAAGGCGCGGGCGATGGTCCAGACATCGACCCGGCGCACGCCGGCCGCCAGCAGCACCCGGGCGCATTCGCCCACGGTGGCGCCGGTGGTGAGCACGTCGTCCACCAGCGCCACGTGCGCCGGCAGCGGCCCGTCGCCGTGCAGGGCGAAGGCGCCGAAGACATTGTCGCGCCGCGCGGCCGCGCCGAGTTCCGATTGCGGCGCGGTGTGGCGCAGGCGGCGCAGGCGGTCGGCGAGCACGGGCGGCCCGCCGTCGCGGTGCAGGAAGCGGGCCAGTTCCAGCGCCTGGTCGTAGCCGCGCTCGCGCAGCCGCGCGCGGTGCAGCGGCACCGGCACCAGGGCAGCGGGCACCTCCGCCGGATCCAGCGACCACTGCAGCAGCGTGGCCAGCACCTCGCCCGCGGCGAGATCGCCGTGGAACTTGAAGCGTGGCAGCAGGCGATCGACCGGGAAGGCATAGCGCAGCGCCGACTGCGCCAGCGACCACGGCGGCGGACGCAGGGTGCACTGCCCGCAGCGCGCCGCGACGCCCTCCAGCGGCAGCGCGCACTGCCGGCAGACATCGAGGTTCCAGGGCAACTCGGCGCTGCAAGCGCTGCACAGGTCCAGGTCCGCCTGCCCGCGCTCCGCGCAGACCAGGCAGCGCGGCGCGATCAACAAGCGCGACGCGCGGCGCAGCCAGCGCCGCGGGTCAAGCCCCCTGGCGCGATGGCGCGCAGGGCACGAAGGCGGGGCGGCGGCGGGCTTGGACGTGGCTGGCGACATGGGAATTGACAGGGGCAGGCGGTCTTCCCAGACTGCCCCTCTGCCCGCCCGGGCGCCGTAGGAAACCGTCCATGCCTGCTGTCCTCCGCCATGATTGGTCGCGCGACCAGGTAATGGCGCTGCTTGACCTGCCATTCCCGGAATTGATGCAGCGCGCCGGTGCGGTGCACCGCGAGCACTTCGATCCGCGCGAGGTGCAAGTGTCGACGCTGCTGTCGATCAAGACCGGCGGCTGCCCCGAGGACTGCGCCTACTGCCCGCAGGCCGCGCGCTACGACACCGGGCTGAAGGCGCACAAGCTGCTCTCGCTCGAGGAAGTGACGCAGAAGGCCGCGGCCGCCAAGGCCGCCGGCGCCACGCGCTTCTGCATGGGCGCGGCGTGGCGCTCGCCCAAGGACAAGGACCTGGCCAAGGTCGCCGAGATGGTCGGCGCGGTGCGCGCGATGGGCATGGAGACCTGCGCGACCCTGGGCATGCTCAGCGGCGAACAGGCCGCGGTGCTCAAGGATGCCGGGCTCGACTACTACAACCACAACCTCGACACCGCGCCGGAACTGTACGGCGACATCATCCACACGCGCGACTACCAGGATCGGCTGGACACGCTGGCGCAGGTGCGCCGCGTGGGGCTCAAGACCTGCTGCGGCGGGATCGTCGGCATGGGCGAGACGCGGGAGCAACGCGCCGGCCTGCTGCAGACCCTGGCCAACCTGCCCGAGCATCCGGGCTCGGTGCCGATCAACCGCCTGGTGCAGGTGGAAGGCACGCCGCTGCACGGCACCGCGCTGCTGGATGCGTTCGAGTTCGTGCGCACGATTGCGGTCGCGCGGTTGATGATGCCGCTGTCGATGGTGCGCCTGTCGGCCGGCCGCGCCGAGATGAGCGAGGAACTGCAGGCGCTGTGCTTCCTGGCCGGCGCCAATTCGATCTTCTACGGCGAGAAGCTGTTGACCACGGGCAACCCCGACGTCGAGGCGGACCAGGCGCTGTTCACCCGACTGGGCCTGGTGCCGATGGCGGTCGAGGCCCCTGCTGCGGCCGCGCGCACGGTGCATGCCGGCGTGACCTGCGCCGCCTGAGCCCCCATGCCACGGACCCGGCTGATCGATCGCGTGCAAGCCGCGCGCGCCGAGCGCGCCGCGCACGATGCGCTGCGCCCGCGCCGCACCATCGAGGCGCGCGACGGCGTGCAGGTGCGCGTGGGCGGCCGCGCCCTGGTGAATTTCTGCGGCAACGACTACCTCGGCCTGTCCCAGCACCTGGACGTGGTCGCCGCGTTCCAGGAAGCCAGCGCCCACCACGGCGTCGGCAGCGGGGCCTCGGCCCTGGTCTGCGGCTTTTCCGCCGAACACGCCGCGCTCGAACGCGAGGCCGCCGAGTGGATGGGCTATCCGCGCGCCCTGCTGTTCGGCAGCGGCTATCTCGCCAACCTCGCCGTGCTGCAATCGCTGCTTGGACCGGGCGACCTGTGCGTGCAGGACAAGCGCAACCACGCCTGCCTGATCGACGGCGCGCGCCTTGCCGGTTGCGAGCTCAGTCGCTATCCGCATCGCGACGCCGAGGCTGCGTTGCGCCAGCTGATGGCCCAAGCCGACGGCGCGGCGCTGCTGGCGACCGATGGCGTGTTCAGCATGGACGGCGACCTGGCCCCGCTGCGCGACCTGGCCATGCTCTCGCGCAGCCAGGAAGCGAGCCTGTACGTGGACGACGCGCACGGTGCCGGCGTGATCGGGCCCGAAGGCCGCGGCAGCGTGGCCGTAGCCAACCTGTCCGCCTCCGACGTGCCGCTGCTGGTGGTGCCGATGGGCAAGGCCTTTGGTGGCCAGGGCGCCTTGCTGTTCGGCAGCGACGCCCTGCTCGGCCATGTGGCGGAAACCGCGCGCCCGTACGTGTACAGCACGGCGCCGCCGCCGGCGATGGCCGCGGCGATGCGCGCCTCGCTGCGTTTGATCCGCGGCGAGCCCTGGCGGCGCGCCAAGCTGGCGTCGCTGATGATGCGTTTCCGCCGCACCGCGCTGCGCGCCGGCATCGCCTTGGGCGAGTCGTACACGCCGATCCAGCCAGTGCTCCTCGGCGACAACGCACGCGCGCTGGCGGTGTCGGCCCAGTTGCGCGACAACGGCTACCTGGTCGCCGCCATCCGCCCGCCCACGGTGCCAGAGGGCCAGGCGCGGCTGCGCGTGACGCTGAGCGTGCTGCACAGCGACGCGCAGGTGGATGGCCTGGTCGAGGCCCTGGCGCGCGCCTGCGCCGCCTTCGAGCCGGTCGGCGCCTGACATGCTGGTGACTGTCCGCGGCGCGGGTCCCGCGCTGGTGCTGCTGCATGGCTGGGCGATGCACGGTGGCGTGTTCGAGCCGCTGGCCCGCTTGCTGGAATCGCGTTTCACCCTGCACCTGGTCGACTTGCCGGGCCACGGCCTGAGCCACGACGACGCCACCGCGCTCGCCCCCGAAGCGGTAGCCGATGCACTGCTGGCGCGATTGCCGCCAGCCATCTGGATCGGCTGGTCGCTCGGCGGCCTGGTCGCGCTGGCCGCCGCGCAGCGCGCGACCGGCGCGGTGCAGGGCCTTGCAATGCTCGCCGCCAGCCCGCGCTTCGTGCGCGGCGACGACTGGCCCGAGGGCATGGACCCGGCGATCTTCCGCCGCTTTGCCGACGACCTGGCCGGCGACTACCGCGCCGCGGTCGATCGCTTCCTGTTGCTGGAGGCGCAGGGCTCGGACCACGCCCGCGACGAGATCCGCGCCTTGCGCGCGATCGTGTTCGCCCACGGCGAACCGACGGTGGCGCGCCTGTGCGAGGGACTGCGGGTGCTGGAAGACAGCGACCTGCGCGCGGGACTGGCGTCCGTGGCTGTGCCCTCGCTGTGGCTGGCCGGGCGACGCGACCGCCTGGTGTCGCCGCCGGCGATGCAACGCGCGGCGGCGGCCTGCGGCGGCAGCTTCGTCGAGGTCGCGCATGCCGGGCACGCGCCTTTCCTGACCCATGCGGCCGAGGTCGCGGAGGCGATCGTCGCGCTCGCCACGCTGGTCGCGCAGGGCGCGCCTGTCGTCCCTGTGGCGCCGGCCGTGGCGCCGGCCGCGCCGACGGCGTTGGCCGGGCTCGCGGCGGAGGCTCGGCGATGAACGAACCGGCGAAGCTGTCCCTGTTCGACCGCCGCCGCCTGCGCTTCAACTTCGGCCGGGCCGCGGTGGGCTATGCCGAAGTCGCGGTGTTGCAGCGCGAGGTCGAGTCGCGCTTGCTCGAGCAGCTCGACGTGCTCGAGTCACGCGTTCCGGCCTGCGTGCTCGATGTCGGCAGCGGCCCCGGTCGCGCCAGTACGCTGATGAAGGGCCGCTGGCCGAAGTCCGAAGTGATCGCGCTCGACATCGCCCTGCCGATGCTGCGCCAGGTGCGCGGCCCGCGCTTCTGGCGCCCGGTGCGCAAGCTGTGCGCCGAAGCCAGCCAGTTGCCGCTGGCCGAGGGCAGCGTGGACCTGCTGTTTTCCAACCTGTGCCTGCAATGGGTGCCCGACCTGCCCGGCGCGCTGGCGGAATTCCGGCGCGTGCTGCGCCCGGACGGCCTGCTGCTGTTCTCGACCTTCGGCCCGGACACCCTGATCGAACTGCGCGAAGCCTATATCGCCGCCGGCGAACGCTATCCGCCGCTGTCGCCGTTCGCCGCGATCCAGCAGGTCGGCGATGCGCTGATCGCCGCAGGCTTCCGCAACCCGGTGCTGCAACGCGAGAAATTCAGCCTCACCTACCCCGACGTGATGGCCCTGCTGCGCGAGCTGCGCGCGATTGGCGCCGGCGACGCGCGGCTGCAACGCCCTCGTGGCCTCGGCGGGCGCGGCCGGCAGGCGCGGATGGTCGCCTCCTACGACCAGCACCGCGTCGAGGGCAAGCTGCCCAGCACCTGGGAAGTGATCACCGCGATGGCCTGGTCGCCGGGCGCCGGAACGGCGCGGCGCGAGGGCGCGGCAGACATCGCCACCTTCCCCGCCGACGCAATCCCGCGACGCTCCCGCTGACCGCGACGCGAAACCGGGGCAGGTGCCCCGCGTTTCGCTTCTACTCGGCGTCGAGATACCGCACGCGCTTGGCGTCGCGGCGGGCCTCGACCAGCGCCCGGATCTTTTCGCGCACGCCCTCCGCATCGGCGATGTAGGGCAGGTTGATGGTCGGCGAGGTTTCGTCGGTGGTGAACAGCTCGATGTTGCCCAGCCCGACCATGCGCTCGAACAGGCCCTGGCTGAACTTGCTGTCGCGCACCCGGTACAGCTCGAGGTCTTCGGTGGTCTTGCTGAAGATGCCGCGGGTGAACTTCAGGCGCTGGTCGGTAAGCGTGTACAGCGTGCTGCGCGTCTGCAGCCACTTCCACAACGCGAAGGGAATCGGCACCACCAGCAGGCAGAGCAGGAACCAGCCCAGGTTCTGCCACTGCGAGGGGTGGCCGGTCCATTCAACGTGCTCGTCAGCCATGTTCGGCATTCCCTGAGTTGGGCCCGGTTTGCGTCGCCCCAGTCAAGCACGGGCGCGCGCCGCCGACAACCATCGCGCAATGCAGCATCGCAGGTTCGGAAAAAAGCTTAATCTGGACCTTCAAACCCGCCATCTGGAGTTCTCATGCGACAGATCCAACTCGCCACCTTCGCCGGCGCCCTTGCCCTGCTGTCTGCCGTCGCCCCGACCGCTTGCGCGGCGGCCCCGGCCAACCCGCTCGCCGGCACCAGCGAGCGCTTCGAAGCCGCCGTCGCGCGCGCCGACGCGGCGGCCCTGGCAGACATGTTCACCTCCGACGGCGAGATCATGCCGCCGAACGGCCCGCGCTTGAAAGGCCGGACGGCGATCCAGGGGTTCCTGAAGGACTTCCTGGCGCTCAAGCTCACGGTTCGGGACACCGTCTTGTCTTCGCGCGTGCAGGGTGACATCGGGATCAAGAGCGGCAACTACATCATCCGCGACGCCTCGGGCAAGGACGTGGACCATGGCAAGTGGATCGAAGCCTGGCGCCGGGAGAAAGGCCAATGGCGAATGACCCACGATATCTGGAACAGCGACATGCCGGCCCCAGCGCCAGCGGCCTGAGTTTCCGCGCCGACGCGCGCCCGCCTCAGAGGGGTGCGCCGAAGCGCGCGTCGAGGTCCACGTTGCCGCCGGACAGGATGATGCCGACCTGCCGGCCGGCGAAACGTTCGGGGTAACGCAGCACGGCAGCCAGCACGGTGGCGCTGGACGGTTCCACCAGCAACTTCAGGCGTTCCCAGAGCAGGCGCATCGCTGCCAGCGTTTCGGCGTCGCTGACCAGCAGCACCTCGACGCCATGCCTGCGCATCAACTCCAGGTTGACGGCGCCCACGATGCCGCGCAGCCCGTCGCAGATGGTGTCGGCGACCAGGTCGGTGACGCGGGTGCCGCGCCGCAGCGATTCAAACGCATCCGCCGCGCCCTCGGGCTCCGCGCCGAGCACGCGGGTGCCCGGCGCCGCGCCTGCGGCGGCGATCGCGGTGCCGCCGATCAATCCGCCGCCGCCGACCGGCACCAGCAACAGGTCCAGGCCCGGCGCGGCGCGCAGCAGTTCGAGCGCCGCCGTGCCCTGGCCGCCGATCACGGCCGGATCGGTGAACGGATGCACCAGGGTGCCGCCGGTACGCGCTTGCAGGGCGACGGCCGCGGCCTCGCGCGCGGCCATCGTCGGCGCGCAGGTTTCCAGGCTCGCGCCAGCGGCGCGGATCGCGGCCAGTTTTGCCGGCACCGCGCCCTCGGGCACCACGACATGCGCGGGGATGCCGCGGGTGCGCGCGGCCAGCGCCAGTGCCGCGCCGTGGTTGCCGGAGGAATGGGTAAGCACGCCGCGCGCGGCCGTGGCGTCGTCGAGCGACCACACCGCGTTGCAGGCGCCGCGGAACTTGAACGCGCCGACCCGTTGCAGGTTCTCGCACTTGAAGTGCAGCTGTGCCCCGGCGATGGCGTCCAGCGACCGGGAGCGCAGCACCGGCGTGATCCGGGCATGCGGGGCGATCCGCGCCGCGGCCGCCAGCACGTCGTCGTAGGAAGGGGCTGGTTCGGCGTATGTTGGCATGGCCGCGCACGATAGCATCCGGGCTTCGGTTAAGCGCCAATTCACCGTTGGCGGGGACACTGTGGACAAGACGAGGGGGCGAGCATGAACACCAAGCTGGCAACGATGGTCGCGGCGCTTGCGCTGGGGCTGGGAGGCTGCGCGACCGATCCCGGCATGAACGGCCTGGTCTACCAGGACGGCGGTTATTACGCGCCGGCCCGCGACGGCTACGGCGACTACTACGTCGCGCGCGACCAGTCCGACGACTGGGCGTACGACGGTGGGTATGACCCCTTCTACGATCCGTTCTACGGCCCGCTCTACGATCCCTTCGTGTTTGGCCCGAACTGGTATGGCGGCGGCGGTGGCTATTGCTCTGTGCGCTATCGCTACTGCCCGGCGGGCTGGTACGACGACTTCGGCAGCGCCTACTACGGCGGCGGCGGGTTTGGCACCGGCTTGTGGTTGAGCTTCGGGGGCTGGGGCGGCTTCCACGATCCCTGGGGCTATCGCGGTGGATCGATTGCCTGGCGTCCACCGCAGCATCGGCGTCCGCCGCCGCTGCAGGGCACGCAGTCATCGCCCGGCAGCGCGGGCGATGGACTTGCCGGGACTGGCGGGCGCGATGGCTGGTCGGCGGAGACCGATGCCGACGGCCACTTCGCCGATGGCAACGACGATGGACGTCCCGACGAACGCGCGCTGCACCGCCACCTGATCCGGCCGCAGCCGAGCGGGGCGCCGATCCTGCTGCGCCCGCGTCCTTCGCCGTTCAGCCCCTCCTGGCCGGAGCGTTCCGACCGCAGCGAGCGCAGCAGCAGCAGTGGCGGCGGCGAGCGCAGCAGCGGCGGCCGCGGCGACGGCGGCGGCCGGGCATCGACCAGCAGCGACGGCGACAGCACGCCCCGCGCCCGCCGTCGGGACCGCGGCGACTGACGCCTCCGTGTCGCCCACGTGGACTCGGAACTGGCCGGGCCAGTTACCGGATCTGACTCGCCGCGTCACTTTGTGACCGGAGCGAATCGCGGCCACCCCGAAAAACAGGCAAAAAAAGCTGGGAACTCCCCCCGGAGTTCCCAGCCAGCGTTCCCACGCAGCCGTGACAGCGATCCTTTCGGATCCGTCGACGCCCCCCGGCGTTTGGCCGCGTTGGGTGCAGGGGGTCTGATGCAGGTTCCGTGCCAACCTCGGCGACGTCTGGCCGGGGCTGCGCCGCTGGGGGACAATGCGCGCCCCATGGACGCCCAGCCCGATCGCTTCGAGGTCATCGTCATCGGTGGCGGCCATGCCGGCACCGAAGCCGCGCTGGCGTCTGCGCGCGCGGGCGCGCGCACCCTGCTGCTCACGCACAGCCTCGAGACCATCGGGGCGATGAGCTGCAACCCGGCCATCGGCGGCATCGGCAAGGGCCACCTGGTCAAGGAAATCGATGCGCTCGGCGGCGCGATGGGCCGGGCCGCGGATCGCGCCGGCATCCAGTGGCGCACGCTCAATGCATCGAAGGGTCCGGCCGTGCGCGCGACCCGCGCGCAGGCCGATCGCCTGCTCTACAAGGCGGCCATCCGCCGCATCGTCGAGGACCAGCCCAACCTGTGGCTGTTCCAGCAGGCGGTGGACGACATCATCATCGCGGGCGACCAGGTGCGCGGCGTACTGACCGCCAGCGGGCTGCGTTTCGATGCCGGCGCGGTCGTGCTGACGGCAGGGACGTTCCTTGCCGGCCGCATCCACGTCGGCCTGACGCAGCACGCCGGGGGCCGCGCCGGCGAGCCGCCGGCGACCGCCCTGGCGCAGCGGCTGCGCGACGGGCCCTTCGTGGTGGATCGCCTGAAGACCGGCACGCCGCCGCGCATCGACGGCCGCACAATCGACTACTCGAAACTGGTCGAGCAACCCGGGGACAGCCCGATCCCCGCGTTCTCGTACCTGTCCCGCGGCGACGAACATCCGGCGCAGCGCAGCTGCTGGATCACGCACACATCCGCGCGCACCCACGAGATCATCCGCGCGGGGCTGGACCGCTCGCCGCTGTACTCGGGCGTCATCGAAGGCGTCGGCCCGCGCTATTGCCCTTCGATCGAAGACAAGATCGTGCGCTTCGCCGACAAGGACGCGCACCAGATCTTCGTCGAGCCCGAAGGCCTGGACACGCACGAGGTGTATCCCAACGGCATCTCGACCTCCCTGCCCTTCGACGTGCAGGAGGCGCTGGTGCGTTCGATCGCCGGCTTCGAGCATGCGCACATCACCCGGCCCGGCTATGCGATCGAATACGACTACTTCGATCCGCGCGGGCTGAAGGCCTCGCTCGAGACCAAGGCGGTGGCCGGGTTGTTCTTCGCCGGACAGATCAACGGCACCACCGGCTACGAGGAAGCGGCGGCGCAGGGACTGGTGGCCGGGCTCAATGCGGCCCGCCGAGTGCGCGGCCTCGACGCCTGGGCGCCGCGCCGCGACCAGGCCTATGTCGGCGTGCTGATCGATGATCTGTGCACGCGCGGCACCACCGAGCCCTACCGCATGTTCACCAGCCGCGCCGAGTATCGGCTGCAGTTGCGCGAGGACAATGCCGACGCGCGCCTGACGCCGCTCGGGCGCGAGCTGGGGCTGGTGGACGACGCGCGCTGGGCGCATTTCGCGGCCAAGCGCGAGGCGGTGGAGGCCGAGACGGCGCGGCTGGGCGCGCTGTGGGCGGCGCCGAACAACGCCCTCGGCGCGTCCCTGGCCGCCGGTTGCGGGGTGACCCTGTCCCGCGAGAGCACGGCCTATGACCTGCTGCGCCGACCCGAGATCGGATACCGCGCCCTGACCGCCGTCGATGGCTTCGGGCCGCCGGTAGCCGAGGCCAAAGTTGCCGAACAGGTCGAGATCGGTGCGAAATATGCTGGCTACCTGCAACGGCAGGACGAGGACATCGCGCTCCGGCAGCGCCACGAAGGCACCCGCTTTCCACCGGGATTCGCCTTCAATGGCATCCCCGGCCTATCGGCTGAACTGCAGGGCAAGCTGGCGGCGGTGCAGCCGGAGACCCTCGGCCAGGCCGAACGCATCCCCGGCATGACCCCGGCCGCCCTGTCCCTGCTCCTG
>JANXUD010000083.1 GCA_025352045.1 Gammaproteobacteria bacterium | reverse complement strand
ACCTGGAACACGCTGATCTCGATCAGGTCCTGGCCGCCGATTCGGTACTCCGACACGCCCTTGTAGGCGCCCACGGCCGTCGAACTGTCGGGCGGGCCCATGGAGGCGGTGGACGTGGCGACCGCGCGGCTGGTGCCCGACTTCATCGACGGCGAACTGGCACAGGCCGACAGCGAGCCCGCCAGCAACAGGCAGAGGGCAAGGCGGAGCAAGGCGCGGACAGCCATGGATGGTTCCAGCAGACTCAGGGACTTGGGATTATGCGGTAGCAAACCAGCGCCGCCAAAAGGGACGGCCGCTGGAAGCAAGGCCGCGTTCAGGCAGGGGCGGCAGCTGGCTGGGCGCAATATCGTCCAGGATGCCCTGCGGGCGCGTCTGCACCAGATGCCCCGCCTCCGCGGCGCCGACCCGCCTGGCGGCGGCATCGCGGCCCTCGGCAAGCAGCGGCGGACGACGGTCGATGTGGTGCGAGTCGGTCGCCAGGATATGCACCAGGCCCTCGTCCAGCATCCGCTCGGCCCAGTATTTCGGCCGCTTGCCAAAGCGCCCGGTCAGGCTGCCGGCGGTCACCTGCATCCAGGCGCCACCGCGCACCACGCGCGCGAAGGCCTCGTAGTTGCCCTCGATCCAGGACAGCCGCTCCGGATGCGTGACGACCGGCACGATTCCAGCGGTCATCAGCTGGAAGATCGAGTCCTCGAAGCGCGGCGGCGCGGTGTGGTGCGGCGGCTCAAGCAGGAGGTAGCGGGTGTTGTTGAGGGTCGGCACCTTGCCGGCGCGCAGGTTGGCGACCAGGTCGGGCGCCAGGTGGGTGTCGGCGCCAACCACCAGGCGCAGGTCGATGCCCTCCCGGTCCAGCTCGGCCTGGAAGGCGGTGATCGCCGACAGGATGCCGTCGCGGTCGTTCTCGTACATGCCCGGATAGATGTGCGGCGTGCAGGCGGTCACCCGGATGCCGTCGGCCACCGCGCAGCGGGCCATCGCCAGGGCCACGGCCAGGTCGGGCGCGCCGTCGTCGATGCCGGGAAGCATGTGGCAGTGCAGGTCCACCATGCCGGCCGTCGCGCTCATGCCGAACTCGCCGGCGTCTGCCGCCCGGCCAGGGACAGGCGGCGCAGGAAGGCGACGGCACGCTCGCGGTCCGACGTGAGGTGGTAGTGCAGCGCGATCAGGCCGAAGAACAGCAGCACCAGCAGCGGCCGGTAGATGCCCAGTTTCAGCGCGACGGCCGCGGACAGCCCAAGAAAGGCCGAGACCGCCATCAGGCCCAGGGTCACGGTGCGGGGCGAATACCCGGCGTCGAGGAGCAGGTGGTGCAGGTGGTCGCGGTCGGCGGCAAAGGGTGAGCGGCCCTGGCGCCAGCGACGCAGGATCAGCGAGCAGCAATCCACCAGCGGGATCGCGATCGTCCACGGCCCCAGCACCGGCGAAACGGGATGCCAGGCGTTCTGGCTCAGGCGGATCGAAGCCCAGGCGATCATGAAGCCCAGCACCGTGCTGCCGGCGTCGCCCAGGAACACCTGGGCCCGTGGCTGGCCTGGACGGCGCATGTTCCAGACCAGGAAACCGATGATGGCGCCGGCGGTGATGACCAGGCGCTCCGCCGTCACCACGTTGCCCGCATACAGCGCGAAGCAGGCGAACAGCAGCATGGACACCAGCGCCTGACCGCCGGCCAGGCCGTCCACGCCGTCCGACATGTTGAGGGCATTGATCATGCCCACGACCACGAACACGGTCACCGGCAGCGACAGCAGTCCGATCGGGAACGAATGCACCCCGACCACGTCGGCCAGTTGCTGCACCGACACGCCGCCGATGTACATCATGATGATCGCCGCCACGGCCTGGGCGCCAATGCGCAACTTCCAGTTCAAGTCGAAGCGGTCGTCAAGGATGCCGACCAGCAGCAGCAGGCCACCCCCGAGGTAAAAGGCGACCATGGCGCTGGAACGCAGGTCGTTGAAGATCGCTGCGGTGGCCACCATCGCCAGCAGGATGCACAGGCCGCCGTGCATCGGCGTGGGAAGCGCGTGCTGCTTGCGTCCGCCCGGATGGTCGGTCAGGCCCAGCCGCACCGCGGCCGGGCGGAGCACCGGGATCAACACCGCGACCATGAAAAGCGCCACCAGCGCGCCCAGCCAGGCCCTGGCGGACACTTGTCCCCAGAGCGCCAGGTACCAGCTTGGAGCGTGCATGACGGTGAACTCAGCCACGGTTACGCTTGGGCTGCAGCATCGTGCCGGTGCACTTGGGCGAGCCGCAGTGGCAGGCCCAGAGCTTCTTCAAGGCGGCGGTGTGCGGCTCGTCGAGCACGATGCCGTAGTTGTAGGTCAACTCCTCCCCGGGCCGGATCGCACGCCTCGCATCGATCCACACCTGGTCGAGGTTGGGATCCTCATCCTCGTCCTCGACGGTGACAGCCTCGCAGTTCGGGTCGCAGCTGTGGTTGATCCAGCGCGCGTCGTTGCCGTCTTCGTTCGCGTCGATGACGTAGTTGTCATTGAGCGTGAACAGGAAGGTGTGGCCGGTCTCGAGTTCGTCGGCGTACAGGCGATCGACCGCCTTGTGCGTGCGGTGCCTGCCCTTGTACTGGATGAGGCGTTCGCCCTTGCGGATCTGGGCGACGGCGAACATGCCGTTGCCGTGGATAGTCGAGCGGCGGGTGGTGATCTTGGCGGGCATCGGGGATCGGGCAGGATTGGGGCGGGCATTGTCGCCGAAATTAACTGAACGCGTGCTCTGCATCGCAGGCTCGCGCGACGCGTGTCGGCCGCGACATCGCGCCCGGTCCGGAACTGCCGCCATGGGTCAGTGTTGAGCGCCCGGCGACCATATAGTACAATTTCGGTACTGATTGCTCCGACCGGTCCGACCCAATGCTCCGCGTCACCAAGCTCACCGATTACGCGACGCTCGTCCTCACGGCCCTGGCCGACGGCCCGGAGCCGGTGCTCAGTGCCGCCGGCCTGGCGGAACGCGCCCGGCTCGAGCTGCCGACGGTGAGCAAGGTGCTCAAGCCCCTGGCCCATGCCGGCCTGGTCGAGGCCTTCCGCGGGAGCGCGGGCGGCTATCGCCTGGCGCGTCCGGCCGAGGCCATCACGCTGATCGAGATCGTCGAGGCGATCGAAGGCCCGCTCGGCGTCACCGAATGCTCGGGCGAGCACAGCGCCTGCACGCTGGAGTCGCACTGCGGCGTGCGCGGCAACTGGCGGCACATCAACGAGGTCGTGGCCGAGGCGCTGCGCGGCATCAGCCTGGCCCAGATGCGCGACCCCCTGCCCGGCCCGCGCCCGGCGCGGCGCGCGATCCCCGTCCAGTTGGCGGCGGAGTAGGCCCGTGGTTGGCGAAAACCTCGAAATCGAACGCGCGCTGGCGCGCAACTACGATGCCGGCTTCGTCACCGACATCGAGAGCGACACCCTGCCGCCCGGCCTGGACGAAGGCGTGGTGCGCTGGATCTCAGCGCGCAAGGGAGAGCCTGCGTGGCTGCTGGAGTGGCGCCTGCAAGCCTACCGCCACTGGCTGACCATGCCGATGCCGGACTGGGCCAAGCTGGAAATCGCGCCGATCGACCTGCAGGCCATCCGCTACTTCGCCGCACCGAAGAAGCTCTATGCCTCGCTGGACGACGTCGATCCCAAGCTGCTGGAAACCTACGAGAAGCTGGGCGTCCCCCTGCACGAGCGCGCCCGCCTGGCCGGCGTGGCCGTGGATGCGGTATACGACTCGGTATCGGTCGGCACCACCTTCAAGAAGGAACTTGCCGAAAAGGGCGTGATCTTCAGTTCGTTTTCCGAGGCCGTGAAGGAGCACCCCGAGCTGGTCCGGCAATACCTGGGCAGCGTGGTGCCTCCGGGCGACAACTACTTCGCCGCGCTGAACTCGGCGGTGTTTTCCGATGGCAGCTTCGTCTACGTGCCGCCCGGCGTGCGCTGCCCGATGGAGCTGAGCACCTACTTCCGCATCAATGCCCGCGACACCGGCCAGTTCGAGCGCACCCTCATCATCTGCGCCGAGAAGGCGCAGGTCAGCTACCTGGAGGGCTGCACCGCGCCGATGCGCGACGAGAACCAGCTGCACGCCGCGGTAGTGGAACTGGTGGCGCTGGAGGACGCCGACATCAAGTACTCGACCGTGCAGAACTGGTATCCGGGCGACGAGAACGGCGTCGGCGGCATCTACAACTTCGTCACCAAGCGCGGCGAGTGCCGTGGCGCGCGCTCGAAGATCAGCTGGACCCAGGTCGAGACCGGCTCGGCGATCACCTGGAAGTATCCGAGTTGCGTGCTGCGCGGCGACGATTCGGTCGGCGAGTTCCATTCGGTCGCGCTGACCCATCACCGCCAGCAGGCCGACACCGGTACCAAGATGATCCACATCGGTGCGCGCACCAAGTCCAAGATCGTGTCCAAGGGGGTCAGCGCCGGGCGCGGCCAGAACACCTACCGCGGCCTGGTCAAGGTGGAGAAGACCGCGATCGGCGCGCGCAACCACACCCAGTGCGATTCCCTGCTGATCGGCAAGCAGTGCGGCGCCCACACCTTCCCCTACATCGAGGTGAAGCATCCCTCGGCCACGGTAGAGCACGAGGCGACCACGTCCAAGATCAGCGACGACCAGTTGTTCTATTGCCGCTCGCGCGGGATCGGCGCGGAGGATGCGGTGTCGATGATCGTCGACGGCTTCTGCAAGCAGGTGTTCCGCGAGTTGCCGATGGAGTTCGCGGTCGAGGCCAAGAAGCTGCTGGAAGTCAGCCTCGAGGGCGCGATCGGGTGAACGCGGCCACGCGCGAGCATTGGCAGGGCGTCCATCGGTCGAAGGCCGAGGACCAGGTCAGCTGGTACCGGCCACGGCTGGACGAATCGCTGCGACTCATCGCCGCGCATGCCTTCGATCGCGATGGCCCGGTGCTGGACGTCGGCGGCGGGCGCTCCACCCTGGTTGACGACCTGGCCGCGGCCGGATACCGCGACCTGTCCGTGCTCGATGTCAGCGCCGAGGCCTTGCAGCAATCGCGCTCGCGCCTGGCCGCCGCGCGCGGCGACAGCGCGGCCGGGGCGGTGCACTGGATCGAGTCCGACATCCTGGGCGCCGACCTGCGCCAATCGCATTACGCACTCTGGCACGACCGCGCGGTCTTCCATTTCCTGGTCGACACAAGCGAACAGGCCGCGTATGTCGCACTTGCCGCGCGCAGCCTCCGCCCCGGCGGCGTCGCGATCGTCGCCACCTTCGCCGCGGACGGGCCGGAACGCTGCAGCGGCATGCCCGTGCAGCGCTACGACGCGCCGTCGCTGGTTGCGCGCTTCGGCGGCGCGTTCGAACCACTCGAATGCACGCGCGAGTTGCACGCCACGCCGACTGGCGCGACCCAGGCCTTCACCTACGTGGCCTTGCGCCGCCTGCCCTCCCACATCGAACCGCGTGCCGCGCACGCCACCCCATGACCATGCTCGAGATCGACAACCTCCACG
>JANXUD010000038.1 GCA_025352045.1 Gammaproteobacteria bacterium | reverse complement strand
CCTGGACAAGGTGGACTGGCCGCTGCTGTCCGCACTGTGCGCGGTGATGGCGGCCAGCCTGATCGTGCAGGCCAGCGCAGGCGGCGGCGACATGCATGTGGTCATCGCCCAGGGTGCGCGGTTCGCCGCGGGCATCGGCGTGATGATCCTGCTGTCGCGGGTGTCGCCCGGGCGCCTGCGGATCTGGACGCCTATCGTGTTCGCCGCGACCATGGCGCTGCTGCCGCTGGTGTTCGCCTTCGGCCATGGACGCAGTGCGCGGCTGTGGATCAACCTGGGCGTGTTCTACCTGCAACCGGGCGAGCTGCTCAAGATCACGGTGCCGATGATGGTGGCCTGGTACCTGCACCGCGTGGTGCTGCCGCCGCGCTGGGGCAGCCTGCTGGTCTGCGCGCTGATCATCGGCGTGCCCGTGGGCCTGATCATCCTGCAGCCCGACCTGGGCACCGGCATGCTGGTCGCGGCCTCGGGCGCATTCACCCTGTTCCTCTCCGGCATCGCCTGGTGGCGGATTGGATTGTTCGCCGGACTCGGCATCGGCGCCATGCCGGTGGCGTGGCTGTTCCTGATGCCGTACCAGAAGGACCGCATCCTGATGTTCCTCAACCCGGAGTCCGATCCGCTCGGCGCGGGCTGGAACATCATCCAGTCCAAGATCGCGATCGGCTCGGGCGGCTGGGTGGGCAAGGGCTTCGGCCAGGGCAGCCAGGCGCACCTGAACTTCCTGCCCGAGCACACCACCGACTTCGCCTTCTCGGTGCTGTCGGAGGAATGGGGATGGATCGGCGTGAGCCTGGTGTTCGCGCTCTACCTGTTCATCGTCGGGCGCAGCCTCTGGATCGCGGCCAATGCGCGCGACGGGTATTCGCGGTTGCTGGCGGGAGCCCTGGCAATGACGTTTTCGGTGTACGTGCTGGTCAACGGCAGCATGGTGGTCGGCCTGCTGCCCGTGGTCGGCGTGCCGATGCCGCTGTTGAGCTACGGCGGGACGTCGGCGGTCTCGCTGCTGGCCGGCTTCGGCGTCGTGATGTCGGTGCGGGCGCACCGCAAGCTGATGTCCTGACCAAGCCGGTCGGCCGCGGTTCCAGGCGCGCGGCCTGACAACGCTGTCGGCCGTGCTCGTCCCTCGGTCCGCGATAGGCGTCCCCGGCACGCGGGTTGCCGATGAACCCTTGCCGGCCGCCCCCGCGATTCCGCGTCGGATGCAGGCGCATTCCGCACTCGCCCGGCCGGAAACCCTACGCTGCGGTGCAGCATTTCCGGGCCGGAAGCCGCCCGCCCAACGGGATTTGAACAATTGTTGACAACGCTGTCATTTAAGGGTCGAATGCTCCGACATGTGGCGGCAGGAGAGTCCAAGGGGACCCGGGCGCAGCCATCCATGAAAATCCTGGGAGGGGAGATTCCATGACAACGGTGAACAATTTTCCGAAGCAGCGGGTCCTGACGACTGCGTTGCTGCTGGCACTGTCGCATCCAGCCTTTGCCCAGGAAGCCGTCTCGACGGACCAGGACGCGGCTGCAAAGAAAGCCGCCGAGGCAAAACAGAAAGCAGACGCGGCAGCTGCCAAGGCGCCGGGCACCAAGTCCGAGCCGGCCAAACTGGAGGCCGTTGTCGTCAAGGGCATCCGCTTCTCGATCGAAACCTCGATCGACAAGAAGAAGGAGTCCAACTCCATCGTGGAAGTGGTGTCGGCCGAAGACATCGGCAAGCTGCCCGACGCCAGCGTTGCCGAGTCGCTGGCGCGCCTGCCGGGCCTGACCGGCCAGCGCGGTGCCGATGGCCGCGTCAACGTGATCTCCATCCGCGGCCTGTCGCCGGCCTTCTCGGGCGCGCTGTTGAACGGCCGCGAGATCGTCAGCTCGAACGACGGCCGCGCGGTCGAGTACGACCAATTCCCCTCCGAACTGATCGGTTCGGCCACGGTGTACAAGACGCCCAACGCCGCGCTGATCGGGCAGGGTTTGTCGGGAACCGTCGACCTGCGGGCGCGCCGCCCGCTCGATACCCGCGGCCGCCAGATCGCAGTGAACGCGCGCGTCGAACAGAATTCGACCAATACCGTGGTGGAAGACGTCGCCGGGCGGCTGGGCAAGCGCTTCAGCGCGTCGTACGTGAACCAGTTTGCGGACAACACCTTCGGCATCGCGCTCGGCTTCGCCCACCTGCAGACCACGTCCCAGCTCAGGCTCACCGAGCTCGACCAGTACGGTGACTATTCCGTGTTCGGACTTCCGGTCAATGGCATCCCGGATTCGCTCAAGAGCAATCCTCCCCAGTACTGCTGCGGCCATCCCCAGAACGGCGCCCTGTTGCCGATGTTCTGGACCGGGACCGGTTCCACCAAGTCCAACACCCGCGATGGCCTGATGGCGGTGCTGGAGTGGCAGCCCAACGAGGATGTGCACAGCGAACTCGACCTGTACTACTCGAAGTTCGATACGCATGAGGTCGGCGGCAAGCTTACCGAGAACATGTTCGCCACCTGGGGCGCGCTTTACGGTGGGCCGAATGCCCAGAACACCTTGACCAATGTCGGCCTCACCCAGGTCGGCGACAACACCTATGCCACCACCGCCACTGCGAGCGCGCTGCCGACCACGACGACCAACTACGACACCAGGCGCAAGGACAAGATCTTCGCGGTCGGTTGGAATACGTCGTGGAAGTTCAGTGACGAGTGGACCGCGGTGGCCGACCTGAGCTTCTCGCGCGACATCCGCGACGAGAAGTACGAGGAAGTCTATGCCGGTCCCTGGAACAATGCGGCCAATACCTGGGCCTACGGTCCCTTCAGTTGGAATATCCCGGTCGACGGCGGCGCCCAATCCGTCACGCCGCTGACGCCCGGCTTCCTGTCCAATCCGGCCAACATCCACTTCGGCGACGTGATCGGATTCGACTACGTGCCCGGTGACCACCAGTGGACCGGCGTCATCCGCAGCCCGCACGTGAATGACGAGATCAAGACGCTGAAGCTGACCGCCAACCGCTCCTTCGATGGACCGATCAGCGGCATCACCTTTGGCGTGAATGTCACCAAGCGCGACAAGAGCGTCGAGAGCAACGAGACCCGGCTCATCTACCCGCTGGGCACCAACGGCCAGCCCAATGGCACGATTCCAGCAGCGGGGGTCC
>JANXUD010000058.1 GCA_025352045.1 Gammaproteobacteria bacterium | reverse complement strand
GGACCGCATCAGCCACGTGCTCAACTACGACGTGCCCTACGACACCGAAAGCTACGTGCACCGGATCGGCCGCACCGGCCGTGCCGGCCGCAGCGGCGAGGCGATCCTGTTTATCGCGCCGCGCGAACGCAATCTCCTGCGCGCGATCGAGCGCGCCACCCGCCAGCCGATCACGCCGATGGAGCTGCCGACCATCGCTGCCGTCAACGACGTGCGCGTCGCCAAGTTCAAGCAGCAGATCACCGACACCCTCACGGGCGGCGACTTGGGCCTGTTCCAGCGCCTGATCGAGGACTACGAGCAGGCCAACAACGTGCCTGCGGTCGAGATCGCGGCGGCGCTGGCCAAGATGTTCCGCGGCGACACGCCCCTGCTGCTGGAGGCGCCCAAGCACCAGCCGCGCTTCGAGCGCATCCCCGACGAGCGCCCGCACGGGGCGCGCGCGGATCGTGGCGAGAAGCCATCACGCTTCGAAGGCCGCGCGCCCGCGGCGCGCAGCCACGACGGCCAACCCGCGCACGCACCCCGCGCGGCGCATGATCCCCACCCGGCGCACGCAACGCATGCAGCCCATGCACCGCATGCCGGCCACGCTGCAGCGGCCGGGCACGACGACGCGCCGCGCATCGAACGCTTCGGGCATGGGGAGCGCCCCGAGCGCCCCGCCTTCGACCGCCCCGCCCCTGATCGCGTCCGCAAGGAGCGCTCCGCGCACACGCCGGACGCCGGCCTGGAAACCTTCCGCATCGAAGTCGGCTATGACGATGGCGTGAAGCCGGGCAACATCGTCGGCGCGATCGCCAACGAAGCCGGCCTCGAAGCCCGGCACATCGGCCGCATCGAGATCTTCGAGGACCACGCGCTGGTCGACCTGCCCTCGGGCATGCCGGCGGACGTGCTGGGCCACCTCAAGACCGTGTGGTGCGCCGGCCAGCAGTTGCGCATCACCCGCGATGGCGAGGCGCCCGATAGCGCCGGTCGCAAGCCCTCCCGGCCGCGGCCTGCGGGCCCCGGTGGCGCCGGCGGATTCCCGCCGCGCGCGGACCGCGACGGCCCGGGCCGCTTCCCGCCCAAGAAGCCGTTGGCGGCCAAACGCGATTTCAAGGACAAGCCCTTCGGCCAGGGCAAGCCCAAGCCGAAGCCGCACCGCAAGGGTCCTGCTTCGGAGTAAGCGCCAGCCCGCCGTATGATGGCCTCCCCTGCCCGCCACGGGCCAGACGAGGATGCATCGATGTCCAGCACGCGTGCGTTGCACCTGGCCGCCCGCCCCGAGGGCCTGCCCAAGGATTCCGATTTCGAACTGCGCACGCGCGATGACGCGGCGCTCGAAGACGGCCAGGTGCGGATCGCGGTGCGCTACCTGTCCATCGACCCCGCCATGCGCGTGTGGATGACCGAGGCCAAGTCGTATTGGCCGCCGGTCGCGCTGGGCGAGGTGATGCGCTCGGCCGGCATCGGCGAAGTCCTCGAATCGCGCAACGACAAGTTCCCGGTCGGCACCTGGGTCAGCGGCATGACCGGCGTGCAGGAAACGCTCGTGTCCGACGGCAAGGGCATGCAGCGCTTCGACGCCTCCGCCCTGCCGCACCCTGGCTGGGCCCTGAGCCTGTTCGGCGCCACCGGCTTGACCGCCTATTTCGGCCTGATCGACATCGGCAAACCCAAGCCGGGCGAGGTGCTGGTGGTCTCGGCGGCGGCCGGCGCGGTCGGTTCTGCCGTCGTGCAGATCGGCAAGGCCCTGGGCATGACCGTGGTCGGCATCGCCGGCGGTGCCGACAAGTGTCGCTTCGTGCACGAGGAACTCGGCGCGGATGCGGCGATCGACTACAAGAACGAGGATGTGTCCAAGGCCCTGCGCCAGCATTGCCCGGACGGCGTGGACGTGTATTTCGACAACGTCGGCGGCGACATCCTGGACGCCGTGCTCAAGCGCCTGAAGATGCACGCGCGCATCGTCCTGTGCGGCGGCATCTCGCAGTACAACGCAGGCAGCGGGACCCGGGGCCCGGTCAACTACCTGTCGCTGATCGCGGCGCGCGGGCGGATGGAGGGGTTCGTGGTGATCGACTACCTGCATCGCGCCGGCGAAGCGATCGCCGCGATGACGCCCTGGGTGCAGGCCGGCAAGCTCGGCAGCCGCCTGGACGTGGTGGACGGGATGGAACACTTTCCCGAAGCGCTGCGTCGCCTCTATACGGGCGCCAACTTCGGCAAGCAGCTGGTCAAGCTCTGAGTTGGCTGGCAGTGCGCGGGACTGCGATGTCCTGGTGGTCGGCGGCGGCGCCGCCGGCCTGATGTGCGCGATCGCCGCCGGCCGGCGCGGCCGGCGGGTGCGAGTGCTCGAACGCGCCAACCGCTGCGGCAAGAAGATCCTGATGTCGGGCGGCGGGCGCTGCAACTTCACCAATACCAGCACCAGCCCGGCCAACTTCCTGTCGGCCAACCCGCATTTCTGCAAGAGCGCCCTGGCCCGCTACACACCGGCCGACTTCCTCGCCCTGGTGGACGCGCACGGCATCGCCTGGCACGAGAAGGAACTCGGCCAGTTGTTCTGCGACGACAGCTCGAAACAGATCCTGGCGATGCTGCTGGCCGAATGCGAAGCCTCCGGCGTGCGCATCGAAACCGGCGTGGAGATCGGCCGCATCGCCCGCGACGAGGAGGGCCGTTTCTCCAGCGAGACCAGCGCCGGGCGGGTCCGCTGCGAGTCCGTCGTCGTGGCCAGCGGCGGCCTGTCCATCCCCAGCTTGGGCGGGAGCGGCTTTGGTCATGAATTGGCCCGGCAGTTTGGGCACCGCGTGCTGCCGCTGCGCGCGGGACTGGTGCCGCTCACGCTCAGCGGCTCGCACCTCGCGTACTACGCGGACCTGGCCGGCCTGTCGCTGCCGGTGTCCGCACGCTGCGGCAAGGCGCGCTTCGACAACGCCATGTTGTTGACCCATCGCGGGCTGAGCGGTCCGGCGATCCTGCAGGTCTCCAGCTACTGGCAGCCGGGGGCTGGACTGCGGCTCGACCTCCTGCCGGCGCAGGATGCAACGCAGGTGCTGCGTGCGCAGCAGGTCGCGCACCCGGCCGCTGAACTTCGCACCGTCCTGTCCGGGCTGCTGCCGCGCCGCCTGGCCGAACGCCTGTGCGAGCGCAGCTTCGGCAGCAAGCCGATGCGCCAGCTGGACCCGCGCGAACTCGAAGCCATCGCCGCCCAACTTGCCGACTGGCCGATCGTGGCCAGCGGAACGGAAGGCTACCGCACGGCCGAGGTCACCCTCGGCGGCGTGGACACCGAGGGGCTGAGCTCGCAATCCATGCAATCGAAGTCCGTGCCGGGCCTGTTCTTCATCGGCGAGGTGGTGGACGTGACCGGCTGGCTGGGCGGCTACAACTTCCAGTGGGCCTGGGCGTCCGGGCACGCGGCGGGCGAGGTGGCGTAAGCCGTGGCGGCGGGCTAGAATCGAGGCCATACGCTCGAGTATGGAGCGTCCCAATCCTCGCGGAGCCGATCATGCCCAGTTACACCGCCCCCCTGCGCGACATGCGCTTCGTGATGTTCGACCTGCTCGAAGCCGAGCGCGACCTGGCGGCCCTGCCCGCCTTCGCCGGCGTGGACAGGGACACGATCGACGCCGTGCTCGAGGAAGCGGCGCGCTTCGCCAGCACCGTCGTGCAGCCGCTGAACGCGGTCGGCGACATCGAAGGCTGCCGAATCGACGCCGACGGCAATGTCAGCGCCCCGCCGGGATTCCGCGATGCCTACCGCCAGTTCGGCGACGCCGGCTGGCCGGCGCTGAGCTGCGATCCCGCGTTCGGCGGCCAGGGCCTGCCGGTGCTGGTCAACAACCGCGTCTACGAAATGCTCAATTCGGCCAACCAGGCCTGGCTGATGTACTCGGGCCTGTCGCACAGCGCCTACGAATGCCTGGTCGCGTTTGGCAACGAGGAACAGAAACGCGTCTACCTGCCGAAGATCGTGTCGGGCGAATGGAGCGGCACGATGTGCCTGACCGAGGCGCAGTGCGGCACCGACCTGGGGCTGATCAAGACCCGCGCGGACGCGGCCGGCGACGGTGCATACGCGCTCACGGGCACGAAGATCTTCATCTCCGCCGGCGAACACGACTGCTCGGAAAACATCATCCACCTGGTGCTGGCGCGCCTGCCCGACGCGCCGGCCGGTACACGCGGCATCTCGCTGTTCCTGGTGCCCAAGTTCCTGCCCGATGCCGACGGCGCGCCCGGCGCCCGCAACACCATCCGCGCCGGCTCGCTCGAACACAAGATGGGCATCCACGGCAACGCCACCTGCGTGATGAACCTGGACGGCGCCCGCGGCTGGCTGATCGGCGAGCCGCACAAGGGCCTTGCGGCGATGTTCGTGATGATGAATTCCGCGCGCCTCGGCGTGGGCATGCAGTCGCTGGGACTGGCGGAGATGGCCACGCAGAATGCCATCGCCTATGCGCGCGACCGCATCCAGGGCCGGGCCGCCACCGGTCCCGCCAACCCGGGCAAGGCGGCCGACCCGATCATCGTCCACCCCGACGTGCGCCGCATGCTGTTCACCTGCAAGGCGCATACCGAAGGCGGCCGCGCGCTGGCGACCTGGGTGGCCCAGCTCACCGACCGCGCCCATGCGCATCCCGATCCCGCGGTACGCGCCGAGGCCAATGAGCTGATCGCCCTGCTGACGCCCGTGGTCAAGGCCGCGCTGACCGACAACGGGTTCGAGGTCTGCAACCTGGCCGTGCAGGTGCTGGGCGGCCATGGCTTCATCCGCGAATGGGGAATGGAGCAACTGGTGCGCGATGCGCGCATCAACATGATCTACGAAGGCACCAATGGCATCCAGGCGCTGGACCTGCTCGGTCGCAAGGTCCTGCACGACGGCGGCGCGCGGCTGGGCCTGCTGCGCAAGCTGGTCGGCGCCTTCCTGGATGTGCAGGCGGGCGACGAGCGGATGCAGGCGTTCACCGCGCCCCTGCGCGCCCTCGATACGGAGCTCGCGGCAGTGAGCGCTTCCGTAGCCGCCGACGTGGGCGCGGATCCGGACGCACTTGGGGCGGCGTCGACGCCCTACCTGCGCCTGCTCGGGCACTACGTCCATGCCTGGCTGTGGGCGCGGATGGCGAAGCTCGCGCTCGATGCACCCGCGCGCGATGCCTTCCTCGAGGGCAAGCTCGCGACGGCGCGGTTCTATTTCAGCAAATTGCTGCCCGAAACATCGGCGCTGCTGGCGGTCATCCGCTCCGGTCCTGGGTCGCTGATGACGCTGGATGCAGCCGCGTTCTAGCCGGTGACGCGCGCGGTCGCGGTCGCGGGCGCGGCGCGTCAGGCGGCGGTTTCGAGCGCCGCTGCCGCGTCCAGCATGGCCGCGAGCTGTCTGGCGAACAGCCAGGCATCGCCAGGCCAGCGCGCAGTCAGCAAGGCGCCGTCGCGCACGACGAACGCCCCGCGGTCGTCGCCTTCGGCGCCGCGCT
Source organism: Gammaproteobacteria bacterium (assembly GCA_025352045.1). Classification (GTDB taxonomy): domain Bacteria; phylum Pseudomonadota; class Gammaproteobacteria; order Xanthomonadales; family Xanthomonadaceae; genus Arenimonas. Next base: position 97,774 of record JANXUD010000058.1, on the reverse strand, counting down.
TGCCCAGCGTGATCGGGCCGCGCACGAACTGTCCGCGCGGCCCGACCGCAAGCCGGACTTCCTGCTCCACGTAGGCCGGATACGTCCGGTAATAGCGGCCGAGCTTCCAGGCCGTCAGCCCGTGGGCCAGCGCCTCCATGTAGCGAGGCAGGCAGGTGACGCTGCGTCCGGCGAGCAGGCTGTCGCCGGTGCGGGGATCGCTCGCGCGCGCCAGCACCAGCACGCCATGGCAGATCGCGGCGATCGGGCGGCCGAGCATGGCGAAGGCGGCGACGCGCTCGCGCAGCGGTGCGCTGCCCAGGTACTGGCGCATCCCCGACGCGTGCCCACCGGGCAGCAACAAGGCGTCGAAGGCCGACGCTCCGATCGCATCCCAGCGGATCGGCCGGCGGAACGCCTGCCCTGCGATCATCGCGTCGTAGCAGGCAATCGCGTCGGCCGCCGCGCCGAGCTGGCCGAACAGCACGCCGCGCAGCAGCAGGGGGTCGCAGGCGGCAACGGCACCCGCTTCGGTGGCGAACACGATTTCGTGGCCCGCGTCGGACAGCACGCGCCACGGCACCGCGACTTCGGTGGTATCGAAGTCCCGGTCCGGCAGGGGCAGGAGGATGCGGGCCATGGCCCATGCTGGCAGCGCGCAGTCGCGGGCGCTAGAGTGCCGCAGCCGCCGCGCCACGGGCCGGCGCCCCCGATGACCACCAAGGAAGCCGCATGTACCCACAAGCCGCGCTGATCACCCTGCTCACCGTCGCGCTGATCAGCGCCGCCATGTACCTGGTCGGCAAGGCGCGCACCCGCTACGGCATCCACGCGCCAACGACCACCGGCAACCCGGAATTCGAGCGCGTCTTCCGTGCGCACCAGAACACGCTCGAGGCCACCGTGATGTTCCTGCCTGCCCTGTGGGTGGCAACGGTCTACTGCAATCCATTCTGGGCCGCCATGCTCGGCTATGCCTGGCTGCTCGGTCGCGCCTGGTACCTCGCCGCCTACGTGCGGCCGACCGGAAATCGCGGCAGCGGCTTCACTATCGCCATCGTGGCCAATGCCGTGCTGCTGCTCTGGGGCCTGTTCTGCCTGGTGCCGCGCCTGGCGGCCTGAGCGCGGCACCGCGGCGAGTCAGCCGTCGGACTTCACCAGCAGGTGCTTGGCCAGGGCCCCGTGCAGGCGCCCGACGCCGCGGGCGCCATGCATCACCAGCACCAGCAACAGCAGGCCCGCGGCGATGGTCAGCGGCGCGGTCCACAGCGGCAGCAGGATCGGCACGCCATCCCACTGGAACGCCGAGCCGCCGAAGGCCTGGGCAAAGGGAATCGCCGCCACGCCCAGCGCCAGGCTGAGGGCCGTCACGACCACCGTGAAATAGACGATGCCCAGCGGCAGCATCGCCAGCATGTACACCAGGGTCGACCAGGTGCGCGGGTCGGTGAACATCGCCGCGATGCGCTGGAGCAGGGGCTTGCCGCGATCTGCATAGAGCGGACGGCGAGGCATCCGCTCGCCCAGCATGGTCTCCACCAGGCGGCCCTCCACCAGGGCCAGGCCGCGAACGCTGGCGAAGAACAGGATGGCGAAAGGAATGCCCACGATCAGGATGGCGAGTCCGGCGGTCAGGCTCAGGCCGGTCACGGCCCAGGTGAAATAGAAGATGCCGGTCGCCAGCGACAGCAGCATGTAGAGCAAGCTTGCATAGGCGCGCGGGTCGGCGAGCACGCCGAAAAAGCGGCCGGCGGGCGAGGTGCGTGGCGCCGGTGCGGGCGTGCGCAGGGCCTGTTTCACCGTCACCTCGGTGTCACGGTAGATGGCCGCCACTTCCTCCGGCGCGCCATAGCTGCCGGCGACGCCGGCGAGCAGGGCGGCCTCGTCGAGTTCGGGATGCTCGGCCCACTCCGAGCGCAGGTACTCCTCGGCGTCGTAGGTCGCGTCCTGGACCAGGGCCTTGTCCGCGCCAGCCAGTGCGGCGCGCAGCTGGTCAAGGTACTCGGGGATGGTCCTGGCGATGGCGGTGCGCATGACGGTGCTCATGACGGTGCTCATGACGGAATTCCTTGAAGGAGGTTGTCGACCAGGCAGCGCGTGGAGGTCCAGCTGTCGACCCAGGCGTCGAGGACTTCGCGCCCAAGCGGGGTGATGCGGTAATAGCGTCGCGGCGGGCCGGCGACCGAGGGCTCCACCTCGCTCGCCAGCAGGCCGGAGGCGTCCAGGTTGCGCAGGACCGGATACAGGGCGCTCTGCTTGCCGCCAAACAGGGATTCGCCCTCGCGCTCCAGGCGCTTGGCGATCTGGTAGCCGTACAACGGCTCACCTGCGCGACCGAGTACTCCCAGCAGCACCAGGGAGACGGTGCCGGCGCTGAGTTCCTTCTGGAACTTCTTGAGGTGCGCTTCGATCTCGTGCATGCACCGGCCCTTGGGTTGGTCGCCGCCCGGCGGGGCTAGCGTGGAAGGAACAGTAGTATCAACTGAGCTATAGCGAACCTGCCATAAGTCACGACGGTTCGCTTGAAGCCGCGCGCACGACGGGTAAGCTGGGGGCAACTCCCGATGGCTGCCCGCATGTCCCCGCCCCTGCCCGTCCTCTTCCTGGGCCACGGCTCGCCGATGAACGCGATCGAAGACAACGCCTTCCGCCGAAGCTGGCAGGCCCTGGGCGCGGAACTTGGGAAACCCAAGGCGATCCTGTGCATCTCGGCACACTGGGAAACGCGCGGCGTGTACGTCACCGGCAACGAACGGCCGGAGACCATCCACGACTTCAACGGATTCCCCAGGGCGTTGTTCGATGTCCGTTACCGCGCACCGGGCAGTCCCTGGCTGGCGCACCGCGTGATCGAACTGCTCGAGGGCATCCGCGCGCATTCCGATCCCGCGCGGGGGCTGGACCACGGGGCCTGGGGCGTGCTGCAGCCGATGTACCCCGATGCCGACGTGCCGATCGTGCAGCTCAGCCTGTCCAGCCTGCAGCCCGGCGCCTGGCATTACGACCTGGCCAGGAAGCTCGCGCCGCTGCGCGACGAAGGCGTGCTGGTGGTCGGCAGCGGCAACATCGTGCACAACCTGCGCATGTTCCGCTTCAACGACCCGACGCCCTACGACTGGGCGTTGCGCTTCGACGAGGAGGTCGCCGAGCACATCGCCACCGGCCACCACGAGGGCCTGCTCGGCTACGAAACGCTGGGCTCGGATGCGTTGCTCGCGGTGCCCAGCCCCGAGCACTACCTGCCCCTGCTGTACGTACTCGGCCTGGCGCGCGATGGCGAGCCGGTGCGCTTCTTCAACGACAACGTCGCCAGCGCGATCTCGATGCGTTCGGTGCAGATCGGCTGATGGCGGGCGTGCGCGGCGCAACAGCGCCGCCCGGCGCGCGGGACGCGGCCAAGCGATACGACGCCGACTATTTCCGCCACTGGTACCAGGTGCGCGCGCAGGCCGGCCAGGGCGACCTCGGGCGCAAGGTGGCGATGGCCGTGGCGCTGGCGGAGTTCTACCTGCAGCGGCCGATCCGCAGCGTGCTGGATGTCGGCTGCGGCGAGGGCATCTGGCGCGCGCCCCTGCTCAAGCTGCGCCCGCGCCTGCACTACCAGGGCGTCGACCCAAGCGAATACGCGGTGTCGCGCTTCGGCCGCAAGCGCAACATCGCGCTGGCGCGCTTCGGGCAACTCGAGCACCTGCGCTTCGGCCCCCCCGTCGACCTGCTGGTGTGCTCGGACGTGATCCACTACGTGCCGACCGCCGAACTGCGCCGCGGCCTGCGCGGCTTCTCCGAGCTCTGCGACGGCGTCGCCCTGCTCGAACTGTACGCCGCGGGCGATGACATCGCCGGCGACCTGGATGGCTACCTCGCACGCCCGGCAGCGTCGTACCGGCGCTGGTTCCGCGCCGCCGGCTTCGTGCCGTGTGGTACCCAGTTCTACCTCAGCCCCAACCTGCATCCGAACACAGTCGCGCTGGAAGTGCTCTAGCGGCGCAGGCGGTGGCCGGCGGCGGGATCGTGCAAGAATCGCCTGAACTTCCCGGGAGTGCACCATGACGCGACGCCTGCTCACCACCGCGATGCTCGCCGCCTTCGCGCTCTCCCCGGCGCTGGCCGCGGATCCTCCGAAGGCCGATGCCAAGCCCGCCACGAAGGCCGCGCCCGCCAAACAGAATTCGCGCGCGGCCGCCGACATCCTCAAGGCATCGAAACCGTCCGAGTGGCGGCCGCTCGATCCCGACAACACGCTCTACGTCGAGCTGCCGGCGGGCCGCGTGGTGATCGAACTGGCGCCGGCCTTCGCGCCCCTGCATGCCGACAACATCCGCACCCTGGTGCGTAGCCACTACTTCGACGGGCTGGCGATCCTGCGTTCGCAGGACAACTACGTCGTGCAGTGGGGCGACCCGGAAGAAGACGAAGCCAAGGCCCGTCCCTTCGGCGCGGCCAAGGCCAAGCTCGCGCCCGAGTTCACTGCACCGATCAAGGCCTCCGAGCCGTTCACCCGCCTGCCCGACAAGGATGGCTACGCGCCGCAGGTCGGTTTCAGCAACAGCTTCCCTGTCGGGCGCGACCCCAGGTCCGGCCAGGCCTGGCTCACCCATTGCTATGGCGCCGTCGGCGTGGCCCGGGGCAACGAGCAGGACAGCGGCAATGGCTCGGGGCTGTACGTGATCACCAGCCACGCCCCGCGCCACCTCGACCGCAACATCGCAGTCGTCGGCCGGGTCGTGCAGGGCATGGACAAGCTGTCGGTGATGCCGCGCGGCACCGGCCCCCTGGGCTTCTACGAGAAACCGGAGCAGCGCACCACGATCGCCGCGATCCGGCTGGCGGCGGACGTCCCGGCGGCCGAGCGCACCGACCTGGAGGTGCTGCGCAGCGATTCGCCCAGCTTCGCCGCGGTGACCGAGGCGCGGCGCAATCGCCATGACGACTGGTACGTCGCCCCCGCGGGCTACATCGAGCTGTGCAACGCACCGATCCCGGTGCGGCCGGTGGCCGCCGTGCCGGCGAAATAGCCCGGGCGGCAAAGTGCGGCCCCGCCTGCCCCGCCGCGGGGCAAGCGGCCGTAGCCCTTGTGATTAACGCCAGATTAACCCTAACATCGGAGTGAAGGCGTCCCTCCCCTCGGGCGTCCCCGGGAAGCCATCGCGCCCTCCGTGTCCAATCCCACGCCCGCCACTGGCTCCCTGGACCAAGCGCTCAGCCATGCGTCGCGCTTGATGGCGACCGACCCGGTGCTGGCTGGCGAACAGGCGACCGAAATCCTCAAGGCAGTGGGCAACCACCCCATGGCCCTTCTGCTGCTGGGCGTGTCCCACGCCGCGCGCGGGGATGCCCGCGCGGCTACCGATATCCTCGGACCACTGAGCGTCGCCGAACCGCGCTGGGCGGAGGCACAGCTGGAGCTCGGCCTGGCCCTGGGCCGGTTGGGCCGGGGCGAGGAAGCGCTGCGCGCGCTGCGCCACGCCGTGGCGCTCAAGCCGGACTTGCCGCGCGCCTGGCTCGCGCTGGGCGACCACCTGAGCGCGATCGGCGACTCCCGGGGCGCCGACCACGCTTACGCCCTGCACGTGCGCCATTCGATCCGCGATCCGGCCCTTCTTCAGGCAGCTGCTGCCCTGTCCGGCGGCCAGGTGGCCGAAGCCGAGGCCAGGCTGCGCGAACACCTGAAGCGGGCGCCCACCGACGTCGCCGCCATCCGCATGCTGGCCGAGGTCGCCGCCCGCCTCGGCCGCGACGCCGACGCCGCGCGACTGCTTGCACGCTGCCTGGATCTCGCCCCGAGCTTCCACGCCGCGCGGCAGAACTATGCGCTCGTGCTCAACCGCGCCGACCGCGCGTCCGAAGCACTCGAACAGATCGACCAGCTGCTCGCCGCCGACCCGTCCAACCCGGGCTATCGCAACCAGCGCGCGGTGATCCTGTGCAAGCTGGGCGACTACGAGCCCGCGCTGGAGATCTACGCCGACCTGGGCCGGCAGTACCCCTCCCATCCCGGCATCTGGCTCAGCCATGGCCATGCCCTCAAGACCGCCGGCCGGCAAGAGGCAGCGATCGATGCCTACCGCCGTGCGATCGCCGCCGATGCCGCCTTCGGCGACGCCTGGTGGAGCCTGGCCAACCTCAAGACCCTGCGCTTCGACGACGCCGACGTGGCCGCGATGCAGGCGCAATTGGCGCGGCCCGACCTGGACGATACCCAGCGGCTGCACTTCGAATTCGCGCTCGGCAAGGCGACCGAGGACCGCGCCGACTACCAGCGCAGCTTCAGCCACTATGCCGCCGGCAATGCGCTGCGCCGCGCGCAGGTGCGATACGACGCCGATGAGAACACCGCGCGGCTGCAGCGCTCGATCGAGACCTTCACCCCGGCCTTCCTGGCCGAACGCACCGGCGCAGGCTGCCCGGCGCCCGATCCGATCTTCGTGGTCGGGTTGCCGCGCGCCGGTTCCACGCTGATCGAACAGATCCTCTCGAGCCATCCCGCGGTCGAGGGCACGATGGAGCTGCCCGAGATCATCGGACTGACCCGCGAACTGCGCCAGCACTCGGCCGACCCGAGGCACGACACCTACCACGATGCGCTCGCCGCGCTGGACGCGGACGGGCTGCGCACGCTGGGCGAGCGCTACCTGGAGCGCACGCGGGTGCACCGCAAGCGCGGCGCGCCGATGTTCATCGACAAGATGCCGAACAACTTCGCGCACATCGGGCTGATCCACCTGGTGCTGCCCCGGGCGCGCATCATCGACGCGCGGCGGCACCCGCTGGCCTGCTGTTTCTCCGGCTTCAAGCAGCATTTCGCCCGCGGCCAGCACTTCAGCTACGACCTCGGCGACCTGGGCCGCTACTACCGCGACTACGTTGGCCTGATGGCGCACTGGGACGCGGTGCTGCCCGGGCGCGTGCACCGCGTCGCCTACGAACGCATGGTCGACGACACCGAAGGCGAGGTGCGCGCGCTGCTCGACGATTGCGGCCTGCCCTTCGACCCGGCCTGCCTGCGCTTCTTCGAGAACGAGCGGCCGGTGCGCACCGCCAGCTCCGAACAGGTGCGGCAGCCGATCTATCGCGACGGCGTCGAGCACTGGCGCCATTTCGAACCCTGGCTGGGCGCGTTGAAGGACGCGCTTGGCCCGGTGCTCGACCACTATCCCGACCCGCCTCCCTAGCCCAGCAGGAAGGGCGGGTCCACCAGCGGCACAACAAGGGGAACGACGATGCAAAGCACGGGAAACAACAGGTACGCGCGAACGGGAATGCGCCTGGGACGCGGGCCGCTGGCGATCGCCATCTGCCTGGCGATGGCCAGCGGCGCCGCCTGGGCCCAGGATCCGCCGGCCGATCCTGCCAAGGATTCGGCGCAAGCCCCGGTCCCGGCCAAGTCCAAGGCCGATGCCAGCAAGCGCACCGCGACGCTGGGGACGGTCACCGTCACCGCGCAGAAGCGCACCGAGAACCTGCAGGACGTGCCGATCAGCCTGAACGTGCTCGGCGAGACCAAGCTCCGGCAGGAAAACGTGGCCGACTTCGAGGATTTCGCCGCGCTTCTGCCGAGCGTGAGCTTCGGCGCCAGCGGTGGCGGCGTGTTCCCGGGGCCGGGCTTCCTGCAGGTGTACATGCGCGGCGTCGCCAGCGGCGACAACGCCAACCACTCCGGCCCGGCGCCCAGCGTGGGCATGTACCTGGACGAGCAGCCGATCACCACGGTCACCGGCGCGCTCGACATCCACATCTACGACGTCGCCCGCATCGAGGCCCTGGCGGGCCCGCAGGGCACGCTGTACGGGGCCAGTTCGCAGGCCGGCACGGTGCGCATCATCACCAACAAGCCCGACACCAAGGCGCGTTCGGCGGGCTACACGGTCGAAGCCAATGCCATCGAAGGCGGCGGCATCGGCAGCGTGGCCGAAGGCTTCCTCAACCTGCCTGTCTCGGGCAACGCGGCGATCCGCCTGGTCGGCTGGGCCGAGCACAAGGCCGGCTGGGTGGACAACGTCTTCGGCACCCGCACTTTCCCCACGGCCGGCATCACCATCGACAACGCAAGCCGGGTGAAGAACAACTACAACGAGTCCGATGTGGTGGGCGCCCGCGCCGCGCTGAAGATCGACCTGGACGACACCTGGTCCATCACCCCGACCATCATGGGGCAGCGCGAGAAATCCACCGGCAGCAATGCCTACGAGCAAAGCCACGGCGACCTGAAGCTGACCCACTTCTACCCCGAGAGCGCGGATGACAAGTGGCAGCAGGCGGCGCTGACGGTGCAGGGCAAGGTCGGCAACTTCGACCTGGTCTATGCCTTCTCCCACCTCAACCGCAGCGTGGAGTCGCAATCCGACTACAGCGACTATGGCTACTGGTACGACGCGCTCTACGAATACGTCAACTACAACGATGCCGGCGAGCTGATCAATCCGTCGCAGTACATCCAGGCCCACGACGGCTACCGCAAGACCAGCCACGAGCTGCGCCTGTCCTCGCCGTCCGGCAACCGGCTCCGCTTCGTCGGCGGTTTCTTCCGCCAGGAACAGGACCATGACATCTTCCAGCGCTATCGCGTCGACAACCTGGGCACCATCTCCGAAGTCAATGGCTGGCCGGACACGATCTGGCTGACCGCGCAGAAGCGCAAGGACAGCGAGGTCGCCCTGTTCGGCGAATTGAGCTTCGACATCACCGACCACCTGACCGCAACCGGTGGAATGCGCTACTTCACCACGCGCGAGAGCCTGCAAGGCTTCTTTGGCTACGGTTCGGGCTACGGCAGCACCGGAGTCAACGGCTGCTTTTCGCCGGTCAGCGTCTTCGGCTCGCCCTGCACCGACCTGGACAAGCGCATCCACGAGGACGGCAAGGTCGGCAAGTTCAACCTGAGCTACAAGATCGACGACAAGCGGCTGCTGTATTTCACCTGGTCCGAGGGCTACCGGCCCGGCGGCATCAACCGGCGCGGGAGCATCGCGCCCTTCGTGAGCGATTTCCTGACCAACTACGAGCTGGGCTGGAAAACCTCGTGGCTGGACAACCGGCTGACCTTCAACGGCGCGCTGTTCCGCGAGGACTGGAAGGATTTCCAGTTCAGCTTCCTGGGCGCCAATGGACTGACCGAGATCCACAACGCGCCAAAGGCCAAGATCAATGGCCTGGAGATGGAACTCAACTGGGCCGTCAGCTACAACTTCATCCTGTCCGGGAGCGCGGCCTGGTATGACGCGAAGCTGGTCGGGAACTACTGCGCCCAGGTGGACGAGAACGGGCTGCCATTCCCCACCTGTTCCAACGCGGACGCGGCCGCCTTCGATGGCGACCGCTTGCCGATCACCCCGAAGTTCAAGGGCAACCTGACCGGGCGCTACACCTTCGACTGGGGCGCGGGCGAGGGCTTCGTGCAGGGCACCGCGATCCACGTCGGCGAGCGCTCAGTGGACCTGCGCAGGACCGAGAGCTCGATCATCGGCGGGCTGGACGCGTACACGCTGCTGGACCTGTCGGCGGGCTACAAGCGCGACAGCTGGTCGATCGACCTGTTCCTGAAGAATGCGACCAACGAGCGCGCGCAGTTGAGCAAGTTCACCGCCTGCAGGATCCAGGTGTGCGGCGGCGATGTGTATACCGTGGCCAGCCAGCCGCGCACCTTCGGCGTGCGTTTCTCGCAGGAGTTCTGAACCACGGCGCCGGGCGGACGCGAGTCCGCCCGGCCCGGCATTCCATGGACGCCGCAGCCGACCCATCGCCAGCCGGCGCGCCCCGCGCCTGGTTCCTCTACCTGATCGAATGCCGCGACGGCAGCCTGTACACCGGCATCGCCGTGGACGTCGCGCGACGTTTCCGCGCGCATGTCGCGGGCAAGGGTGCACGCTACACGCGTTCGCATCCGCCGCGCCGGCTCGCCGCCGTCCTGCCCTGCGTCGATCGCAGCGCCGCGCTGCGCGCCGAGATCGAGGTCAAGCGCCTGAGTCCTTCCGGCAAGCGCGCGCTCTGCGAAAGGTATCCTCCGGCCGACGCGCTGGAATCCTGAGCGCCAGCCAACGGCACGAATCGTGCCGCCCCGGCCATGTTCTATGCTTGCAGTCGCGGCGCCCCGTCCAGGGCCGGCCGCGCCCCGCCATGGACGCCGCCGATGACGCTCGACGAATCCGAACTGCTGTCCGCCCGCATCCTGGTTGTCGACGACCTGCCCGCGAACGTCGACCTGCTGAGCCAGATGCTGGCCGGCGAGGGTTATACGGCCGTCACCGGCATCACCAACCCGCGCGAGGTCGCGCCGCTGCACGCCCGCGAGCCCTATGACCTGATCCTGCTCGACCTGCAGATGCCGGGCATGGACGGCTTCGAGGTGATGGCCGCACTCAAGCTGCACGAACCGCTTGGCTACCTGCCGGTGCTGGTGGTGACTGCGCAGCCTTCGCAAAAGCTGCGCGCACTGCAGGCGGGGGCGCGCGACTTCGTCAGCAAGCCCTTCGACGTGCTGGAGATCAAGACGCGCATCCGCAACATGCTCGAGGTGCGCCTGCTGCACAAGCGCGTCGAGGACGACAACCGCCTGCTGGAACAGGCGGTAGCGCTGCGCACCGCCGAGTTGCGCGAAAGCGAGGCGCGTTTCCGCGCCCTGGTCGAGCTTGCCTCGGACTGGTACTGGGAACAGGACGAGAACGGGGTTTTCACCAAGGTCGCCGGGCCGGCGCTGGAAATGCTTGGCCTGGGCGAGGCCGCTGGCGACGACAAGGACGCCGGCGCGCAAGGCGGCGACCCGGCCGGCGTCGCCGCGCGCCCGCACTTCAATGCCGAGGATCGCGCGCAACTGGAGGAAAAGCTTGCCATGCGCCGGCCCTTCCTGGACTTCGTCTACCGGCGCGTCAACGCCGACGGCAGCGAGCAGTTCCTGCAGGCCAGCGGCGAACCCAAGTTCGATGAAACCGGGCGCTTCACCGGCTACCGTGGCATCGGCATGGACGTGACCGGGCGGATGCGCGCGCCGGCGTCGGTTGCGCCCGGCCTGGAACGGTTCCGGCGCGCGCTGGAAGCCAGCGCCGACGCGATCCTGCTGGTCGACCGCACGAGCATGCGCTATGTCGATGCCAACGCCGCGGCCTGCCGGCTCAGCGGCTATTCGCGCGAGGAACTGCTCGCGCTCGGCCCGGCGGACCTCGCCACCGATCCGGCGCTTGCGGCGCGCCGGAGCGAGGCCTTCGATGCGCTGATCCCTGGTGCCGCCGCGGCCGCGGCCACCCCGGCGGTGCGCGAGCCGCTGCGGCGCAAGGATGGCGCCGTGGTGCAGGTCGAGGTGCAGCGCCACGCCGCGCAGGCGGACGAGGGCTGGACACTGGTCGAGATCCTGCGCCACGCCGCCCAAGCGACTCCCCGGGCGGGCGCCTGAGTGGACCCGAGCCGCAACCGCTTGCTGGCTGCGCTGCCGCCCGCGGACCTGGAGCGCCTGCGGCCGCACCTGGACCTCGTGCGCCTGTTGGTCGGCGACGTCGTCTGCGAATCCGGCGCGCAGATGTCGCACGCCCTGTTCCCGGCGACCGCCATCGTGTCCCTGCAGTACGTGCTGGAAAACGGCGCGTCTGCCGAGATCGCCGGGGTCGGCAACGAGGGGATGGTCGGCGTGCCGCTGTTCATGGGTGGAGACACCACGCCGGCGCGCTCGATCGTGCAGACCGGTGGCATCGGCTACCGGCTGCGCGCCTCGCTGCTGCTGGAAGAATTCAATCGCCACGGCGCGCTGATGAAGCTGCTGCTGCGTTACACCCAGGCGCTGATCACCCAGACCGCGATGACCGCCGCCTGCACTCGCCGGCACAGCCTGGAACAGCAGCTGTGCCGCTGGCTGCTGGCAACGCTCGACCGCATGCCCGGCAACGAGCTGATCATGACCCAGGAGCTGATCGCCAGCATGCTCGGCGTGCGCCGCGAAGGCGTGACCGAAGCCGCCGGCCGGCTGCAGCGGGCCGGGCTGATCAATTACCGGCGCGGGCACATCACCGTCCTGCGTCGAGACGGCCTGACCGAGCGCGCCTGCGAGTGCTACGAGGGAATGCGGCGCGAACTCGATCGGATATTGCCGCCGTCGGCCGCACCGGGCGGTTGAACGTCTGCTAAGCGGGACGTGCAGCCGCCGCTGTCCCTCCCGTGCCGTTCAGCCGCGCGGGACTACGGTCGGGTTTCCCGAATCCCTGATGGAGTCATCGAACATGGACGTTCGCAACGCACTGCTTGCCGCCGCCACCGGACTGGCCCTCGCCGGCTGCATGTCCGACGGCGGGCACTACCGCGACACCAGCTATTCCGCGCCGGGCTATTCCAGCCCCGGGCCGGGCAACTACGCCAATTGCCAGGATTGCGGCGTGGTCACCGGGATCTCCAGCTACACCGGCGAACGCCGCACCACCGGCGCAGGCGCCGTGGTCGGCGCCGTGGTCGGTGGCGCCCTGGGCAACCAGGTCGGCGGCGGCAATGGCAAGACGGCGGCGACCGTGGCCGGCGCCGTAGTTGGCGGCATCGTCGGCAACAACATCGAGAAGAACCGCGACAAGACCTGGCACGAGATCAGCGTGCGCATGAATGACGGACGCACCGTGGTCGTGACCCAGGACGACCTCGACGGCATCTCCGAAGGTTCGAACGTGGTCCTGCGGGACGGCAAGGCCTACCGGAACTGAGGCAACAACCGCGGGACCGGCCTCCTTGGCCGGTCCCTACCGCCTCTCCCCGGCGGCGAAGCCCGGGCGCCACGCCGCCCGGGCTTCCGGCTGCCTGTTGGCTATACTGCGCCCCCTGACAAGGACCTGGCCATGCTGCAATCCGGTGACCCCGCGCCCTCCTTCGACCTGCCACGCGACGGCGGCGGCACTGTCCGCAGCGACGACCTGCGCGGGCGCCGCTACCTGCTCTACTTCTATCCCAAGGACGACACCCCGGGCTGCACCCGGGAAGCCTGCGCGTTCCGCGACCGCCTGCCCGAATTCGAGCAGATCGCGGTGCCGGTGTTCGGCGTCAGCGCCGATACGGTGCGCGCGCATGACCGCTTCGCACTCAAGCACCGCCTGGGCTTTCCCCTGCTCGCCGACCCCGATCACGCCCTGATCGAAGCCTACGGCGTGTGGGTGGAAAAGAGCCTGTACGGGCGACACTATTTCGGCATCCAGCGCAGCAGCTTCCTGGTGGACGCGGATGGGCGGATCGAGAAGAGTTGGCCCAAGGTGAGTCCCGAAACGCATCCTGCCGAAGTGCTCGCCTGGCTTGCCGAACACGGCGGGGTACGCCCGGCAGCCACGCGCCGCAAGAGCACCACGCCGCGGGCGCCCGCCAAGGCCCGCGGCACTTGACGCCGGCGGCGGCTGCACTGCGCCGCGCCCAGTGGCAGATCCATCTCTGCGTCCTGCTGTGGGGCTTCACCGCCATCCTGGGCAAGTTGATCAGCCTCACCGCGCTGTCCCTGGTCTGGTGGCGCATGCTGCTGGTGACGCTCGCGCTGCTCCTGCTGCCCAGGGTCTGGCGCGGGCTCCGCGCCCTGCCGCTCCGGCTGGCCGCCGCCTATGCCGGCATCGGCGTGCTGGTCGCGCTGCACTGGCTCACCTTCTACGGGGCGATCAAGCTCGCCAATGCTTCGGTGGCGGTGAGTTGCATCGCCCTTGGCCCGGTCTTTCTATCACTGGTGGAACCGTTCATTGCGGGCCGGCGCTTCGATCCGCGCGAGTTGCTGCTGGGCGTGCTTGTCGTGCCCGGCGTTGCCCTGGTGGTCGGCGGCGTACCGCGCGGCATGCACCTGGGCATCGCGGTCGGCGTCAGCTCGGCCCTGCTGGTCGCGCTGTTCGGTGCGCTCAACAAGCGCCTGGTCGAACGCGCCGATCCCCTCACCGTGACCTTCGTCGAACTGGGCGTGGGCGCGGCCTTCCTTGGTTGCGCCGCGCTGCTGCCTGCGTTCGGCGGCGGAGCCGCCTTCGCCCTGCCGGGGCCGCGCGATGCGCTGCTGCTGGGCGTGCTGGCCATGGCCTGCACGCTGTTGCCGTTCGCCTTGTCGCTGGTCGCGCTGCGGAGCCTGAGTGCCTTCCAGGCACAGCTGGCAGTCAACCTCGAACCGGTCTACGCCATCGTGCTGGCGGTGCTGTTGCTGGACGAGCAGCGTGAACTTGGCCTCGCCTTCTACGCAGGGGTGGCGATCATCCTCGCCGCCGTCTTCCTGCATCCCTGGCTCACCCGCACGACGCCGACCCCGCCACCACCTTCGGCGCTGGCCTGATCGGGCCGGGCTGGGCCAGGCTGGGCGGGCACGGAGCTGCTTCGGACATGACCGCCGGACCGGGGTCTTGCCGTTTCCTACCCTAGCCCCGGCGGGTTTGCCGCATTGCCGCGGAGGCGCCCAGTTTCGCCGCTGGGGCCGGGGCAGACGGTATCCTTGACCGGGTTGCCGTCGGCAGCAGCGACCGACTCCCCCTGGAATCCATGACCATGCCGTTGCTGCACGCGTCCCGTCGCCTCGCCTCGCCCGCCTCGGTCGCCGTCCTGGTTGCGATCGTGGCCTTGGCGGCCTGCGCGCCAGCCGGCACGCCGACGCCGGCGGTGCCGACGGCCAAGGCGCCAGTCGCTGTCGCGGCCGCACCCGCACCCAGCGCCGAGGACGCCCGCTTCGCCGACCTGTCCCGGCGCTGGCTCGACGGCGCGATGCAACTGAGCCCGGTGTCGGCCACCCAGGCCGGCGACCACCGGTTCGACGCCGAGCTCGACGACTTCAGCGCGGATGGCCGCGCGCACAGCCTGGCATTCTCGAAACGCATGCTCGCCGGACTCGAGGCGATCGACCGCAGCAAGCTATCGCGCGCGAACCAGGTGGACGCCTCGGTCCTGCGCAACCAGCTGCGCTACGACGCCTGGACCGCGGAAACGCTGCAGAGCTGGGCCTGGGACCCGATGCTCTACAACGCCACCGCCGGCGGCGCCCTGTACGGCCTGATGGCGCGCGACTTCGCACCGCTGCCCGAGCGCCTGCGCAGCGCCACCGCGCGGATGGAAAAACTGCCCGACCTGTTCGACCAGATGCGCGGCAACCTGGACCTGGACCGGGTACCGAAGATCCATGCCGAGACCGTGTCCAAGCAGAACAAGGGCCTGATCAGCCTGGTGGACGAACTGATCGTCCCGCACGCGGGCGAACTCAAGGGCGCCGAGCGCGAACGCCTCGATGCCGCCATCACCACCCTGCGCCGCGCGGTGGACGAGAACCAGCGCTGGATCGACCGGACCCTGGTCCCGCACGCCAAGGGCGACTTCCGCATCGGCAAGGCGCTCTACGACCAGAAGCTGGCCTTCGCCCTGGATTCGAACCTGGGCCGCGCAGAGATCCGCAGCCGCGCCGAGGCCGAACTGGCACGCGTGCGCGCGCAGATGTACACCGTCGCGCGCGGCGTGCTGGCCGGCAAGCCCGGCGCGCCGCCGACGCCCGACAACCCCGACCACGCGCAACAGCAGGCGGCGATCCAGGCGGCCCTCGAGCTGGCCTACGCCGATCGCCCGGCCCGCGACAAGGTCGTCGACACGGCCAAGTCCACGTTGGCCGCGGCCACCGACTTCGTGCGCAGCAAGGACTTCATCACCCTGCCCGACGCTCCGGTGCAGGTGATCCTGATGCCCGAGTTCCAGCGCGGCGTCACCGTCGCCTACTGCGACTCGCCCGGCCCCCTGGACAAGTCCCTGGACACCTTCTACGCGGTCTCGCCGATCCCCGCCGACTGGACTGACGCGCAGACCACCTCCTACCTGCGCGAGTACAACACCCGCTCGATCGACGAGCTGAGCATCCACGAGGCGATGCCGGGCCACTACGTGCAGATCTGGCACTCGAACAAATATCCGTCGGTGCTGCGCGCCGTCCTGTCCTCGGGCAGCTTCGTCGAGGGCTGGGCCGTGTATGCCGAGAAGCAGATGGCCGACCTGGGCTATCGCAACGGCGACCCGCTGTACCGGCTGATCCAGCTCAAGTGGTACCTGCGCTCGATCGCCAATGCGATCCTCGACCAGGCCATCCATGTCGACGGCATGAGCCGCGAGGATGCGATGACGCTGATGACGCAGGAGACCTTCCAGGAGGAGCGAGAGGCCGCCGGGAAGTGGGTGCGCGCCCAGCTCAGCTCCACCCAGCTGCCGACCTATTTCGTCGGCGTGCAGGAGCACCTGGACCTGCGCCACGCGGTGGAACAGAAAGAAGGCAAGGCCTTCGACCTGAAGCGCTACCACGATCGCGTGCTCAGCTTCGGCTCGCCGTCGGCCAAGTACGTGCGGGCGCTCATGCTCGACGAGCCGATTCCGTGAGGCGGCCGGCATGAGCCTGCTCTCGCGCCTGCGCGGGCTGGTTGGACTGGCGCCGGCGGCAAGGACGCCCGCGCCGGCCCCGGTGTCGGACGCTGCGTCCGGTGTCGCGCGCGGCGACGCGCCCCTCGCCGGCGCGCCCGAGCGGCGCGCACGCGAGCGGCCCGGCGAGCAGCGCAAGCTGCATATCCTGGTGATCGACGATTCCGCGACCATCGTCGCCTTGCTGCGCCGCATGCTGCGCCAGAACGGCTACGACACCTCCGAGGCGGGCGACGCCGAGCAGGGCATCGCGCAGGCGACGGCATCGCCACCGGATCTCATCTTTCTCGACATCGTCCTGCCTGGCATGAACGGCTTCGCCGCCCTGCGCCACCTGCGACGTGACCCAACCACGCGCGAGATCCCGATCATCATGATCAGCGGCAACGAGCAGGCGACCGAGGAGTTCTACCTGTACCGGATCGGCGCAGACGACTTCATGAAAAAGCCCTTTGCCCGCGCCGAAGTGTTCGCGCGAATCCAGCGCCTGCTGGATGACGGGGGGGTACCGCGCCGGGTGGCCGCGGGCGAGGCCGCCGAACGGTCCGAGTCGCACTCGATCTGACCCGTGGGAGCGGCTTCCGCCGCGATTTCCCGGAATCGCGGCTGAAGCCGCTCCCACAGGGGCTGGAAAACGGGTCCTGCGGCCCAGAAACAGGGCAAATAACCGAATCTTCATGGTCGGTTTGTTAAACTACCTTCACGAAAGATCGGTCCCCACCCCAACTGCCTCCCCGGCAGCTGGCGACCGCTCGCACCCCGCTTGCATCCTCCGCTTGACTCTCCAGGAGACCTCCATGAGCGAAACCGCCCAGTTCCTGCACGATCTGATGGACATCACCCGCGACGGCACCGAGTTCTACGAGGAGGCCGCCAAGGCCGTCCCCGACAAGAAACTCAGCCGCGTCTTCACCGACCTGGCCAAGGCCAAGACGGCCCTGGCGGACAACCTGACCCCCGAGCTCAAGCCGGCGGCCAAGGGCAAGACCACGCCGATGGAGCTGCGGGGCGAAGTGAACCAGGCGTACGCCAACGTTCGCGCCGGATTCAAGTCGGTGGGCTCCGCCCACCTGACAGCGCTCGAGCAGAGCGAGAGCCAGATCCAGGTCAACCTGCAGAAGATCGTCATGGATCGCGACCACAGCTTCGTGGTCCGCGTGCTGGCCAAGCAGTACGTGCACGCCGCCGAGGCGCTGAAAGCCGAACTGCGGAGCCGCAAGCGCACCATGGGCTGAAGCCCGCTGGCCGCGCACCGCGCCCATGAACCCGTTCGACCCCAAGGCCACGCCGGAGCATCGGGCGCAACGCCGCCTGATTTGCGCGACGCTTCTTGGCCTGGGTGGCCTGGCCATCGCGGGATTGCGCACCTCGCCGGCGGCTGCTCGCGGCCTGGCGGGCGCCGGCAAGGGCGAAGCGACGCTGCCTGCGCTCATGACGGTGGTCGAGTTCCGCAATGATGGCACTCGAGTTCGGGCACTGCAGTTGCCCCGGGTCGTGCGCAGCGACGCTGGATGGAAACGCCTGCTGCCCCTGCGCAGTTACCAGGTCACCCGCCACGGGGCAACGGAAACGCCGTTTACCGGTGCCTACAATGGCCTGCACGACATCCGTGGCGTCTTCCGCTGCATCTGCTGCGGGACGGCATTGTTCGACGCCCGCACCAAGTTCGATTCCGGCACGGGCTGGCCGAGTTTCTGGCAACCGATCGCCGCAGAGAACATCCGCGCCCTCGACGATCTCAGCTTTGGACTACCTCCGGCCACCGAGATCCGCTGCCGGCGATGCGATGCCCACCTCGGCCACGTCTTCGATGACGGCCCCAAGCCCACGGGCCTGCGCTACTGCATCAATTCCGTCGCACTCCGGTACTTCGCGGCCTGAGCGCCGAGGCCAGGCGGCCCGCACCCGCGCGCCGCGGGCTGGGTTCCCAGGCTGAACGCCGGCCAAACGCGGACTCGTCCGTTCGCACCTCCCCGCCCGTTGGGGGACTCTTTGGGATGTCGGTGCCGCGGGATTCACGCAATCCTGTCGGCGCCGCGCCCATCCTGATCCCCATGGAAGACGCGCGCATGATCCGTTCCGCCCCAAGCTCCCCCCACCCGACCCCTACCCCGGACAACCCGGCGCGGCGCCGCCTGCTGGGCGGATCCATCCTCGGCCTGGCCAGTCTCGCGCTTGCCTGCTCGCGCAGCGGTCCCGCTGCAGGCCAGGCCATGGCCACGGCGGCACGCCCTGCCAAGGCACCGGTCAAGGTGACCGTAGTCGAGTTCCGCAACGACGCCACGCGCGTGGGTGCCCTGCAGGTGCCCAAGGTGGTGCACAGCGACGCCGAGTGGCAGCGGCTGCTGACGCCGCGCAGCTACCAGGTCACCCGCCGCGAGGGCACCGAATCGCCCTTCAGCGGCGAATACAACGGCCTCCACGACGTGCGCGGCGTGTTCCGCTGCATCTGTTGCGGCACGGCCCTGTTCGACGCGCGCACCAAGTTCGACTCCGGCACCGGCTGGCCCAGCTTCTGGCAACCGATCGCGGCCGAGAACATCCAGGCCGTCGATGACCACATGTTCGGCATGCTGCGCACCGAAACGCGCTGCAAGCGCTGCGACGCGCACCTTGGCCATGTTTTCGACGACGGCCCGAAGCCGACCGGACTCCGCTACTGCATGAATTCCGTCGCCCTCAAGTATTTCCCGGCCTGATGGCCGCGCCCGGAACCAGGAGAACCACGATGGAACATCGCATCGCAACCCGCGCCGGCAAGGGCCTGCTCGGCCTCGCCGCAGGCATCCTGCTCGTGTTCGGCTTCAGCAACACCGGGATCGCCCGCCAGGCCGTTCCCGATCCCGCGCTCGACGCGCCGCACGCCATGCAGGCGGGCACGGCGACGGCCGTCTTCGCCGGAGGCTGCTTCTGGGGCATCGAGGCCGTGTTCGAACACGTGCGCGGCGTCCTGGATGCGCGCTCGGGCTATTCGGGCGGCAGCGCGGCAACGGCCAGTTACTACACCGTCTCCACCGGGCGCACCGGTCATGCGGAATCGGTGGAAGTGCGCTATGACCCCTCGAAAGTCAGCTACGGCCAATTGCTGAAGGTGTTCTTCGCCGTCGCCCACGACCCGACCCAGCTCAATCGCCAGGGTCCCGACTCGGGCACGCAGTACCGCTCGGCGATCTTTTACGCCACGCCTGAGCAGAAGAACGTCGCCAGCGCCTACATCGCGCAGATGCAGCGGGCGCAGGTGTTCGGCAAGGCGCCGATCGTCACCCAGGTGGTTCCGCTGGTGAAGTTCTATCCTGCCGAGGCCTACCACCAGGACTACGCGCGGCTGAATCCGAACGACCCGTACATCGTGTTCAACGATGCACCCAAGGTCGTGCACCTCAAGCAGCGCCTGCCCCAGCTTTACCGCTGAGGCGAAACGTTGCGCACCCGGCCGGCATGGCCGGGTACGCAACGTCGCGCGGGCTCAACCCATGCAGAAGGCGTTGAGCTTGTTGCCGTCCGGGTCGCGGAAATAGCCAGCATAGAAGCCTTCCCCTCGCGGGCCGGCCGGCCCTTCGCACTTCGCGCCCAGGTCGATCGCCTTGCGGTACAGGCGGTCCACCTTGTCATGGCTGTCCACCACCAGCGCCACCATGCTGCCATTGCCGACCGAGGCGGCGTTGCCGTCGAAGGGCTTGATCAATCCCAGGCCCGGCGTCGTGGGCGAGACGCCCCAGGCAATGAATGTGTCGTATTCCATGATGCGGCTGGCGCCGATCTCGCCCAGGAGAGCGTCGTAGAAGGCCGCGGCGCGCGGCAGGTCATTGGTGCCCAGGGTGACGTATCCGATCATGGCGCAGCTCCCTCCGGTGGCCGAGCCGGAATTCTAGTCCGGAGCGTGGCCCCTTGTGCAGGGCACGCCCGCATGCAGGCGCTGCGCACAGGCCCTGCGTCCGGCTGTGGCTTAAACTGGCGCCATGACCGACTCCCTGACCCTGGCCCGGCCCGACGACTGGCACCTGCACCTGCGCGATGGCGCGGCCCTGCGCGCGGTGGTCGCCGACAGCGCACGGCGTTTCGCGCGCGCGATCGTGATGCCCAACCTGACGCCGCCGGTGCGCAGCGTGGACGAGGCGCGCGCCTACCGCCAGCGCATCGTGGACGCCCTGCCCGCCGGCGCCCGCTTCGAGCCACTGATGACCCTGTATCTCACCGAGGCGACGACGCCAGCCGACGTCCTGGCGGCGAAGGCCTCCGGCATCGTCCACGCAGTGAAGTACTACCCCGCCGGGGCCACAACCAACTCGCAGTCCGGCGTCACCGACCTGTCGCGTTGCGATGCCGTGTTCGCGACCATGCAGGACGTTGGGCTGCCGTTGCTGCTGCACGGTGAGGTCACCGATCCGTCGGTGGACGTGTTCGACCGCGAGGCCGTCTTCATCGAGCGCCATGGCCGCGCCCTGGTCGAGCGCTTCCCGGGCCTGCGCATCGTGATGGAACACCTCACCACGCGCGACGGCGTGGACTTCGTGCTGGCCGCGCGCGATGGCGTGGCCGCGACGCTGACGCCCCAGCACCTGCTGATGAACCGGAATGCGATCTTCGCCGGCGGCCTGCGCCCACACGCCTTCTGCCTGCCCGTGCTGAAGCGCGAAGCGCATCGCGCGGCCCTTGTCGCGGCGGCAACCTCGGGCAATCCGCGCTTCTTCCTCGGCACCGACAGCGCACCGCATCCGCGCCATGCCAAGGAAAGCGACTGCGGCTGCGCGGGCATCTACAGTGCACACGCGGCGATCGAACTGTACGCCGAGGTGTTCGACGCCGCGGGCGCACTGACCGGGCTGGAGGCCTTCGCCAGTTTCCACGGCGCGGACTTCTACGGCCTGCCGCGCAACACCGACACCATCACCCTGGTGCGCGAGCCGGTGCCGGTGCCGGACGAGCTGGCTTTCGGCGACGCCCGCCTGGTGCCGATGCGCGCCGGCGGCACGGTCGCCTGGCGGCTTGTTGCGTCGGCCTGAAAGCCGCTGGTGGAGTGGATCAAGGCGTCTTAAGCTGTGCCCTGCCAACTTGCCTGGGGACCGCCATGTCGCATCGCAGCGTGTTGATCCGTGCCCTCGCCGGCGTGTTCGTTGTCGCGTCGGCCACGGCCCAGGCCGCGGGCACCGTGGTGTTCCACGACGACTTCAACGGCACGGCGATCGACGCAGGCGCCTGGGGCGTCGGCACCTGGAAACTGGGCCGCACACAACTTGGAAACGCGCCCGTCGTTTCCGGGGGCATCGCCCGGCTGCGCTTCGACACCTGGGGCTTCGCCGGGACGGAGATCTACACCAAGGCCAACTACGGCCTGCAGAACGGCGTCGAGTTCGAGGCGCGGGTGCGCTCGAACCAGCTGCCCCCGGGCCTGGTGACCTCACTGTTCACCTACAACACCGCCAACTCCAAGTCCGACGAACTCGACATCGAAATGCTGAGCAAGCAGGTCGACCAGGCCAGCGGCGGCGCGCCCCTGTTGCTGACGACGTGGAACGACTGGGACGAAACCCATCCGTCCTACAACGATGGCGTGCATCATTCGTCGCAGTCCGCCTTCGTCGCGGGCCTGGACGTCAACGCCTTCCACACCTACACGATCCGCTGGCTGCCGGGCCGCACCGAGTGGCTGGTGGATGGCGCGCTGGTGGCGTCATCGACGATGGCGCAGCCCGATCTCGCCGCGCCGATACGGCTGAATTTCTGGGCGCCGGCCTCAAGCTGGACCGAGGCCTACGACGCCCAGCTCAAGCCGGTCGCCAACAAGCGGCAGAACAGGAGCTATTACTACGACATCGACTGGGTCGAGGTCCGCCGGCTGTAGGCTCAGCTGCGCCGGCCCTGGGCGAGCGCGACGCTGCCGAGGATCAGCGCACCGGCGATGAGCATGCGCCAGGTCGGCGTTTCGCCGAGCAGCCCCCAGGCCCAGAGCACGGCGAACAGCGGCACCAGGTAGGTGACCGTCACCGCGCGATTGCCGCCAATGCGCTGGATCAGCCGGTAATAGAGCGCATAGGCGATGCCCGAGCAGACCACGCCCAGGGCCAGGGCTGAGCCCCATGACAGGCTGCTGATCGCGTGCGCGGGCCAGGCGAGGATGGCGAACGGCAACAGGATCAGCGCGGCGCAACCCAGCGTCGCCGCGGCCAGCGCGATCGGTGGCAGGTCGGCCAGCTTGTGCCGCACCAGGTTCACGCCGACGCCGTAGAGGAAGGCGGCCGCGGTGCCGGCAAGCACGGCGAGCCCGACGCTGGCGCCCGCGATCTTCGCGCTCGCCAGGATGACCACGCCGGCGAAGCCCGCGGCCAGGGCCGCCATGTGCCGCCCGCCGATGCGCTCGCCGTAGAACAGGAAGGCGACCAGTGCGGTGAACATCACCGCGAGGCTGTTGCTGATCGCCACCATGCCGGCGGGCGCGTGCTGCGCCGCCCAGGCAAACAGGGCGAAGGGAATGGCGGAGTTGATCGCACCGATCAGGGCCAGGGTCGGCCAAAGCCGGCGCGGGAAGGCCGCGCGCTCACGCCACAGGAAGGGCAGCAGGACGAACGCGCCAAGTGCCAGCCGCACCTCGCCCAGTGGCAGCGCGCCGAATTCCGGCGCGGCGATGCGCTGGAACATGAAGGACGCGCCCCAGATCGCTGCAAGGGAGCCCAGTTCCAGCGGCGTCAGCCAGGCCGCGGAATGTGCTGCCGGGCGGAGTCCGGCGATGTCGATCTGTGCCTCGCGATTCATGGAGCAAGCCTTTTTCGTGCCTTGGGCATAGTTTGATCCTTCCACAGGGCCAGACAAGCGCGTACTTTGGGCGACAGGCACAAGCAGGATTTGCGGCTATGGCACTGCGTCCGGACTTCCTTTCCGCCCTGGCCGCCTTCGAGTCGGCGGCCCGGCACCAGAACTTCGCCCATGCGGCCGAGGAATTGCACCTCACCGCCAGCGCGGTCAGCCACCACGTGCGCAAACTGGAAGCGCGCCTAAGCGTCGCCCTGTTCCAGCGCCATGCGCGCGGGGTGAGCCTGACCTCCGAAGGCAGGCGACTGGCCGATTCCGCCAGCAGCGCGATGTCCGACATGGAGGGCGTGCTGGGCTCGCTGCGCGCAGGCGAGGCGCGTGGCGGCCACTTGCGCATCAACACCCTGCACAGCTTCGCCTACGCCTGGCTGCTGCCGCGCCTGCCGCGATTCACCGACGCGCATCCCGCGCTGCGGATCACGCTCGACACCGAGCCAGGACTGACCCGCTTCGAGGACGAGGGCGCGGACCTCGCCCTGCGCCACGGCCCCGGCCATTGGCCCGGGCTGGTGGCGCACCATCTGGTGGATGACGCGCTATTCCCGGTCGCCTCGCCGCGGCTGGCCGGACTGGCACGGGTGCGCGAGCCCGCGGACATCGCTGCGCTGCCGCTGATCAGCGACCTGGCGCGGCAGGGCTGGCTGGACTGGTTCCGGGCCGCCGGCGTCCACGGCCTGCCGCTGCGCGAGCGCCTGGCCTGCAGCGATTCCACCGACGCGCTGGAAGCGGCGGCGCATGGCGTCGGCGCGGCGCTCGCGCGCGAGAAGATCGTCGCGCCATGGCTCGCCCGCGGCGATCTGGTGCGCCTGCCCGGCCCGGTCGTCCCGACGCGCTGGAACTATTTCCTGGTCTATCCGGCCCACCGGCGGCTGCGCGCGCCGGCGCGCGAATTCGCGGACTGGCTGCTCGACGACATCCGCACCCATCCCTGATCCCGGGGCTGCGCAAGGAGTGACCTGGCAGGACTACGTCGCGATTCGGAAGGTGACCACCAGGACATCGCGATGCGCCGGCAGCGCCGGATCCCTCGCCTGCACCGGCGTGACACCGTGGTAGACGCGATGATCGTCGAGCAGCGCGGCATCGAATGGCGCGGCCAGGGTGAAACTGTCGGTGAAGCTGCCATCGGGCGCGCCGATCAGCGTGGTGCCGCGGTCGATGTTCTGGCGGTGGACCAGCAGCACCAGCACATAGTCCACGCCGTCGCGGTGCATGCCTTCGGGAGTCGGGAGCCCTTCCATGCCAGCGCCCGCTTCGATCCGGAACTGGTGCAACTCGATGTGCCAGGCTACGGCGCCGGCGAGTCGCTCGAACAGGCTGCGGCAGAAGGCGAGCACGGTACCGAGCGCGGGACCGGTGGCGAAGCCCGGCTCGACCGCCGCGAACCAGCGCGCGATGCCACCGTTGAGCGCGTTGTATTCCAGCGACTGGTAATGCGGTTGCGCGGGCCGCGGGACGATTGCCGCGCCGGGCGAAGCCGCGTACACCGCGTGCCGGCGGCGACGGTAGCGACCATGGTCGGCCATGTAGTCATCGAGTTCGAGCCGGTCCCAGCTGGCGGCCAGCGCATCCCAGTCGTCCAGCGGTCCGGCGGCTTCGAGCAGGGCGCGCATCCCGGGCGCGTGCACGAACGCGAAACCAGGGCCGGCGAGGTCCTCGGCAAGCGCCTGCGACGCGACGCCTGTTTCCTGGAGTCCGGTTTGCATGGCCCATGATAGACGAGCGCTGCGAACTGCCGGCGCCCATCTCATTCCAGCCGCATTCGGGTGACCGGGCGCACGGCGCTAGAATCGGGGCAACGCCCCCGGGACCACGACCCCATGCCCCTGCCCGCCGCCACGCTGCCGCTCACCCGCGCCGAATCCAGCGACTACAGCGAAACCTCCCGCCACGCGGATGTGCTGGCCTTCATCGCCGCGCTGGCGTCGGAAGGCGATCCGCGGCTGCACGTGGGCGACTTCGGTGCATCGCCCGAAGGCCGCGCCCTGCCCCTGCTGGTGCTCTCCTCGCAGGGGCATGCCACGCCGGAAGCCGCGCATGCCTCGGGCCTGCCGGTGGTGCTCGTGATCAACGGCATCCATGCCGGCGAGATCGAGGGCAAGGAAGGCTGCCTGATGCTGGTGCGCGACATCCTGCGCGGCGCCCACGGCGACCTGCTGGACAAGCTGGTGCTGGTGGTTGTGCCGCTGTTCAATCCCGATGGCAACGACCGCATCGACCCGGTCAACCGCAAGCTCGAGCTGGACAAGTTCAGCGGCCAGCTTGGACCGGCGAGCGGCGTCGGCACGCGCGTGAACGCCGCCGGCATCAATCTCAATCGCGACTACATGCAGCAGCGCGCGGAGGAGATGCGCCTGCTGCAAACGCGGGTCGCCCAGCCGTGGAATGCGCACCTGACCATCGACTGCCATTCCACCAATGGCTCGATCCACCGATTCGCCATGACCTACGACGTACCGCACGTCGTCGGCAGCGGCCGGCGCGAGCCGATCGACTACATGCGCGAGCGCCTGCTGCCCGCCGTAGGCGCGCGGGTCCGCGAGGCCGAGGGCATGGACAGCTTCTACTACGGCAATTTCCTGCGCGACGAGGGCGGCCAGGGGCTGGGCTGGATCACCTACACGCACCACCCGCGCTTCGGCGGCAATTACCGCGGACTGACCAACCGGCTCGACCTGCTGCTGGAGAGCTACTCCTACATCCCCTACGCCGACCGGGTGCGCGCGACCTATGCCTTCCTTCGCGAGTCGCTGGCGCACGTCGCTGCGCACGGCGACGAAATCGTGGACCTGCTCGCAGCCTGCACGATGCCGCCCGAGTTCATCGCCGTGCGCTACAGGCTCGAAGCCTTCCCCGATCGCGACGTCGAGGTGCTGACGCGCGAGCCTTACACGCTCGATGGCGCGCCGATCAGCGTGCGCGTGCCCTGGATCGGTCGCTTCGCGAGCGAGCACACGGTCGCCCGGCCGCTGGCCTATGCGGTTCCGCCGCCGGTGGCGGCGCTGCTGCGCGGCCATGGGCTGTCCGTGGAGACGCCCACGCGCGCGCCGATGCTGGACGCCGAGCGCGCCCGGGTCCGCGGCCGCGTCAGCTCGGCGGGCCGGCAGATCCTGGAGGCCAATGCCTCGGAATACCTGGAGGCCGACTACACCCGCGGCCGCCATTCCCTGCCCGAGGGCTGGTCCCTGGTGCGGACCCAGCATCCGCGTGGCGCCATCGCGGTCTACCTGTGCGAGGCGGAGAGCGACGACGGCCTGCTGGCCTGCGGGCTGGCCGACGCCATGCCGGGCAGCGAATTCCCGGCCTGGCGGGTGCACGCCATCGAGTGAAAAAACGCCCGGCGCAAGGCCGGGCGTTGGTGTGGCGGGACGAACGAGTCCCGATGGCGAACAGCCCAATCAGTAACCGTTGTTGTAGTAGCTCTGGTTGTAGCCGCCGTTGTACGGCTGCAGGTTGAGCACCAGAGACAGCACGCTGGACAGAATGCTGTCGTTGCCATTGCTGTAGCGGCCGTACTGGCGACGCCCGTAGAAACCGTCCTCGTAACCGCGGCGGAAGCCCTGGCGGAAGTAGTAGTTGTACTCCGACTGCCGCACGTAGAAACCACGGTAGCCGTAGTTGGCGTCCTGGTAGGCGAAGCTGTTGCGGTAGTCGAAGCGCCAGCCGTCCTGCTCGTCGGCGCGGCCGGCGCGGATGCCCTCGCGATAGCCGTAGTCGATGGCCTGGCGCAGCAGGCGGGCGGCGTACTCGTTCACCTGGTAGTAGCTGCCGCCACGATAGTAGCGATAGGTCGGCTGGGTGGAGAAGTACGGGTCGCCGTAGTAGTTGTAGTTCTGCCAGTCATTGCGCTGGCCCTGCTGGCGCAGCAGGTCGTAATAGCGCTGCTGGTAGGCGTACTGCGAGCGCCGGTTCTGCTGCTCCAGGTACTGCGACTGCCGGCGGGCCAGCGCATCGCGGGTCGAGTACGACTGGCTGTACAGTTCCGCCTGGCGACGCTGCTCCTCGATCAGCGCGGCCTGCTGGCTGCGCGACAGGGACGCCGCACGATCGGAGCTCTCGCGGCGACGCTCGTCGTCGCGGTTCGCCTGCGCCTCGGCGTCGCTCAGGTGGCGGCCCGACTGGTCGCCCTGGGGGGAGTATCGGGCGTCGTCGCGCTGGATCGCGGCGCGGCCGTCGTCACGCTGGCCGGCGTAACGGCTGTCGTCGCGCTGGAACGGGGCGCGGCTGTCGTCCTGGCGCGGCGCGATCGCGGCGTCCCGCAGGTCGCGTTGGCGGGAGCGCTGGTCTGCGATCTGCGCGTCGCGCTGTCGGGCGTCGTTGGCGAGGCGCGCGGCCTCCTGGGCCTGGCGCTGTGCCGCGTCGTCCTGCTGGCGCTGCTGCTCGGCCATGCGGCGCTGCTGGTCGGCAGTGCGTGCCTGGTCGGCCTGCTCGCGCTGGTTCTCGCGCTCACGCGCAACCTGCAGCTGCTGCTCCTGCAACTGGCGCTGCCGGTCCTGCACCTCGCGGAGCTGGGCCTGCTGGGCTTCGCGCTGGGCCTGCTGCTGCTGGCGCGCCTGTTCCTGGGCGGCGGCGTTGCCGTCGACCTGCCATGCGTCGACCGTGCCGCCCTGCCTTGCATTGGGCTGCGGCTGCGCCGCCTGCTGGGGAGCCTGCGCAGCGCCTTCGGCGGCTCGCGCGGCCTGGCGGGCGCGACGCTGCTCGGCCTTGTCGGCGTCCGTCTTCGCCTGGTCCTGGTCCTTGGCGACTGCGTCCTGCGCGTGGGCGATCGACGGTGCGCTCATCCCGAACGCGAGGGCGGATCCGATCACGGAAGCCAGCAGGGTTCGGCGGAGGGTGTTGACGTTCATTGCGATCCTCATGGGTCACGGGCAGGGACATTCCTGCCACGCCGCCAGTACGAGGCATCGGCACTGAATGAATGGTGAGTGCAAAACGCCCGATGGTGCCTGCATTCAGCATGGCTGGCCAAAAGGCTGACCAGCCGCTGAATACCGCCTGCGTGGATCGCTGGCGATGAGCCGGACCGGGCCGCCTCGCGCATGCGAACTCAGGGCCGAGTCAGTCGCGACGCGCCAACCTTGCCGGGCCCCGCATGAGGCGGGCCGATGCATTCGTCAAGGAGACTGCAGCATGCAAGTACCCAATCGCACCCTGATCGCCCTCGCCTTCGCCGCAGTCCTTGCGTCGCCGTTGGCGTTCGCGCAGGCCGAGGCCTCGGGCGCCACGCCCGCCGCGCCCGCCACGCCGGCGATCGCAACCACGCCTGCCAGCCCGGCGCTGCCGGCGACGGCCGCGAGGGGCAGTGCGCGCGCCAGCGACGCGGTCAGCGCACGCAGCACCCGACAGGAATCCATGCCCACCGCGATGGCCGCCGGCGCCACGCCGACCCAGTCCTCGGCCGCGGCGAGCAACCCCGGCAAGGGCAACTGGTGGACGGACGCCGACAGCAATGCCGATGGCAAGCTGAGCATGACCGAAGCGAGGGCCAACGCCGGCCTGAATGTGCGCTTCGCCACCATCGACGCAGACAAGGACGGCTTCGTCACCCAGGACGAATACCGCACCTACTTCACCGCCAATGCCAGCCAGGGTGAACAGCAAGCCGCGGGCGGTTCGGCCGTGGTGAGCCGCGACCTCTGGGTCAGGCTGGACGCCGACTCGGACAGCAAGCTCAGCCTTGCCGAAGCCACGGGCAATGCCGCCCTGAGCGCATCGTTCACGACCATGGACAGCAACAAGGACGGCTTCGTCACCCAGGCCGAATACACCGCCTACGCCAGGGCGCACAGGTAACGGCGCGCGAGCTCCCGCTGCGTTTGGCGGGGGCCCCGGCCCGTCGCGGCGCTGCCGTGGCGGGCGCAGGGGGCGGCGCGGCCGCCGGGTCGTCGTCCACGATCGTGCCGATCGCATTGCCGTCGACGAGCTTCGCTCCAGCCACGTTGGAGAGCTGCACACCGAAGGTCTCGTTGCCTTCCATCGCGACATCGCCATTGACCGCCACCTCGAACAGGGCGCGCGTGCGCCCTGCATCGAGGATACGACCGGTCTGCGTGCGCGCCACGTAGTCGGCCCCCGCGGTCGCGTTTCCGCCGCCTGTGGCGACGTCGAAGGTCACCGGGCCAGGCATCGGCGCCGAGAGCAGCACTTCGAAGGTGATCGTGCTCGCGCCGGAGTTGCCCTCCACGACAGAGGCATCGTCGATGCGCAGTTGCGCCAGGTCGTCGTTGCCGATGGTCCCGAGCGCCTCCAGGTCGCCGGCGCTGGCGCCGGACAGGTTCGACAGGCCGACGTAGAACACCTCGTTGCCCTCGACCGCGGTGTCGCCATTGATGGTGACGTCGAACGTCGCGCTGGTGGCGCCCGGCGGGAACGTGACCCGCGCGCTGCGCGGGACGTAGTCGCTGCCGGCGAAGGCGGAGCCGTCGCGCGTCGCGGCGTCCACGCTAACCGGTGCCGACGCGGCCTGCGACAGCGCAAGCGTGAAGCTGGCGACTTTCGTACCTGCGTTGCCCTCGCTTACCGTGGCGTCGGCGATCGACACCGTCGGCGGGCCGACCGGATCGGGATTGCGCACGCAGGCGTAGGTCTCGACGATGCGCGGCCCGGTATCGAGGACCTCGAAGTCCTGGATCCGCACCGGGGTGCCGGCGACCTGCTGGTCGAAGGTGCGCGAGGTGATGCCCAGGCTGCTCCAGGTATGCGTCGTGTAGAGATCGGCTTCCGCGGTCAGCGCGATATTGCCGCCGTCCGCCAGCACGATGCCGTAGTGCTGCATGGTGCGCAGGATCACCTGCGCGGCGGGCGAATACAGGTTCACCGGGAAATCCGCGCGCAGGCGCAGGCGCGAGCCATAGGCGACGCTGCCGCTCGGTCCCGATGGCCCGCCCGCGTGGCTGGCCGGCCTGACGTAGTACTTCGTCCCCGACAGCGAGGCCATGCTGGCGTTCGGCAGGATGAAGCGGATCGCGTGGCCCAGGTCGCCGCCCGCAACCTGCGTGGCTGCGTACACCTCGTCGGCGTTGAACAGCAGAGGCGCGATCGGGAAGCCGGCCGCGTCCGCGCTGGTGCAATGCTCGCCGCGGTTGCTGGCCGGGTAGACCTGGTCCAGTTTCCACACCGCCAGGCACTGGGCCTGCAGGCCGCCGGCGCCGCTGGCGTTGGCGCGATACGCCTCGTACAGGATGGTGCCCTGCACGACCAGCAAGTGGCAGTCGTCGCTGGCATTGGCGCAGCTCAGGCCCGCGTTGGCCTCGATCGCGGAATTGACCGGCACCGGCATCACCGTGCCTACCGGTTCGCAATCGGGCGCGTAGTACTGGGCATTGCTGGGGTAGCCGACGATGCTGCGTGTCGGCGCGCCGACGGGGGCGTTGACGATGCGCATGCCGAAGTCGATCTGCATGCGCCCGTAACCGAAACCGCCGAGGCCCGCCAGCGTGGCGATCATGGACGCGGACTGCGGATGCAGCGCGGCCTGGCTGATGTCCTGGTTCCAGACCGCCTGGTCCGGGAAGCGTGGCGGGGACGCAGCGCTTCCCGGCCCAGCAGCGCCCGCCGCGCAAAGCGCGGCCAGCGCGACGAGGGCGACGCGGCGCGGGAGCATCACCCCGCGCTAGCGGCGCGCGGCCTTCGCCGCGTCGGCCGCGGCCTTCGCAGCCTTCGCAGCCTGGATCGTGCCGCAGGCCGGCAGGGCCGGCTCGAGGCGGCCGCGGCCCGGCCCGGCCTTGCGGCAGGTAGCGGCCTGCGCCTTCAACAGCGGCTCGCCATCGAAGCCGAGGACCACCGGCGCAGCGCCGACCACCTGGCTGCCCGCGACCAGGCTGGCGCCATCGTCGTTGAGGATGGTGCCCACCGCGACGCCGTCGGCCAGGGTCGCACCGTTGACGTTGCTGACGGTGACATTGAAGGTCTCGTTGGGTTCCGCCGTCGTGTCGCCATTCACGGCGACTTCAAACTGCACGCGCGTGCGGCCCGCGTCCAGGTAGCGGCCGGTCAGGTTCCTGGCGACGTAGTCGCTGCCGGCGATGGCGCTGCCATTGGAGGTGGCGATGTCGAAGGTCACCGGGCTTGGCATCGGCTGCGACAACTGCACCTCGAACACCATCGTGGACAGGCCCGCATTGCCCTCGTTGATCGAGACGTCGCCGATGCTGAGCGACGCCTGGTCATCGTTGATGATCCGGCCCTGCGCCTGCGCGTCGGCGACGGGCGCGCCGCTCACGTTGCTCAGGTCGACGGTGAAGGTCTCGTTGTCCTCCACGGTGGTATCGCCATTGATCGGCACGTTGAACGTGGCGGCGGTCTGTCCGGCCGGGATGGTCACGCCGGTCGCGCTGGTGCTGGCGTAATCGCTTCCGGCGAACGCGGTGCCCTGCGCCGTGGCCACGTCGAAGCTGACCGGACCCGAAACGGGCGCACTCAGGTTGATGTTGAACGTCAGTTGCTTGGTGCCGGAGTCGCCCTCCGTCACCGAGGCGTCGGAGATGGCCAGCGTGCCTACCCCGGGCGTGTAGGTACCGTTGAGGGTAACGCCCGAGATAGACGAATAGGCCAGCACGACGACGTAATAGCGCCCTGCGGCGGGTGCATTGAAGGTGCAGGTCTCGGTCGTGGTGCTTCCTTCCGACTTGCAGTCCGCGCTCGCCGAGGTCGGGACCGATCCGAGCTTCACCCACAGGTCGGCGTCCATGGGCGGCGAGGTGCCGCCGCCGGTGGTGAAGGTCACCGCCGTGCGGCCGGCCGGCACGTCCAGCGCATAGAGGACGTACTGCCCGGTGGGCGCCGCCAGGTTATTCACGGTCACGCCGTTCGACAGCGCGATCGGGTCGTCGTTGACGATCGTCCCCTGTCCGACGCCGTCGGCGACGGCAATGCCGGTCACGTTGCTCACGCTGACCTGGAAAGCCTCGTCCGGCTCGACCGTGGTGTCGCCATTGACGGTGACGTTGAAGGTCTTGCTGGTCACGCCGGCGGCGATGATTTGCCCGGGCAGTGACAGCGCAACGTAGTCGCTGCCGGCGCTCGCACTGCCGTTACTCGTGGCGATGTCGAAGGTCACCGGCGTGGGCATCGCCTTGGACAGGCTCACCGTGAAGGTGAAGGTCTTGCTGCCGGCATCGCCCTCGTAGGCGGTGACGTCGTCGATCGTCAACGCACCACCACCGACCGCGCCGACCGCCGCCGAGGCATTGATGATGCCCGCGCCGCAACCTTCGGCACAGGGGACTGGCAGCGCGCGGGCGGTGGACTTGAGCACTGCCTCGACCGTGGCCGGCGTGGACACCGACACCGCCTGCATCAGGGCGACCGTGCCCGCCACGTGCGGGGTGGCCATCGAGGTGCCCTGGTAGCCGGCATAGCCCTCGGTCGTCGGGGCGGTCTTGCCGTGGTTGAAGGTGGACCAGACGTAGTTGCCATCGCCACCGCCGGGCGCGGACACGTCGACCGTCGGGCCGTAGTTCGAATAACTGGCCCTGGCGCCGGCGCGCTGGGTGGCCCCGACCACGATCACGTTGTTGCAGTTGGCCGGCTCGGAACCGCTCGCGGCGGCGTTGTCGTTGCCCGCCGCAACCACCACCACGACGCCATGCGCGACGGCGTAGTCGATGGCGGTCTGCGTCGTGGTGCCGCAGGCGCCAGCGCCGCCGAGGCTCATGTTGATGACTTCGGCGGGGTTGGGGTTGGCGGGCACGCCGGTGACCGTGCCGCCTGCCGCCCACAAGATGGCGTCGGCGATGTCGCTGGTCTTGCCGCCGCACTTGCCCAGCACCCGCACCGGCATCACCTTGGCGTTGAAACCCACGCCGGCCATGCCGTTGGCATTGTCGGTGACCGCGGCGATGGTGCCCGAGACATGCGTGCCGTGCCAACTCGAATCGGCCGCCGGGTCCCCTGGATTGCACTCGTCGGCAGCAGTCCAGTCGCCGGGATCGCTTGGATCGGGATCGCGGCCCGAGCCATCATTGGCCGTGGTGAAATTGGCGATGAAGTCGTAGCCGCTGACGATGTTGGCCGCCAGGTCGCTGTGCACGGTGATGCCGGTGTCGAGCACGGCGACCACGATGCCCGCGCCCTTGGACTGGTCCCAGGCGGACGGCAGGTTGATCCCGCCGGTGGGCTCGAAGTAATGCCACTGGTACGTCGAGTAATAGGTGTCGTTCGGGACGTAGGTCGCCTTCATCGTCTTGTCGAGTTCGACGTAGTCGACGCTCGGATCCCGGCGCAACCGGTTCATGAAGTCCTCGGCGCCCTTGTGGTCGAGCTTGCCATCCAGCTTGACCACGTCGGCGCCGACGCCCAGGCGGCGCTGCGCATTGGCGTGCAGGCCCCTGCCGCGGGTGCCGGCGTCGAGCACGCGCTGCCGCGCGGCGGCATTGCCCCGCTCCACGCTGCCGGCCTTGAACCGGACGATGAACTGATCGAAGCCGGCCCGGCTGTTTTCGCCATCCCGCCCGGCCCACGCGACGGCGGGCAGCAACACCAGGATTGCCATCGCCGCGGCAACGGCCGAGCGGAAGGGTCGAATGGACAAGAGGCTGGCTCCAGGGTGGGCGGGCGAAACGTCCCCGCAGCTTAGCATCGGCCCCGCAAATGACAGTGACAGGCACCGTAGTTCCACGCCTGGGCGGCTCGAGCGCGGCCGCCCCCCTCCGGCTCGATTCTGAACGGGTGCCGCGGTGGCTGGTCAGCGCAACATCGGCAGGTCCAGGCCCTGCTCCCGTGCGCAGTCGATGGCGAGGTCGTAGCCTGCATCGGCGTGGCGCATGACGCCCGTGCCCGGGTCGTTCCACAACACCCGGGCCAGGCGCGTCGCGGCTGCGGGCGTGCCGTCGGCGACGATGACCACGCCGCTGTGCTGGCTGTAGCCCATCCCCACGCCACCGCCGTGGTGCAGGGAGACCCAGGTGGCGCCGCCCGCGACGTTCAGCATCGCGTTCAGCAGGGGCCAGTCCGACACCGCGTCGCTCCCGTCGCGCATCGCTTCGGTCTCGCGATTGGGCGAGGCGACGGAACCGGAATCCAGGTGGTCCCGGCCAATGACGATGGGCGCCGACAGCTCGCCGCTGGCGACCATGTCGTTGAAGGCCAGCGCCAACCGATGCCGGTCGCCCAGGCCGACCCAGCAGATGCGCGCCGGCAAGCCCTGGAAGCTGATCCTCTCGCGCGCCATGTCCAGCCAGCGATGCAGCGGCTTGTTGTCCGGCAGCAGCTCCTTCACCTTCGCGTCGGTCCTGTAGATGTCCTCGGGATCGCCGCTCAGCGCCACCCAGCGGAACGGGCCGATGCCGCGGCAGAATAGCGGACGCACGTAGGCCGGGACGAAGCCGGGGAAATCGAAGGCCCGCGCGCAACCGTCGTCGGCGGCCATCTGGCGGATGTTGTTGCCGTAGTCGAAGGTCGGCACGCCCTGGTCGGCGAAGGCCAGCATCGCCTCTACGTGCGAGCGCATGCTGTGCTTGGCCGCGGCGACCACGGCGGCGGGATCGGATTGCTGCATCGCCAGCCACTGCTCCACCGTCCAGCCTGCGGGCAGGTAGCCGTGCAGCGGGTCGTGCGCGGAGGTCTGGTCGGTGACCGCATCGGGCCGCACGCCACGACGCCGCAACTCCGGCAGCACCTCGGCGGCATTGCCCAGCAGCGCGACCGACACGGCGCGGCCGGCCGCGCAATGCGCAGCGATGCGCGCCAGCGCGTCGTCGAGGTCGCCGGCCTGCTCGTCCACGTAGCGCGTGCGCAGGCGCATGTCGATCCGGTCCTGGCGGCACTCGATGTTGAGCGAGCAGGCGCCAGCCAGCGACGCGGCCAGGGGTTGCGCCCCGCCCATGCCGCCAAGCCCCGCGGTCAGGATCCACTTGCCGGCAAGATCGCCGCCGTAATGCTGGCGGCCCATTTCGACGAAGGTTTCGTAGGTTCCCTGGACGATGCCCTGCGAGCCAATGTAGATCCACGAGCCCGCGGTCATCTGGCCGTACATCATCAGGCCCTTGCGATCGAGTTCGTTGAAGTGCTCCCAGGTGGCCCAGTGCGGCACCAGGTTGGAATTGGCGATCAGCACGCGCGGCGCATCGGCATGGGTCGGGAAGACGCCGACCGGCTTGCCCGACTGCACCAGCAGGGTCTGGTCCTCGCGCAGGTCGCGCAGAACCTCGAGGATGCGGTCGTAGCAGGCCCAGTCCCGTGCCGCGCGGCCGATGCCGCCGTACACCACCAGTTCCTGCGGATTCTCCGCGACTTCGGCGTCGAGGTTGTGCTGCAGCATCCGGTAGGCCGCCTCGCTTTGCCAGTTGCGGCAGCTGAGCGTGCTGCCGCGCGGGGCCCGGATATGCCGGGACGGATCCTTGCGGCTCGGCGCCGCGTGGCTGGACGGCGGATGGCTGGACGGCGCGTCAGGGGACGACATGGGCGGCTCCGGTGGCAGGCGGCGGATTATAGACGGGCGCTTGACTTCGGCCTCGGGTTGCTTTATCTCTATATCGAGATGAATGTGATGACCTCCGCCGTGACAGCCTCCGCCGCACTCTCCGCCGCGGCGCTCCCATTCGCCCGCGCCACCCCGGCGCGGTTGCAGGCCGCGGCCGCCATCTCCCGCAGCACCCGCACCCGCCGCATCGACCTGGTGATCGCCGGCCCGCGCGGACAGGTCGGCAGCGCCCTGTGCCGCCAACTCGCGCGCCAGCAGGCCGCGCTGCTTGCCGGCGCCGGGCTCGACCTGCGGCTGCTCGCAGCGTTCGACCGGCACGGACTCGCGTTTTCCCTCGAGGGACTCGATCCGCCCGCGCCCACTCCATTCGCGCCGCGCCAGCCACGGGACGTCGACGCACTGCTGGACCACCTGTGCCGGCCCCGCGCCGAGCCTGCCCTGCTGGTGGACTGCACTGCCAGCGACGACGTGGCCGACTGGTATCCGCGCCTGCTCTCGGCTGGCGTCGCCGTGGTCGGCGCGAACAAGCGCGCGAATTCGCGCGACCTCGCGTCCTGGCGCCAGTTGCAGGACTGCGCCAGCGTCTGCGGCACGCCCTACCGTTACGAAACCACGGTGGGAGCCGCCATCCCCCTGCTCGGGCCGCTGCGCGACCTCCGGCTGCGCGGCGAACGCGTGCTCGGCCTGCAGGGCGTGCTGTCCGGTTCGCTCAGCCACGTCCTGCACCGCGTGCACGCCGGTTGCGCGTTTTCCGCCGCGGTGGCCGAGGCGCAGGCGCTCGGCTTCACCGAACCCGATCCGCTCGAGGACCTGCGCGCCATCGACCTCGCGCGCAAGTTGCTGGTGCTGGCGCGCGAGTGCGGCTTCGCGCTCGAGCCGGCCGACATCCATGTGGAGGCGCTGGTGGACGCGGCCAAAGTGCAGGCCAGCGGCCTGGACGCCGCGTTGCGCGCGCAGGACCGGCGCTGGCGCGAGCGCGTGGCGGAGGCCGATCGCGCCGGCGAACGCTGGGTCGTGCTGGCCGAAGTCGATGCAGGCGGCGGGCGGATCGCGGCGCAGCGCGTGCCGGCGACATCGTCCTTCGCGGCCCTGCCGCCCGGGCAGAACCTGGTGCGCATCCGCACCGACCTGCAGGATGCCGCGCCGCTGTTGCTGGGCGGGCCGGGCGCGGGGCCGGAGATCACCGCCGCCGGCCTGCTGAGCGACATCGTCGGCGCGGCGCGCGAACTGGCCTGGCGACACGGCTGAGGCCGCAGGCGCAGGCCTAGCGGGCGGCGAGCAAGCCGCGCAGGGTGTGGCGGTAGCGTTCGGCGATGGCCTCGGCGCGCGGATGCCGGCCATCGCGGACGACCAGCTCGCCGCCAACGCGGACATCGCGCACCAGGCCGCGATTGCCAGCGAAGACGAAGCGGTCGTGCAGGTCCGCCGCCGTCGCACCCACGAGCGCGGGGGCCTGCGGATCCAGCGTGAGCGTGTCGCCCGCCAGGCCGTCCTGGCCCAGCGATTGCCGACCGCCCGCCACGGCGCGGACCAGCAGCGATTCGCCGACACTGGGCATGTCCATGCTCGCGACGATGTTGCGTTTGCGCGTGGCCAGGCGCTGCCCGTACTCGAGCCAGCGCAATTCCTCCACCGGCGACACGGACACATTGGAATCCGAGCCGATGCCGATCCGACCGCCCGCATCCAGGAATTCGCGCAACGGGAACAGCCCGTCGCCCAGGTTCGCTTCCGTCGTGGGGCACAGCGCCACCACCGCGCCACGGCCGGCGATGCCCTGCAGTTCCGCCGCGTCCAGGTGGGTGGCATGGACCAGGGTCCAGCGCGCGTCCACGTCGGCGTTGTCGAGCAACCACTGCACCGGGCGCGCGCCGCGCAGTGCGATGCATTCGTCCACCTCGGCGAGTTGCTCGGCGACATGGATGTGCACCGGGCCGTCCGCCACCCGGGACGCCAGCAGCGCGCGCATCGCATCGGGCGGGACCGCGCGCAGGCTGTGCAGCGCGACGCCGACGCGCAGGCGCGCATCCTGTTGTGCACGCAGGGACTCCACCAGTGCGACAAAAGCCTCGAGCGTGTTGCCGAACCGGCGCTGCCGGTCCGCGAGCGGGCGGCCGTCGAAGCCGCCCTGCATGTACAGCACCGGCAGCAGGGTCAGGCGGATGCCGGTCTCGCGCGCCGCGGCCACCAGGGCCTGGGACATGGCCGCCGGATCGGGGTGCGGCCGGCCGTCGGCCTGGTGGTGCAGGTAATGGAATTCGCAGACCGAGGTGTAGCCGGCCTCGAGCATCTCGACATACAGCTGGGCGGCCACGTCATGCAGGGACTCGGGACTGATGCGACCGGCGAAGCGGTACATCTGTTCGCGCCAGGTCCAGAAACTGTCCTGCGCATCCCCCTGCCGTTCGGCCAGGCCAGCCATCGCGCGCTGGAAGGCATGCGAATGGATGTTGGGCAGGCCGGGCAGGGTCAGTTCGCTCATGCGGCAATTCTAGTCGCCTGTGGCGTCGCCGCCGCGCGCGGGTTGCGCCGGAGTCTTGCCGCATAATCGGCGCATGACAGCGGCCCCCGATTCCACCGCCCCCGATGACGCTCCGTGGGACGGCCTGCTCCTCGACGCCCGGCTGGCGACGCTCGTCGGCGGCGCGGGCTACGGTGTGATCGAGGACGGCGCCGTCGCCTGGCGCGACGGCCGCATCGCCTGGATCGGCGCGCGGGCAGACCTTGACCCGGCGCAGTCGGCGCGGGCGCGGCAGCGGCTCAGCGCCGGGGGCGACTGGATCACGCCCGCACTGGTGGACTGCCATACCCACCTGGTGTTCGCCGGCAACCGCGCGATCGAGGCCGAGCGCCGCCTGCAGGGCGCCAGCTACGAACAGATCGCCCGCGAAGGCGGCGGCATCGTGTCCACCGTGCGCGCCACGCGCGCCGCCAGCGAGGAGGCACTGCACGCCGAATCGCTGCCGCGCGCGATCGCGCTGCGCGACGACGGCGTGGCGACGATCGAAATCAAGTCCGGCTACGGCCTGGACCTGGACAACGAACGCAAGATGTTGCGCGTCGCGCGTCGCCTGGGTCGCGAACTTGGCCTGGAGGTGCGTTGCACCTTCCTGGCCGCCCACGCCCTTCCGCCGGAATTCGCCGGACGCGCCGACGACTACATCGGCGCGGCCTGCGACTGGCTGGCCACCCTGCACGCCGAGGGGCTGGTGGACGCGGTGGATGCGTTTTGCGAGGGCATCGGTTTCAGTCCTGCGCAGGTGCGGCGCGTGTTCGAGGCGGCGCGCTCGCTCGGCCTGGCAGTGAAGCTGCATGCCGACCAGCTCAGCGACCTCGGCGGCGCGGCGCTGGCGGCGGAGTTTGGCGGCCTGTCTGCCGACCACATCGAATTCAGCAGCGCCGCGTCCGTGCAGGCGATGGCGCGTGCAGGCACGGTGGCGGTGCTGTTGCCGGGCGCCTTCCACGTGCTTCGCGAAACGCGCCTGCCGCCGCTGGACCTGCTGCGCGCGCACGGCGTGCCGATGGCCGTGGCCACCGATCTCAACCCTGGCACCTCGCCCCTGCAATCGCTGCGCCTGGCCATGGCGCTGGCCTGCACGCATTTCCGCCTGACCCCCGAAGAAGCACTGCGCGGCGCAACCTGCAATGCTGCGCGCGCCCTGGGCCTGGCCGATCGTGGCACGCTGGTCCCCGGACTTCGCGCGGATATCGCGCAGTGGCGGATCGGCCATCCGAGCGAGCTGTGCTATTGGCTCGGTGGCGCGCCGCTGCAGCGCTTGCTCGCCGGCGGACGCCTGCTGGTGGGCCAACCCTGAACCGGCCGGGCTGTCCCGGCCCGTCGCCGATTCGGCGCCCGGAAACGACGAACCCCGCCTGGGCGGGGTTCGCGGTACAGCGACGTGGCGCAGTCGCCTACTTGGCGGCCTTCTTCACCGCAACCTTGCGCGCCGGGGCGGCAGCAGCGGCCTTGGGCTTGGCAGCGGCGGCCGGCGACTTGGCGACGACCTTCGCTGGCGAATTCGTGCGGGAATTGCCGTAGCTGGAGATGTTGCGCTTGCCC
The DNA here is from genome assembly GCA_025352045.1 of Gammaproteobacteria bacterium. Lineage (GTDB taxonomy): Bacteria > Pseudomonadota > Gammaproteobacteria > Xanthomonadales > Xanthomonadaceae > Arenimonas. The sequence goes on along the minus strand of JANXUD010000058.1, from coordinate 58,154 downwards.
TTGGCCGTCTTGCGGTCGCCCTTGCCCATCGTTGCATCCTCGGAGAATCGGAAAGGCGCGTAGCCTAGCATCCGCAGCCCCTGGACCCAAGCAATCAATGCACGTGCGTGCAGGCTTGCTCGTGGCAGTGGCCCTGGCTCAGGCGCAGGTTGACCAGGTGCGCGGCCGCGACGAGGCTGCCGCCGATACTCATCGTCACGGCGTGCAACAGCCGCGAATCGTGCAGCGCAGGCACCAGGATTCCCGTCCACAGGCCGATCAGGCCCGGGACCAGCAGCGCGAAGGCGTGATAGGCGCGGTGGCCGCGATAGCCGTGCCAGAGGCTGGCGGTCGCTAGCAGGGTGGCGAAGGCGACAAACCCGCGCTCGAACCCCGGCGAGGCCAGGAATCCCGACCCCAGCACCGGCAGCAGGACGATCGCGACCGGCAACAGGGCGCAATGCACGGCGCAAAGCATCGCCCCGACGCTGCCGAGGGAGTCGATCCAACGGTGCAGGGACCAGCGGGGCGCGGCGGCTGCGGGGGAACTTGCCATATTGGAACAATATAACATTCCAATGGCGACGCTTCAACCGAGCGCGACCGCTCAGCCCTCGCCCTGCGGCGCCAGCATCCTTACCGGGCGGCCGCGGCGCAGGCGGCGCAGAGGCCGTGCACTTCCAGCGTCTGCGCGCGCGGCACGAAGCCAAGCGCGCGGGCCTGCGCGTCCAGCAGGTCGGGAATGCTCACGTCCTCGAGCTCGATTGCATCCTGGCACCCGTCGCAGATCAGGAAGGGCACCGAATGCCGCACCTGCGGATGGTGGCATCCGATGAAGGCGTTGATCGATTCCAGCCGGTGGATGAAGCCCTGCGCGAGCAGGAAATCCAGCGCGCGGTAGACACTCGGCGGCGCGGCGCTGGCGCTGTCACGTTTCAAGCGGTCGAGCAGGTCGTAGGCCTTGATCGGCTTGCCGGCCGCAGCCACCAGCCCCAGGACCTGCGCGCGCAGCGGCGTCAGGCGCAGGCCGCGCGCCGCGCAGGCCTGTTCGACGGAGCGTACATAGCCCGCGGCGTCGTGCACATGCTGGGTGGGGTCGCTGCAGGGATCAGGCGCGCGCCGCATTCAAGCCGCGGCCTGGATTTTCGCCAGCGCGGCATCAATCCGGGCCAGGGCTTGCGCCCGGCCCGCCAGGAAGACCGTGTGCTCGATGGACGGCGAGACCTGGGTGCCGGTGATCGCCACGCGCAGCGGCTGGGCGATCTTGCCCAGTCCAACGCCCAGCGTCGCGCTGGTGGCCGCCAGGGCCTCATGCACGGCCTGCGCCGACCAGGTTGGCAGGCCCTCCAGCTGCTGCCTCACCGCCCGCAGGGGCGCAACCGCCGCCGGCACCAGGTGCTTGGCCACCGCGGCGGCATCGTAGTGGGTGAGCGGCAGGTACCAGACCGCCGCGCGCGCCGACATGTCCTTGAGCGTCTGCACGCGATCGCGCAGCGCCAGCACCACGTCGGCCGGCGCCGGTCCCGCGTCGAGGTCGTAGCCCGCCTGCCGCAGGTGCCAACGCAGGTGTTCGCCGACCTCGGCCGCATCATCGGTCTTCAGGTAGTGCTGGTTTAGCCAGCTGAGCTTCTCGACATCGAAGCGCGAGGCCGAATGGTTGACGTCCTCGATCCGGAACAGGGACACCATCTCCGCACGGCTGAAGATTTCCTGGTCGCCATGCGACCAGCCCAGCCGGACGAGATAGTTGAGCAAGGCGTGCGGCAGGAAGCCGTCGTCGCGGTACTGCATCACGCTGACCGCGCCGTGTCGCTTGCTCAGCTTGGCGCCGTCCGGGCCCAGGATCATCGGCATGTGCGCGAAGCGCGGCTCCGGCTTGCCCAGTGCGCGATACACGTTGATCTGGCGTGGGGTGTTGTTGACGTGGTCGTCGCCGCGGATCACGTCGGTGATAGCCATGTCCAGGTCGTCCACCACCACCGCGAAGTTGTAGGTCGGATAGCCGTCCGAGCGGAAGATCACCAGGTCATCGAGCTCGGTATTGCTCCACTCGATCCGGCCCTTGATCGCGTCCTCGAACACCACCGTGCCATCCGGCGGGTTCTTGAAGCGGATCACGCGGTTCGGGTCCTCGCGGAACGGCGCGCCAAGCTCGCGGTAGTGGCCGTTGTAGCGCGGCTTCTCCTTGGCGGCGAGCGCGGCCTCGCGCATCGCCTCCAGCTCCTCGCGCGTCTCGTAGGCGTAATACGCCAGGCCGTCGGCGAGCATCTGCTCGGCCACTTCGCGGTAGCGGTCGAGGCGATCCGTCTGGTAGATCGGGCCCTCGTCGTACTCCAGGCCGAGCCAGTCCATGGCGTCGAGGATCGCCTTGACGTTCTCGTCGGTGGAGCGCTCGCGGTCGGTGTCTTCGACGCGCAGGATGAACTTGCCGCCGCGCTGGCGGGCCTCGAGGTAGCAATACAGCGCGGTGCGCGCGCCGCCGATGTGCAGGAAGCCGGTCGGGCTCGGGGCGAAGCGGGTACGGCAGGTCATCGCGGCGCTCGACGGAGGGAAGCCGCGCATTTTAGCCCAGGGACGCGGCCAGGCCGTTGGCCGCGCATTGCCGGACGGGCCCTACTTCACCGTGATCTGGATCCGCTCCGACATCAGTGGCGGATCGTGCGGCAAGTGGTTGGCGTCCGCGAACACCAGTTGCAGGGTGTGCTTGCCCTTGGGCAGGTCGAGCGTGGTTTCGGTCTGGCCCTTGCCGAAATGCAGGTGGTGCTCGTCCTTCGGCAAGACCTGGTCGGCCGCTGGCGGCGGCGCGTCCACGAACAGGTGGTGGTGGCCGGTGTTTTCGGTGCCAGGCCCGGTCACGCCGGCCGGCGACACGCCCATGCCGCTCAGTCCGAACTGCACGAGTACCTTGCCATGCACGACCTGGCCCTTGGCCGGGCTGATGAAATAGACGCGGGCATCGTCCGGGCGCGGGGTCCGCGGCAGCCCCTGGGCCTGTGCGAGGCCGAGTGCGAGCAAGGCCGGCAGCAGCATGAAAATCGACAGGCGACGGGACATGGCAACCTCCTGGGACACATCGCGGGTGGGACAGACACAATACGCCCGCTGACCGGCATCGTGACGCTTCGCCGTGCCTGACCTGTGTGCAGGTAAAATCCAGGTCATGAACGCAAGCTTCCGCGCCGCCCTGCTCTGCCTGGCGGCAACCCTCGCCACGCCCGCCCCCGCCCATGTCCATCCGGCTGGCAACGCCGTGGCCCTGCCCGCGCTCCCGCCTTCGGTCGCTGCCGGGCCGCGGGTGGCGCTGGACACCAGCCAGGGCCGGATCCTGATTGAGCTTTACCCGGACAAGGCGCCGGCGACCGTGGCCAACTTCCTGTCCTACGTTCGGGACGGCCACTACAACGGCACCATCTTCCATCGCGTGCTCGCCGATTTCCTCGTGCAGGGCGGCGACTACACGGCCGACCTGCAGCCCAAGCCCGAGCGCGCGCCGGTGCGCAACGAGGCCAACAACGGCCTGTCCAACCTGCGCGGCACCCTCAGCGCGGCGCGCAAGCGCAGCGAACGCGACTCGGCGCGCTCGCAGTTCTTCATCAATACCGTCGACAACCGCCAGCTCGACTACCGCGGCGAACAGCCGCCGGCCATGACCGGCTACTGCGTGTTCGGCCGCGTGGTCGAGGGCATGGACGTGGTGGACAAGATCCGTGCCGTCGCCACGGGCAAGCGCGGGCCATTCGGCGGCGACGTGCCGCTGACGCCAGTGCTGGTCGAGCGCGCGAGCCTGGTCGACGCGGCCAAGTGAGCCAGCGCGCGTGACCACGCTGTTCGTCTCCGACCTCCACCTCGACGCGGCGCGTCCGCAGACGACGCGCCTGTTCCTGGACTTCCTGCGCACGGAAGCGGTTGACGCCGAGGCGTTGTACATCCTCGGCGACCTGTTCGAAGCCTGGATCGGCGACGACGATGCCGATGCCCCCGGCGTCGAAGTGCGCGCCGCCCTTGCGTCCCTGGTCGCGGCCGGCGTCCCGAGCTGGATCGCCCGCGGCAACCGCGATTTCCTGCTCGGCACGCGCTTCGCCGACGACACCGGCGCGCGCCTGCTGCCCGATCCCTGCGTCGTGCGCCTGGCGGGCGAACCGACCCTGCTGATGCACGGTGACCTGTTGTGCACCGACGACCTCGCTTACCTGGCCTTTCGCGCGCAGGTGCGCGACCCCGCCTGGCAATCCGACTTCCTGGCCAAGCCGCTGGCCGAACGCCGGGCCTTCGCCGAGCGCGCGCGGCTGGCCAGCGCGCAACACCAGGGCGGACTGCGCGCGGGCGGCACGCTGGAAGCGATCACCGACGCCAATCCGGCCACGGTCGCGGCGACGATGGCGCGCTACGGCGTGCGCCGGCTGATCCACGGCCACACCCACCGGCCCGCCGTGCACGTGCTGGATGTTGCTGGCCAGCCGGCGCAGCGGATCGTGCTCGGCGATTGGTACGAGCAGGGCTCGGTGCTGCGCGTGGATGCCGATGGCATCGCGCTGTCCACGCTCTAGCGCCTATTTCCCGCGGTCGTAACGCTCGCGGCGGAAGCCCCCGGTTTCGAAGCTGAGCGAGGCGATGCGGCCGCTGCCGGCCGGCAGGCCGAAGTGCACCAGCCTGGCCTTCGACAAGGCCTCGAGGAAGCGCGCGTCGTCCTCGACGAACAGGGCGGGCCCCTTGCCCGAGTCGGCCTGCTTGCCGGCCCAACTGGCTTCGGCACCGTCGTCGAAGCGCAGCGCCAGTCGGCAGGGCTTGCCGCAGCGGAAATCCTTCTCGGCCAGCAGCAGGTAGGCGCTTCGGCCCCAGTCCGGATGGTCGCGCAGGATCAATTGGGCGTCGGCGCTGGGCGCCGGTTCGCCCTCGTCCACCGCCACCGTGCGGCTGTCGATCGACGCGGTGCGTTGCACGCCCTTGCCCACGGCGACCGACTGGTAGGTCCACAGGTCCTCGAGCCGATGCGCGTCGCGCTGGGCGTCGGCCTTGGAATGCACCTCAGCGACGCTGGTCGCGATGCGGCCCGCCTGCTCGCTGTCCGGGAAGCGCTTTTGCAGCTGCCCGGCCAGGGCTTCGGCCACGGTCCAGTTGCCGCCTGCGCGCGCCGCCTCGTAGTCGCGCAGCAGGCCGCTTGCCTGCGCACGCTGCGCGGGCGACAGCTCCGACGGATCGGCCGCCTGCGGCTGGCAGGCTGCGAGCAGCAACGCGGTCGTGATCGCCATCGCCATCCCTGCATTCCTGCTCATCGCTGACGCTCCTTGTCCGACCAGTCCATGAGTGCGCGCAGTTCGGACTCGGCGAAGCCGGCCGCGGTGCGCGCAGGAAGATTGAAGGGCCCGCGGATGGCGCCGCGCGCCTCGTCGCGGGCCAGCGCCAGGAAGGTCTGGTCCGGCACCAGGCCCTCGCGCTCGCAACACCAGGCAAACCACTGGCTGCCGATCGCCACGTGCCGCACTTCCTCGGCCAGGATCACCTCGAGCACGGCCACCGACTCCAGGTCACCCACGGCACGCAGCCGCGCGACCATGCCCGGCGTGACGTCCAGTCCGCGCGCCTCCAGCACCCGCGGCACCAGGGCCATGCGTGCGATGCAGGAATGCGCGGTCTTCTCCGCCATCTCCCAGAGGCCGTTGTGCGCGGGGAAGTCGCCGTAGGCGACGCCAAGCGCGGCCATGCGCGCCGACAGCAGCGAGAAATGCCGTGCTTCGTCGGCGGCCACGGAAATCCAGTCGGCGCGATAGGCATCGGGCATGTCGCGGAAGCGGAAGGCCGCGTCGAGCGCGAGGTCGATCGCGTTGAATTCGATGTGCGCCACGGCATGCAGCAAGGCCGCGCGCCCTTCGGGGGTTCCGAGGCCCCGGTGCGGCACGTCGCGCGCCGCCACCATCAGCGGGCGCGGTGGCCGCCCGGGTGCGCGGATCGGCGGCGCTGGCGACGCCGGGACAGTGCCGATGATCCCGTTGGCGAAGTCGCGCGAGAGCGCCGCCACGCCCGCGAGTTTTCCGTCGACCGTGCTTGCGGCCAGGCAGTGGGCAAGCGCGTCGTACAGCGCGTCCACCGCCGGCGCCGGGCTATCCGGCGCGGCGCTTGCGCTTGGCATCGTCGCTGCGGGCCTGCTGCAGGCGCTCGAAGTAGCCCGGCTCGATGCCGGTGACGTACTTGCCGTCGAAGCAGGACGAATCGAACGTGGTCAGCTTGTGCTTCGGACCCGAGACGGCATCCTCGAGATCGGCGAGGTCCTGGTAGATCAGCCAGTCGGCGCCCAGCAGCTCCTGGATTTCCTGCTCGCTGCGCCCGTGCGCGACCAACTCGTCCGCCGCCGGCATATCGATGCCGTACACGTTCGGAAACCGAACTGGTGGAGCAGCCGAGGCAAGGTAAACCTTCCGCGCCCCCGCATCGCGCGCCATCTGGATGATCTGCTGCGAGGTGGTGCCGCGAACAATGGAATCATCGACCAGAAGCACCACGCGGTCCTTGAACTCCAGCGGGATGGCGTTGAGCTTGCGGCGCACCGACTTCATCCGCTGGCCCTGGCCGGGCATGATGAAGGTGCGGCCGATGTAGCGGTTCTTGATGAAGCCCTCGCGGTACTTCACGCCCAGCACGTTGGCGATCTCCAGCGCGGCGTCGCGCGAGGTGTCGGGGATCGGGATGACCGTGTCGATGTCGTGGTCCGGGCGCAGGCGCAGGATCTTCTCGCCCAGCTTCACGCCCATGCGCATGCGCGCCTTGTGTACCGAGACATCGTCCATCATCGAATCGGGCCGCGCGAAATACACGTACTCGAAGATGCAGGGCGTGTGCTGTTGCGGCTCGGCGGCCTGTTGGGTGAACAGCTCGCCGCGCGCCGTGATGACGATCGCCTCGCCCGGCGCGACGTCCCGCATGCGGGTGAAGCCGAGGATGTCCAGCGCCACCGATTCCGAGGCGACGGCGTATTCGTCGCCCGCCGGCGTCGTGCGCTTGCCCAGAACCAGCGGCCGGATGCCGTGCGGGTCGCGGAAGGCAAATAGTCCCAGGCCCAGCACCAGCCCGACGATCGCATAGCCGCCCTTGCAGCGGCGGTGCACGCCGGTCACCGCGTTCAGCGCCGCCTGCGGGGTCAGCGCACCCTGCTCGCGCAACTCGTGCGCGAACACGTTCAGCAGCACTTCGGAATCGGACTCGGTGTTGATGTGCCGGCGGTCCTGCTCGAAGACTTCCCGACGCAGCGCGTCCATGTTGATCAGGTTGCCGTTGTGCGACAGGGCGATGCCGTAGGGCGAGTTCACGTAGAACGGCTGGGCTTCGTCCGAACCGGCGCTACCGGCGGTGGGATAGCGGCAATGGCCGATGCCGACCCGGCCCGCGAGGCGCAGCATGTCGCTGGTTTCGAACACGTCCGCGACCAGGCCATTGCCCTTGTGCAGCTGCACGTGGATGCCGTCCACGGTGGCGATGCCGGCCGCGTCCTGCCCGCGATGCTGCAGGACGGTCAGGCCGTCGTAGAGCGCCGGGGCGACGTCAGTCTGGCCGACGATTCCGATGATGCCGCACATTGACGTTTACTCCAGGTCGAGCCGCAGGCGCGGCTCAGGGGTGGCGCATGACGATGCCGTGGGTGCCGAGCTTGGCGTTGACGCCGGCCAGCGCCGCCTCGGCGGATGCGCGATCGGCATAGGGACCGACACGCACGCGATAGCGCACGCCGCTGTCGGTGTCGATCCGCTGCACGAACGAGGGCAGGCCGGCGGCGCGGGCGCGGTCGCGCAAGGCGTTGGCGTCGGACTCGGCGGCGGGCGCCGACAACTGGACCGCGAATCCGGCGCTTGCGGCTGTGGCCGGCGCCGCGGCAGGCGCGCCGGCGGGCGCAGCAGGCGGCGTGGAAGCGGGTGTCGAAGCCTTCGTCGGCGTCGATTTCGCGGTGCTCGCCGTTGTTGCGGGCTGTGGCGATGCGGTCGGCACCGTTGCGGTCGCGGGCTTTGCGGGGGGCGCCGTTGCGGCGACGGGTTTGGCCGGCGTCGCATCCAGGGCGATCACCGTGCCGCTCACGTTGGCCGCCGACTGCGCGCGCAGGCGCGCGGCTTCCCCGGCGGCGCGGTCGGCGTAAGGGCCGACCCGCAATCGCGTGGCGTCACCGGTGGCGATCTTCACCGGCTCGGATAGCACGGGGAGGCCCGCGGCATGCAGTTTCGCTGCCAGGGACGCGGCATTGGCGCGGTTGGCGAAGCTGCCGATGTTCACCACGTAGGCGCCACCGCCACTGGCAGCACCCTCGCTGCCGGGCTTGGCCGCCGGCGCGGCCACCGCAGCGGGCGCGGCGGCGGGCGCCGCGGCTGGCGCAGGCGTGGGCGTCGCAGCCGCAACGGGCGGCGCTTTGACCGGCGCGACAGCGTCCCCGGGAACGGAGTTGCCGCCAGCCGGAACCGGGGCCGCCGATGCGGGCGGCGCGCGCTCCATGCCCAGCACCCCACCGGCGGGCGCCGGCTCGGGCGCCGTCAGGGGAAGTTCGCGGGTCTCGAAATCCTGGCCGGGCGTCGCCGGCATGCTCAGCGGCACTTCGGCTGCGTCGGGCGCGTGCACGTCCGGACCCTTGAGCAGCATGGGCAGGAAGATCACGGCCAGCGCGGCCAACACGGCGGCGCCGATCAGGCGCTGTTTCAGCGGTTGGTCCATGGGGCGGCCCGGCGCGGAAGTCGGATCGAATTATACCCGCTGGCCCCGGTCCCCAACCGTCAGCGGCTGGCCAGGCGGAGCGCGTCGGCGGCGGTATGGAAGGATCCGAACACCAGCACCCTGCCCTCCGGCCCAACGGCGCGCACGGCATGGGCCAGGGCGCTGGCCACGTCGGCATGGACGGTGCGGCGCGCGGGCGGGAGGCTGGCCTCCAGTCGAGCGGCCAGTTCGTCGCCGCCCAGGTTGCGGACACCCGCGTCGCCGATGCCAGCCAGGTGCCAGTGCCCGATGCTTGATTGCAGTTCGTCCACCACCGCCGCCACGTCCTTGTCACGCAAGGCCGCGTACACCGCGTGGGTCGGGCGCGCATGCTGGGCCAGCCAGGCAGCCAGCTGGCGCGCGGCCTGCGGATTGTGCGCGACATCCACCAGTACCTGGGGCGACTCGCCGATCCGCTGCAGGCGCCCACCGGCCTGCGCCGCGGCCATGCCTGCGCGCAGGGCGGCGTCGGGAATCTCCAGGGGCAGTGCGCGCAGCGCGGCGATCGCCGCCGCCGCGTTGTCCAGTTGCGCGGGCGCGTCGAGTGCCGGCACGGGCAGCTCGATCTCGAATCCGGGCTCGCGCCAGGTCCAGCTCCGCCCATGGCGCTCGAACAGGTAGTCGGACTGGGCGCGGATCGCCGATGCACCGATCCGGTACGCATGGGCCAGCACCGAGGACGGCGGATCGCGCTCGCCGAGCACGCAGGGCCGGCCGGCACGGAAAATGCCGGCCTTTTCGGCGCCAATGCTCTCGCGGTCGCCGCCCAGGTATTCCTGGTGGTCCAGGTCCACGGTGGTCAGCACGGCGACATCGGCGTCCACGATGTTCACGGCATCCAGCCTGCCGCCGAGGCCGACCTCGAGCAGCGCAATGTCCAGCCGCGCCTGCGCGAACAGCAGCAGGGCGGCCAGGGTGCCGAATTCGAAATAGGTCAGCGGGATCTCGCCGCGCGCCAGCTCGATCCGCTCGAAGGCCGAGACCAGCGCGGCATCGTCTGCGTCGCGGCCGTCGATGCGCACCCTCTCGTTGTAGCGCAGCAGGTGCGGCGAGGTGAAGGCGCCGACGCGCAGGCCGGCGGCGCGTGCGATCGCATCCAGAAAGGCGACCGTCGACCCCTTGCCATTGGTGCCGCCGACGGTGACGACCAGGGCGCCGGGACGACCGGGCGCGAGGCGTTCATAGACCTCGCGCACGCGTTCCAGGCCCATCGCGATCTGCTGCGGGTGGGTGCGCAGTTGGTAGTCGAGCCACTGATCGAGCGTGCGGGTCATGCGCCAATTATGACGCGGCGCGCGCGTTTGCCCGGCGGTCGCCCGCGGGTCCAACCCCGGCCACGATCACAGCGCCCGGTGCACGGCCTCGCCGAACAGCGCGGTGTGGTGCTGGCAGTCGTTCAGGCGCACCAGTTCCAGCGTGCCGGGGGCATCGCCCTCGAGCAGGTTGAGCGTGGTCGGCGCCTGCCGGAAGCTCCACAGGCGTGCCAGAGGCAGGCCGAGGATCCGGCACAGCAACACCCGGTTGACCGCGTCGTGCGCGACCACCAGCAGCAGGTCCTGCGGCCCGAGCCCGGCACAGGCCCGTTCGAACGCGGGCCACGCGCGATCGAGCACGTGCTGCAGGGATTCGCCGCCCTCGCCCGGCATCAGCACGCTTTCCGGCGATTCGCGCCAGGCGCGCAGCAGTTCCGGGTGGCCGATTGCAATTTCGCTGGCGAGCAGGCCCTCCCAATCGCCGTGGGCGATTTCCTGCAAATCCGGGTCGAAGGCCAGCATGGCTGCGCGGTCCGCGCCGAGCGCGAGCTCGGCGGTGCGCCTGGCCCGCGACAGCGGCGAAGCCACCGCGCGCATCACCTCGACCTTGCGCAGGCGCTCACCGAGTGCCCGCGCCTGCGCCTCGCCGACCGGCGACAGCGGGATGTCGCGCTGTCCCTGGTAGCGGCCTTCGGCGTTCCACGGCGTTTCGCCGTGACGGGCCAGCAGCACGCGCATCAGCAGGACCTACGCGGTGCTGGATCGACGAACGCAACAGTGCGAGCGGTCGCGTTGGCCTGGGGGCGGGGCGTCATGCGTGAGGAAGTCCTTGGGCCTGCGGAGAAACGGTAGCACGGGGCGCCGCGCCCTCAGCCCCCGGGGCAGGCGCCCGGGGTCCAGCCGGACACGTGCGGGTCCAGGCAAGCCGAGCAGGCACTGCTGAAGGTCTTGCGTTCGCTGGACGGGCACGGGGCGGTGATGCAGCGGATGCCCGTGTCGCGCGTCGCGCAGACCGGGTTGTAGTCCCTCGTGCACATCTTGGTCCGCGGCCCGGTGCAGGCGGTATCGGCGACCGGGGCCGGCGCCGGGGCGGGGGTTGCAACAGGCGCAGGCGCTGCGACGACCGGCGCGGGTGCCTCGGCGACCGGCGCCGGCGCGTCCGCGACAGGCGTCCGTGCGCAGGACGAAAGCAGGGCAAGGCCGCACGCAAGTGCCAGGGCGCGCGCGCGGGCGATGCCAGGCCGCTGGGACAGGAATCGATTCATGGTCGCGCTCCGTGCGGGTCTGGCCGCAGTGTAGCCGCGCGCCTCGCGGCAAGCATGCCGACTCACTGCTTCGGACAGGTGCCGCTCACGAAGGCCGTGACCTTTGTATCGCGGCAGGCCTTGCAGGAACTGCCGAAGGTCTTGCGTTCGCTCGAAGGACAGGGCGCGGCGATGCAGCGGACACCGGTATCGACATCGGCGCAGACCGGTTTGTAATCCAGGTTGCAGGCAGTCGGCCGGGGCTGGGCGCAGGCCTGGCGCGGGGCATCGGGGGCAGCGACCGGCCCGTCGGGAATGTCGCTGCCTATGGGAATGAACGCCGGGCGATTAGGCGCCGACGCGGGGCGGACCAGGGGTTTGCGCGGCCGGCCCGGCGCCAGGATCGAGCCGACGGTGGGCGCGCTCGCGGCGGCCGGCGCCGGGAGGGGATCCATCGCCGGGGCAGTTGGGGCGGTCGGATCGTCCAGGAGATGGGATTCCGGGGCGGTCGCGGCCTGCGGCGAAGCGGCGGGCGCTTGCGTCGCGGCGGTGGTCGCTTGCGTCGCGGCGCCGGGCGCCGCTGCCTGGTCCACCGCCGCTGCCGCGTCGGGGCTGCGCGAGCAGGCGGCCGCCAGCAGCAGGGCGATGATCGGGAGCATTCCGGGCAGTCGAGACAGGGTCAGGCTAGGCATGGCGGGGCTCGTGCGGGTCGTCCGGCCAAGAGTCTAGCTCCAGCCCGGGCCCACGGCGCCCATCCATGACCATCGGCCTATCCCCGCGGGTCGCCCCGATGCCGTACGCTCGCGCGCCTGCCTGTGTTTCCTCATCGGGCAGTTCCCCTGAACGACCATCTGCCCCGCGGGGCCCGGAGCCGCACGTGAACCTGACCCACCTCAAGCAATCTGGCCTGAATCTAATCAGCCTGAAACAAATCGGCCTGGCGCTCGCCATCGCCGGCGCGCTGGCCGCCTGCAAGAAGCACGATGACGCCGCCACGGCCGCCGTGGCGACGCCTGCACCCGCCGCCGCGCCCGCGATCACCATCGATGCATCCAAGCTGACGGCCCTGCCGCACTTCGACCCCACCGACCTCGACGCCAACACGCCGATCTGCAACGACCTCAACGCGCACGTCAACGGCAAGTGGCTGGCCGCCAACCCGATCCCGGCCGACAAGACCAGCTGGGGCAACTTCAACATGCTGGGCGACCGCTCGCTGGAAGTGCAGAAGCAGATCGTCGAAGCCGCCGGCAAGGGCGGTTTCGCCGCCGGCAGCAACGAACAGAAGCTGGGCGATTTCTATCGCGTCGGCATGGACGAAGCGAAGGTGAACGCCGACGGCATCGCGCCGGTCAAGGCGACGCTGGACAAGGTGGCGGCCATCGCCGACACCGCCGGCATCGTCAACTACCTCAACGACAGCTTCGCGCACGGTGACAACCAGGTGTTCGGCTTCGGTTCCGCCGAAGACTTCAAGGACGCCAGCAAGTCCACCGGCTACGCCAACGAAGGCGGCCTGTCCCTGCCCGAGCGCGCCTATTACCTCGAGCCGCAGTACAAGGAGATCCGCGACGCCTTCCTCGCCCATGTCGAGCGCATGCTGGTGCTCGGCGGCGTGGATGCCGCCGCGGCCAAGACCCAGGCGGCCGACGTGCTGGCCTTCGAAACGCGCCTCGCGACGGCCTCGCTGACCCCGATCGAGGGCCGCGATCCGGCCAACCAGTACCACTGGGTGAGCATCGAGGAGGCCAACAAGGCCACGCCGCATTTCGACTGGACCAAGTTCCTGGCAGCCGAGAAGGTCGGCGGCGTGGACGGCTTCTCGCTGAGCCAGCCCAAGTTCTTCGCCGAGTTCGACAAGATGCTGACCGAGGTTCCGGTCACTGCCTGGCAGAGTTACCTGCGCTACCACGTGCTCAATGACGCCGCGCCCTACCTGTCCGATGCCGCCAGCGACGAGAGCTTCGGCTTCTACGGAAAGACCCTCAGCGGCCAGCCGCAGCAGCGTCCGCGCTGGAAGCGCGTGCTCGGCACGATCAACGGCACCATGGGCGAGGCCCTGGGCCAGATCTACGTCAAGCAGGTGTTCCCGGAGGAGTCCAAGGCCGCCATGCAGCAACTGGTCGGCAACCTGCGCCTCGCACTCAAGGATCGCCTGCAGAACCTGGCTTGGATGAGCCCGGAGACCAAGGCCAAGGCGCTCGAGAAGCTCGAGACCTTCGACCCGAAGATCGGTTACCCGGACAAGTGGCGCGACTTCGCCGGCCTGTCCGTGGACGGCAAGGCCAGCTACTACGCCAACGTCATGACCGCCAATGCCTTCGAGAATGCCTTCCGCATGGCCAAGATCGGCAAGCCGGTCGATCGCCAGGAATGGGGCATGAGCCCGCAGACGGTCAACGCCTATTACAACCCGCTCAAGAACGAGGTCGTGTTCCCGGCGGCGATCCTGCAGCCGCCCTTCTTCGACCCGAAGGCGGACCCGGCGCTCAACTACGGCGGCATCGGCGCCGTAATCGGCCACGAGATCATGCACGGCTTCGACGACCAGGGCAGCCAGTTCGACAAGCTCGGCAACAACGCCAACTGGTGGACCGACGTCGACCGCAAGCAGTTCAACGCGCGCACCGCGGTGCTGGTCAAGCAGTTCGACGACTACACGGTCAATGGCAAGCACGTGAAGGGCCAGCTGACCCTGGGCGAGAACATCGGCGACCTGGGCGGCATCAACATCGCCCTCGACGCACTGCACAAGGACCTGGCCAACAAGCGCATCGGCGAGATCGACGGCTTCACCCAGGACCAGCGCTTCTTCCTGAACTTCGCCACCATCTGGCGCGGCCAGCGTCGCCCGGAAGCGATGGCGGTGATGCTCAACACCAACCCGCATGCGCCGGAAGCGTTCCGCGCCAACGGTGCGCCGTCGAACATGGACGCATTCGCCCAGGCCTTCAGCTGCAAGGCCGGCGATGCCATGGTCCGCGCCGGCGACAAGAAGGTCGCCATCTGGTAAGCGACAGCCACATGCAAGACCCGGACGGCCCGCTCGCGCGGGCCGTTCTTTTTTCCAACGCCAGCTGAACCTTGCGGTTATCACCGCCACCGCGCGGCCGCCACCCGGGCCGGGGCGGTAGAATCCTCGTCCCCTTGCAAGGACGATCAATGCTCGAATTTCGACCAGGGCAACGCTGGTTCAGCAGCGCCGAACCCGAGCTGGGGTTGGGGACGGTACTGCGGCTGGCCGGACGCCAGGTGCAGATCGTCTTCACCGGGTCCGGCATGCTTCGGAATTACGCGATCGGCAGCGCGCCGCTGCTGCGCGCCGCGTTCCGGCCCGGCGACCGGGTGCAGGTGGATGGCGTCCCGCGCCTGGTCGAGCAATCGGACGTGGACGAGGGCCTGATCCGCTACACCTGCGGCGGCGGCCAGGTCTTCGCCGAGGGCGAACTCGATGCCGAACAACCGGTCTCGCAGGCCGATGCGCGCCTGCTCGCGGGCCGGCTGGATCGCAACGATCGATTCGAACTGCGGCGCGAAATGCTCGAACGCCGCGCGCGCGCGCGCCCATCCGGGCTGGGGCGCCATGGGTGCGCGCATCGACCTGATCCCGCACCAGTTGCGGGTGGCGGCGATCGCCGCCGAGCGCCGCGTGCCGCGCCTGCTGCTGGCCGACGAAGTAGGCCTGGGCAAGACCATCGAGGCCTGCCTGGTGACCGCGCAGCTGATCGCCAGCGGGCGCGCGCGCCGGGTGTTGATCCTGGTGCCGGAGAGCCTGGTCAACCAGTGGTTCGTGGAACTGCTGCGCCGGTTCAACCTGGTGTTCGCGATCTACGACGAGGAACGCTGCGAGTCGCTCGAGCTCAACGACGACGACGGCGCCGCGGTCGCGCGCAATCCCTTCGAGGACGAGCAACTGGTGGTCGCCTCGGTGGACTGGCTGGCCAGCCACGAAAAGCGCGCGGCGCAGGCGCTGGACGCCGGCTGGGACTTGCTGCTGGTGGACGAAGCGCACCACCTGGTCTGGAGCCCCGAGTCGCAGAGCGAGGGCTATACGCTGGTCGAATCGCTCGCGGCGACGACGCCGGCCCTGCTGCTTCTGACGGCGACGCCGGAGCAACTCGGCCTGGGCGGCCACTTCGCCCGCCTGCGCCTGCTCGATCCCTCCCGCTACAGCGACCTGCCGGCCTTCATCGCAGAGCAATCGCGCTACCTGCAACTGTCGGCGCTGGCCGAGCGCCTGCTGGCGAGCGAAGCGCTGACCCAGGGCGACATGGAGACACTCGCGCCGCTATTCCCGGAGGAAGGTGACCAGCTGGCCGCGCGCCTTGCAGCGATCGCCGGCGGCGATGGCCAAGCACGCGATGCACTGCTCGCCGACCTGGTGGATCGCCATGGCACCGGCCGCGTCATGGTCCGCAACCGCCGCGCCGCGGTCGGTGGCTTCCCGCGCCGCGTCGCGCACCTGCAGACCCTGGCCGGCGGCGAGGAACCGCGCCTGCACGGCCTGCTGCGCGCCGAATTCGATCACGACCTGGGCGACCTGCGCGACGAGCCCGAGCACGACTACAAGCACGACCCGCGCATCGACTGGCTGCTGGCGACACTTGAGTCCATCGCGCCAGCAAAGGCACTCGTGCTGTGCCGCAGCCGCGCCAAGGTGCAGGCGCTGGAAGAGGCCCTGCGCCTGCGCAGCGGCATCGCCGTGGCGCGTTTCCACGAGGACATGAACCTGCTGCAGCGCGATCGCAATGCGGCCTACTTCGCCGATCCGGAGGGCGCACGCCTGCTGATCGCCTCGGAGATCGGCGCCGAGGGCCGCAACTTCCAGTTCGCCCAGCACCTGGTGTTCTGGGACCTGCCGTTCCACCCGGACATGCTGGAGCAACGGATCGGCCGGCTCGACCGCATCGGCCAGCGCGGCGACGTGCACCTGCACCTGTCGGCGGTGGCCGGCAGTCCGCAGGAAGTGCTGCTGCGCTGGATGCACGAGGGCCTGCGCGCCTTCGACCAGGTGGTGCCGGACGGCCGCGAGCTGCTGCGCCGCTTCGGGGCGGAATTGCTGCAGCTCGCCGCCATGGATGGCGAAGAACGCGAGCCGCAACTGTCGGACATGATCGCGCGCAGCGCCGCCGCGGTGGACGAACTCGCCGACACCATCGCCCGCGGCCGCGACCGCCTGCTGGAACTGGGCAGTCGCCGCGGCGGCGGCGAAGCGCTGCAGGCCGGGCTGGCCGCCGATGACGCCGACCAGGCGCACGAGGACTATCCGCTGCGCCTGCTCGAGGCCTTCGGCATCCATGGCGAGCCGCTGGGCCCGCAACTGTGGCTGCTCGATCCGGAATACCTGACGGTGGAAGGCTTCGAGGAACTCAAGGGCGGCCCGCGCACCGCCACCTTCGATCGTGCCACCGCGCTGGCCCGCGACGACCTGCTCTACCTGCGCGCCGACCATCCGATGCTGTTGTCGGCGCAGGAAATGCTGGCCTCGGGCGAGACCGGCAATGCCGCCTACCTCGTGGACGACAGCCTGCCACCGCGCAGCGCGATCCTGGAGGCGGTCTACGTGCTCGAATGCATCGCGCCGGCAGCCCTGAACGTCGAGCGCTTCCTGCCGCCGCTGCCGGTGACGGTGGCCGTGGACACGCGGTTGCAGGTGCGGCCGGGCTTTGCGCCCAACGAACGCGCCGCAGTGCGCGCGGGCGACCGCCAGTACGACATCTCCCCGATGCGCAAGGTGCTGGCGGCGCTGGTGCCGCCGATGCTGGAGCGCGCGCATGCCGAGGGCATGGAGCAGTGCGCGCGCCTGGCGGCCGAGGCCCTGGCCGCCGCGGAGGCGCTGCTCGGCGCCGAGGTGCTGCGCATCGAAGCGCTGGCGCAGGTGAATCCTTCGGTCCGCCCCGAGGAAATCGCGCTGCTGCGCGACGAGCGCGAGGCGCTGCGCACGCTGCTGCCCCTGGCCCGGCCGCGGCTGGATTCGCTGCGCCTGGTCACGAGCGCCGACTTCCTGTCGCTGCGTCGCTGAGCCCAGCCGCCACCCGGGCGGCGCGCCTCCCTGCGCAGACGCTCAGTTGACGCTGCGCAGCCTCGGCGGCGGCGGCTTGCGCTTGGTGAACGGCGGCTGCCCGCGCCAGTAGCGCAGCAACACCCAGCCAAACAGCATGCCGCCCAGATGCGCGAAGTGGGCCACGCCGCCCATGGTCCCCGTGATTCCGGTGAACAACTCGAGCGCGCCGAAGGCGATCACCATGGTGCGCGCCGACATCTCCACCGGCGGCAGCATCAGCATGATGCGGTCCTTCGGGAACAGCGCGCCATAGGCCAGCAGGATGCCGTAGATGAAGCCCGATGCCCCCAGGGTCGGATAGGCTTGGGCGCCGGACCGGGTCATCAGCGTCGTAACGACGAGCTGGCACAGGCCCGCGCCGATCGTGCAGACCAGCACGAAGATCAGGAAGCGCTTCTGCCCGAGCGCGTACTCGATGCGCGGTCCGAACTGGAACAGTCCGATGCCGTTGAGGAACAGGTGCATGAAATTGCCATGCAACAGGGCGTAGGTCAGCAACTGCCAGGGCTGGAAGCCGAGTGATCCGCCTGCGCCATCGGGGAAGTCGCCCAGTGGCCACAGCGCGAAGTAGCGCAGTGCCGCCTCCTCCTGCATGGATTGCAGGCCGAAGGCGATCACGAGCGCCCACAACAGGTATTTGGTGACCGGCGGAATCGGGTTCAAGCGCGTCGTCCTTTGGGTGCCCAGAGCAGTTCATCGAGTGTCGCCGCCGCGCGCTGCCCGCGCACGCGGCCAGCCTTCACGTCCACGCCTTCCGCAAGCAGCCGCTGCGACTGCTCTGCGTAATGCGGGTGGTCCGGCGGGAATGCAATGCGCCCGTCCGAGCGCATCACGCGATGCCAGGGCAGCGCCGGGTCATCGTTGCCCGCCACCAGCCTGGCGACCAGGCGGGCGCGGCCAGGCAAGCCGGCGCGGCGCGCGATCTCGCCATACCCGGCGACCTGCCCCGGCGGCACCGCGCGGATGGCGTCCATGATGCGGTCGGCGGCAGACTTTCCGGGCATGCCGGTTTAGGATACGCCACGTAGAGGAAGGATTCCCATGCAGAACTTCGAACAGATCCGCAGCGCCATCAACAGCGAGCACAAGATCACCGCGCGCGAGCCATACATGGTCTGCGTGGAACTCTCGCTCGACCAGGGCCGGCGCCACCAGAGCATCTTCCTGGCCGAGATCGAGGACGACGACGGCCTCAAGTACCTGCGCGTCAGCACCGTGGTCGCGCCGATGACCGGCCTGGATGCGAGGAAGATGCTCGCCTTCAACTGGCAGAGCCGGGTCGGCTACATGGCCGCGGGCGAGCTCGACGGCGTGCCCTACCTTCAGTTGTGCGAGAACCGCCCGTACGAATCGCTCACCCCCGGCGAAGTGGACCGCCTGATCCTGGAGATCGGCGGCACCGGCGACCACCTGGAGCGCAACCTCAGCGCCGGCGGCGATTTGCTGTAGCGGCAGGCTACAGCTGGCAACCCTAGAGGCCGGCGAGGCCGTAGGACTTCAGCAGGGTCACCAGCACCCAGGCGATGCCGCCGGCGGCGGGGATGGTCAGCAGCCAGGCCCAGACGATGCGCTCGATCACGGTCCACTTGAGCGCGTTGGGATTCTTCGCGAAGCCCACGCCCATGATCGCGGTGGAGATGCTGTGCGTGGTGGACACCGGCATGCCCAGTTTCGCCGCGAGCACCAGGATCGTCGCAGAGGCGGTCTCCGCGGCGAAGCCGTTGATCGGGTGCAACTTGACCATCTTGTGGCCAAGCGTCTTGATGATCCGCCAGCCGCCGCTCGCCGTTCCGGCAGCCATCACCAGGGCGCAGCTGAGCACGATCCAGGTGTCGATCGCATCCTTGCCGCCGTCCGGATGCATGAATGCCAGCCAGGCCGGAAGGTGGTCGAGCGTGCCCTGGGCCTGGGCTCCGTAGATCGCCAGCGCGATCACGCCCATCGTCTTCTGCGCGTCGTTGGTGCCGTGGGCAAAGCCCATGTAGCCGGCGCTGACGATCTGCGCCTTGCCGAAGAAGGCATTGACCCAGCGTGGCCGGGAGATCCGCGCCATGGTGCCGCCGGCGCTGTTCATGCTGCTGATCAGGGCCATCAGCAGGCCCATGATAAGCATGCCGAGCACGAATCCGGCGATCGGCGAACTGATCATCGGCACCACGACCTTCCACAGGATGCCGCCGTTCTTGCCGATCGTCTCGCCGGGCTTGGACCAGATCAGCGCAGACCAGTTGCCGTCGGAGGCCGCCATCGCCGCCCCGCACAGGCCGCCGATCAGGGCGTGGCTGGACGAGGATGGCAGGCCGCGCCACCAGGTGAACAGGTTCCAGACGATGCCGCCCACCAGGGCGCAGATCAGCACCTGGGAGGTGACGTTGACCACGTCGGTGTTGACCAGTCCCGACGAGATGGTCTTGGCGACCGCGGTACCGGAGAACGCGCCGACCAGGTTCATGGTCGCGGCCAGCGCCACCGCCTGCATCGGCGTCAGCACCTTGGTCGCCACCACGGTGGCGATCGAGTTGGCGGTGTCGTGGAAGCCGTTGATGAACTCGAAGACGAGGGCAGTCACCACGACCAGCAGCAGGAGGGTCAGCACCGGGCGGCCCTCAGCTGTTCTTCAGGACGACCTGGTGCACCACGTTGCCGGCGTCGCGGCAGCGGTCGATGGCCTTCTCGAGCAGCTCGAACAGGTCCTTGAGGATCAGGTAGCGCATCGGATCGGTCTCGCGCGCGTAGGTCTCGCGGTAGAGCTCGAGGATCAGGCGGTCGGCCTCGGCTTCGATGGCCTGCATCTTGTCGTTCAATTCCTTCGAAGTGTCGATGTTCATGCCCTTGCGCAGCAGGCCGATCATCTGCTCGATCACCTCGCAGGCGCGCTCGAGCATGGCGGCGCGCGAGGCGAAGTCCACCTCGCCCAGGCGCGGCGCGGCCAACGTATAGCGCTCGGCGAATTTCTCGACGATCTTGGGAATCTTGTAGAGCGCGCTGGACAGCGCGTCGATGTCCTCGCGCTCGAGCGCGGTGACGAAGGTATTGACCAGTTCCTGGCTGATCTGCGCGGCCAGGTTCTTCTCGCGCTGGCGGGCCAGCTTGAACTTGTCGAGCGAGCGCTGCGCGGGCGGCGCGGCGATCAATTCAACCAACGCCCGGGTGCTTTCCCGCGCAGCCGCGGCGCTCGCCTCGAGCAGGCCATAGAACTTGTCGCCCTTGCCGAAGATGGTCTGCAGGGAAAACATGGGCGCGGTCCTGTCGTTGGGTCGCGGGCATTATACGCAGCGCCCCGGCCGGCAGTGGCAGGGGTCCGCGCCGCCGGGCCGTTCGCGCGACCTGTATGCTGGGCCCAGGCCATCCCCGCGGAGCGCACGCGTGCGTCGAACCCTGCCGGCCCTGCTGCTGGGCCTGCTGCCGGCCGGACCGGCGCTGGCCGCTGCCACTGCCGCGCCCGCGCGCGCCTCGTTGGCGCTGCAGCCGGTCGGCCTGCTCGCCCTACTGGTCTTCGTGCTCGCGTATGCGCTGGTGATGGCGGAAGAACGCCTTCGCCTGGCCAAGTCCAAGCCGGTCATGGCGGCGGCCGCCATCATCTGGCTGCTGGTCGCCGGCCATTCCGCCTTCGGCGACGGCGATCCAATGCGGGCGCCGGAGGCGTTCGAGCACGTCTTCCTCGAATTCGCCGAGCTGTTCTTCTTCCTGGTCGTGGCGATGAGCTTCGTCGGCGCCATGGCCGAGCGCAATGTCTTCGAGGCGCTGCGCGCGCAACTGGCCAGCCGGCGGCTCGGCTATCGCGCCTTGTTCTGGCTGACCGGCGTGATCGCCTTCTTCCTGTCCGCCGCGCTGGACAACCTGACCACGGCCCTGGTGATGTCGGGCGTGATCCTGGCGGTGTCGGCGGGCAATGCGCGCTTCACCACGCTGGCCTTCATCAACCTGGTCGTGGCCGCGAACGCTGGCGGCGCCTGGTGCGCCTTCGGCGACATCACCACGCTGATGGTCTGGCAGGCCAAGCGGGTGGAGTTCTTCGAGTTCTTCTCGCTGTTCCTGCCTTCCCTGGTGAACTGGCTGGTCCCTGCCCTGCTGATGGGCATGGCGCTGCCCAAGGGCGCGCCGCCGCCGCGTGCCGACGAGGCCGACGTGAAATACGGCGGCTGGTTCGCCTGCGCGCTGTTCGCGCTGACCATTGCGATCACGGTGTCCGCCCGGCAATGGCTGCACATGCCACCGGTGTTCGGGATGCTGATCGGACTGGCGATGCTCAAGCTGCAGGGCTGGTTCATCGCCCGCCACGAGCGCGCGGACGGCAAGGACGAGCCGTACAACATCTTCCGCGTCATCGCCCGCGCCGAGTGGGACACGCTGCTGTTCTTCTACGGAGTGCTGGCCTGCGTCGGCGGCCTGGCCACCCTGGGCTGGATGCAACTGGCATCGACCGGCCTCTACGGAGCCTGGGGGAACACGGGTGCCAACGTGGCCATGGGCCTGCTCTCGGCGATCGTGGACAACATCCCGATCATGTACGCCGTGCTCAGGATGAACCCGGCCATGGACCACGGCCAGTGGCTGCTGATCACCTTGGCCTGCGGCGTCGGCGGCAGCCTGCTGTCGGTCGGTTCAGCCGCAGGCGTGGCGCTGATGGGCGTTTCCCGGGGACAATACACATTCTTCGGCCACCTGCGCTGGAGCTGGGCGATCGGCCTCGGCTACGCGGCCAGCATCGCCCTGCAGCGGGCCATGAGCGCCTGAACCGGCCACCTACCCCTGCTACCCTGAGGTCATGAAAGAACTGCTTCTCGTGATCGTGCTGGTGCTGTTCAACGGCTTTTTCGCACTGTCGGAAATGGCCGTGATGACATCGCGCAAGGCCAGGCTCAAGGAGCTGGCCAAGGACAGCCGCGGCGCGCGCAAGGCAATGGAGCTGGCCGAGCACCCCGAGGGCTTCCTGTCCGCGGTGCAGGTCTGGATCACCCTGCTGGCCCTGGTGACGGGTTACTTCGGCGGCGAATCCCTCGGCGGCAAGCTGGTCGAGCCCATCCGCGAGCACCTGCCAGCCCTGGCCGCCTACGCCAAGTGGATCAGCACCACCCTCGGCTTCGTGCTGATGATCTTCCTGTACGGCGTGATCGGCGAACTCGTGCCCAAGCGCCTCGGCACCCTGCGACCCGAGCGCGTCGCCAGCCTGGTCGCGCTGCCGATGCACTTCTTCGCCCGCCTTGCCCGCCCGGGCGTGCTGGTGCTGGCCTGGAGCACGCGCCTGATCCTGCGCCTGCTCGGCCTGGGCTCGCTGTCGGAGGAGAAGGTAACGGAAGAGGAGATCCGGCACCTGGTCTCCGAGGGCCACGAACAGGGCGTGATCGACGAGGACGAGCGCAACATGCTCAACCGAGTGCTGCGCCTGGGCGAACGCGCAGCCGACTCGCTGATGACGCCGCGCACCCGCATTGTCTGGCTGGACGCGGCGGCAAGCCTGGAGGACAACCTGGCGACCATGCGCGAGACGCCGTTCTCGCGTTACCCGGTTTACCGCGGCAGCGACACCGACGTGCTCGGCGTGCTGGAGGCCAAGGCGCTGGCCGGCCGGTCCTACAACGACGTCGCCGAACTGTTCCGCGAGCTGCGCCCCGCGCTGTTCGTGTCCGACTCCACCAATGCACTCAAGCTGCTGGAAATCTTCCGCGAGGAACAGCAGCCGATCGCCCTGGTGGTGGACGAATACGGCGACATCCAGGGCATGGTCGCGGTCAACGACCTGGTTGGCGCGGTACTGGGCCGGGCCCAGGCCAGCGAGAATCCCGAGGACGAACCCCTGGTGGTGGAACGCGAGGACGGCAGCTGGCTGGTGGATGGCCGCCTGTCCACCGAGGAACTGCGCGAAATGCTTTCCCTCGAGGAACTGCCCAACGAGGACGAGAGCGACTACACCACCGCCGCCGGCATGGTGATCGCCTGGTACGGCCGCATTCCGCATGCAGGCGAGCACTTCGACTGGCGCGGCTGGCGGCTCGAGGTCGTGGACCTCGACGGCGCCCGCGTGGACAAGCTGCTGGTCTCGCGCGCCCTCCTCTCCCTGCCCCGCGACGAGGGCTGAGCATGGCCCTGCACCGCGCGCCGCGCGGTTCGCGCGCGCCCGCCATCTCCACCCGCGCCCTGCTCGACGAGTTGGCCCAGGGCGACCCGGACGAAACGCTGAGCATGGAGCAGCTGCTCCACCGCTTCAGCGAGCGCGGTTTCGGACTGTTCCTGCTGTTCGTGATGCTGCCGACCTTCCTGCCGATCCCGGTCGGGATGGGCGCGGTCAGCGGCGTGCTGGCCAGCCTGATCGGACTGCAGTTCCTCGCGCGCCTGGAGCATCCCTGGCTGCCCGCCTTCGTCGCGCGGCGCGGGATCCATCGCGCCCGGCTGGTCCATTTCCGCGACCGCATGGGCCGGGTGATCGGCTGGATCGAAAAGCTCACCCGCCCGCGGATGCAGGGCATGTTCGACCACCCCGCGGCGCATTTCACCACCGGCCTGCTGTTGACCCTGCTCGGTATCGCGCTGGCCTTGCCGCTGCCGCTGACCAACTATCCCTTCGGCCTGGTGCTACTGGCGTATGCGTTCGCGCTGATCGAGCGCGACGGCGCGCTGATGCTGGTGGCCTGGGGCCTGGGACTAGTCGAGATCGCCGTGCTTGTCGTCTTCTCGAGCCACGTCCTCGCCCTCTTCGCCAAGCTCTTCCACTGATCAGACCATGCGTCGGGGGCGGAGACCGTGTCCTGGCCGGGCTGACGGATGGCGGCTGCGCCGGAGATGGTGGGGCGCGGAGGCTGCCGGCAGCCGTGCCCTTTCCGATACGAACGCGATCGCTAGACGAACTTGGCAGCGAGGTCCGCAGCCGACATCGGCCGCCCGAACCAGAATCCCTGCCCCTGGTCACAGCCGCGCTCGCGCAACACGTCGTACTGCCCCTCGGTCTCGATCCCCTCGGCCACCACCGTGATCCCCAGCGAATGCGCCATGGCGATGATCGCGGTGGTCAGGGCCAGGTCATCGGGATCGCGCAGCACGTCGGCGACGAAGCTGCGGTCGATCTTCACGCCATCCACCGGGACGCGACGCAGGTGGCTCAGGCCCGAGAAGCCGGTGCCGAAATCATCCAGCCAGACCTTGACGCCGGTGGCGCGTACGCGCGACAGCAGCGCGCTGGCCTGGGCTTCGTCCACCAGCACCGCGGTCTCGGTCAGCTCCAGGTGCAACTGCTGCGGCAATAGCCCGGAGTTGCGCAGCGCGTTGCCGACCACGTCCGGCAGCTCGCCGCTGCGCAACTGCCGCGGCGAGATGTTGACCGAGATGAAGGGACGCAGGGCGCCGTTCTGCCAGCGCGCCGCGTCGCCGCAGGCGCGCTCGAGCACGTTGCGGCCGAGGCTTTCGATCAGGCCGCTCTGCTCGGCAACCTCGATGAATACCGAGGGCGGCACCATGCCCAGGTGTGGATGCTGCCAGCGCAGCAGGGCCTCGGCGCCGCAGATGCGGCCGTCGGCCAGGGTGTAGATCGGCTGGTAGGCGACGCTGAGCTCGCCACGGTCCCAGGCTCCCCTCAAGTCCTGTTCAAGTTGCACGCGGCGCTCCACCGCCTGGTCCATCGCGCGGCTGTAGAAGCGGTAGCAGTTCTTGCCCGCCACCTTGGCCTGGTACATCGCGATGTCGGCGTTCTTGAGCAGCTGGCCCGCGTGGTAGGCGTCGAACGGGAACATCGTGATGCCCACAGATGCGCCGAGGAAGACCTGCTTGCCACCCAGCACCAGCGGGCGCTCGATCTCCTCGATCACCGCCTCGGCCAGGCGCGCCGACGCGGCGCGGATGTCGTCGGCCATGTACAGCACGATGAACTCGTCGCCGCCGAAGCGGGCGATGTCGGCGCCGCGCGCCTGGAAGCGCTCCAGGATCAGGCGCAGGCGCGTGGCGAGCTGGCTGAGCACCTCGTCGCCTGCTTCGTGGCCGAGCGTGTCGTTGACCCGCTTGAAGTCGTCCAGGTCGATGAACAGCAGCGCCAGTTCGCCGCTGCTTGCGTGCAGCGTGAGCAGCCGGTCATCGAGCAGCTCGCGGAAACTCAAGCGGTTGGCCAGGCCTGTGAGCGGGTCGGTATAGGCCATGCGCCGGATGTCGCGGTCGTGCTTGGCGACGCCGGCGCGCATGCGCGAGAAGGCGCGCATCAGCTCGCCGATCTCGTCCTCCCGGTCCTCGTCGATTTCCAGCGGCTGCAACTGGCCCGGCTTGTCCTCGGCCATGATCCGGCCAAGCTGCCGGATCGGCCCGAGGATGCGCCACTCGAGCAGGACCACCACGGCAGCGCCCAGCAAGGCCACCATCGCCAGCAGCGCGATGCTCCAGCGATGGTGCCAGCGGCTTGCCGAATCGAGGTGCCGGGTGATCGGCTGCAGGATCTGCGACTGGGTGTCGGTCGGCTCGCCGACGGCCATGCCGACGCGGACGCCGCCGATCCGCTGGCGTGCGTAGACAACCGGCGAGGCGACGTCGAGCATGTCGTTCGCCCATTGCCCGGTCGGATGAACCGCCTGGAGCGCCCGTTCCGCAAGCGGGTCGACCATCGGCTTGCCGACCTGGCGTGAGTCGCCGCCGGCGGCGACGATGGTTCCATTGCGGTCGAACACGATGATGTAGCGGATCTGCGCATGGCGGATCATCTCGTGCGCCATGTCCGACACGCCGGCGCTGTCGCCATTGGCCATGGGCTCGCCGACCGCGCGGGCGAGCTGCTCGGACATGCGCTTGCCGCGCTCGATCAGGCTGTCCTTGGCCAGCTCGCGCAGGGCCGCATTGGACAGCTGGATCACTTGCTGGTGGCTGCTGTACTCGCGCTGCCAGAAAATGGCGAACAGGCCGAACAGGATCAGCAGCAGGGCGACCACGACGCACACCAGTTGTCCGCGCAGGCTGCGCAGGAATGTCCCGGCTCGCGTCGTCACCCTTGGCTACCCCTGCAACTTCGGCCGTGCAAGCCTAACCGATGCCGCCGCCGCGCGCATCGGCCTGGGCCGCCCAACGGTCCGGCTCATTGCCCGGTTGGGCTGCGCAGTTGGCGTTGGGTATCGGAGAGGATGCCGCGCAGGATGCGCAGCTCCCGCGGGTCTGGCCGGGCGCGCAGGAACAGGCGGCGCAGGCGCTGGGTCACCATGTCGGGCGCCTTGCCCTTGTGGAAGTCGATCTGCTCCAGCAACGCGGCCAGGTGGCCGAAGAAACCCTCCAACTCGGCGTGGCTGGCGGGGCGGTCGTCGGGGTCGGGCGCGGCGCCGGGATCGTCGGCCGGCAGCGCCGTCGCCGGTTCGCTGCCGGGCCCGCCTCCGGACGCGGCAGCCAGGCCGGACAGTCGCCACTCGTAGGCCAGGATCTGCACCGCCGCCGCCAGGTTGAGCGAGCTGTAGTCGGGGTTGGCGGGAATCCGGATCGCGCCATGGCACAGCTGCAACTCCTCGTTCTCCAGGCCCGTGCGTTCGCGGCCGAACACCAGCGCCGCCGCGGCGCCTGCTTCCACCTCGCCGCGCAGCTGCCCCGCGGCCGTCCGCGGGTCGAATTCGGGCATGGGCACGCTGCGCCGGCGTGCCGTGGTCGCCAGCACCAGCTGGCAGTCGGCGACCGCGTCGGCCAGCGTCGGCACGATGCGCGCGGCGTCCAGCACATCCACCGCGCCCGCGGCCAGCGCCCACGCATCGGGGTCGGGGAAGCGCTCCGGCGCAACCAGCACCAGTTGGTGAAGGCCCATGGTCTTCATCGCCCGCGCCGCCGAACCGATGTTGCCGGGGTGCTGCGTACCCACCAGCACCACACGCAAGCCGCCTGCCATGCCGCCTCTCCCGCCGGACCCAGCTGATATCATACGAGGCCCTCGGGCATGACCCGGCGGGGTTCTTCGACAACACGCGCGTACGGACGGGCCCGATGCAGAAACCGGTGGTCAATGTCATGGTCAGGGCGGCCCGCCAGGCGGGCAACATCCTGCTCCGGCACATGGGCAAGCTCGAGAGCCTGAACGTGTTCGAGAAGGGTCCCCAGGACTACGCCAGCGAGGTGGATTCGCTGGCCGAGGCCGCGATCATCAAGGAATTGCGCCGCGCCCACCCGGACATCGCCATCCTGGCCGAGGAATCCGGGGCCATGGGCAAGGGTCGCCAGACTTTCGTCATCGACCCGCTCGACGGCACCTCCAACTTCCTGCATGGCATCCCCCATTTCTGCATCTCGATCGCCCTGGTCGAGAATGGCGAACCCACCGATGGCGTGATCTTCGACCCGCTGCGCAACGAGGTCTATTCGGCCAGCAAGGGCGCGGGCGCCACCTTGAACGACCGCAAGATCCGCGTTTCCGACCGCAAGGACCTCAACGGCGCGATGCTCATCACCGGCTTCCCGCCGCGCGAGCGTCCGCGCCTCGGCCCGCACCTGGCAGCGATCCAGTCGCTGCTCGGCGAGGCCGAGGACATCCGCCGCACCGGTTCCGCCGCGCTCGACCTGGCCTACGTCGCGGCCGGCCGCGCCGACGGCTACTTCGAAGCCGGGATCAAACCCTGGGACATCGCCGCCGGCATGCTGCTGGTGCGCGAAGCCGGCGGTCGCGTCTGCGACTTCCGCGGCCGCGGCGAGAAGATCCTCGACGGCGGGCAGATCGTCGCCGGCAACCTCAAGCTCTCGGACGCGCTGCAGAAGTCGATCGTCCAGTCTGGCTACGCCAACGCCTTCAACTGAGCCGGTTGCTTGGCTCCAGCGAGGACGCGGCTGCCGGGAATTGACGACTGCCGCAAGAATCAGGGACGGCGCGCAAGCTCCGCGTCGTCGCGCATCTTCGGCATCAGGTCCTGCTTGGTCGCCCGGAAGATCTGCAGCAGCGGGCAAGCCACGAAGATCGACGACAGCGTGCCGATCACGATGCCGATGATCTGCGACTCGGCCATGCCGCGCAGCGAGGTGCCGGCGAAGATGTACAGGGCCAGCACGGTCAGGAAGGCGACGAACGAGGTGATGATCGTGCGCGACAGGGTCTGGTTGATCGAGCGGTTCAGCACCTCGGCGGGCGACAGCTTGTGCAGGGTGCGGAAGTTCTCGCGCACCCGGTCGAAGACCACGATGGTGTCGTTGATCGAGTAGCCCATCACCGACAGGATGCCGGCCAGCACGGTCAGGTCGAATTCGTGCCCGCTGATCGCGAACCAGCCCGCCACCAGCACCACGTCGTGCAGGGTGGTGATGATCGAAGCGACGGCGAACTTGAACTCGAAGCGCACCCAGATGTAGATCAGGAAGCCGAACACCACGAACACCGCGGCGTAGATGCCGTTGACCGCCAGTTCCTTGCCGATCTGCGGGCCGACCGCCTCGCTGCGCATCAGCTTGGCCGGATGGCCGGCGGTCTGCAGCGCGTGCAGGATCGCGTCGCCGCTGCGCGCCGCGTCACCATCGCCACGGCGCGGCTTCAGGCGCACCACCAGGTCGTTGTTGCTGCCCAGGGTCTGCACCACGGGGCTTTCGAAACCGCTCGCGACCAGGGACTTGCGGATCGGTTCGGCGCCGACCGGCTGGTCGAAGCGCAGTTCGGCCACGGTGCCACCGGTGAAGTCCAGCGCGTAGTTGAAACCCTTGAAGCCCATGGCGCCGAAGGCGACGACCATGATCAGGAAGGCGATCGACAGCGAGACGCGGCCGGCCTTCATGAAGTTGAAATTGCTGTTGGAGGGGAACAGTTCCATGGCGGGCCCGGGTCAGATGGAGATCTTGGTCAGCTTGCGACGGCCGCCATAGATCAGGGTGGCGATGCCACGGGACACGGACACCGCCGTGTACATCGAGCTCAGGATGCCGATGATCAGAGTGATGCCGAAGCCGCGCACCGGGCCGGAACCGAAAGCGGCCATCGCCACGCCGCCGAGGATGGCGGTGATGTTGGCGTCGTAGATCGTGCCCGTGGCCTTGTCGTAGCCGGCGGCGATCGAACTCTTGGGCGTGTTGCCGTTGCGCAATTCCTCGCGGATGCGCTCGTTGATCAGCACGTTGGCGTCCACCGACATGCCCACGGTCAACGCGATGCCGGCCAGGCCGGGCAGGCTCATGGTGGCCCCGAGCACCGACATCACCGCAACCACGATCAGCAGGTTCACCAGCAGCGCCAGGTTGGTGACGATGCCGAACATCCTGTAATAGAACAGGAAGAACACGAGCACGAACAGGAAGCTGTACATCACCGCTTGGGTGCCGCTCCTGACGTTGTCGGCACCCAGGCTCGGGCCAACGATCCGCTCCTCGACGATCACCATCGGCGCGGCCAGCGAACCGGCGCGCAGCAGCAGGGCCAGCTGCTGTGCCTCGGCCATGTTGGTCAGGCCGGTGGTCTGGAATTCCTTGCCGAACACGCCCTGCACGGTAGCGGCGCTGATCACTTCCTGCTTGACACTGGAGGTACGCACCGGCTGGCCGTTGACCATCTTCACGTCGGGGATGGTTTCGATGTAGACCGCGGCCATCAGCTTGCCGACATTGTCCTGGGTGAACTTGAACATGCGGTCGCCACCAATCCGGTTCAGCGTGACCGAGACCGCAGGCGTTCCGCTGGTGTTGTCCATCTGCGCGCTGGCATTGACCAGCTGGTCGCCGGTGACGATGGTGCGCTTGGACAGCAGGATCGGGCGCGGCTTGCCGTCCACGCCAAGCTCGCGCATGAAGTACAGCCGTGCGTCGGGCGGCGACACGCCCGAATCGCGCGCGGCGACGGCATTGCCATCCACCACGGCGCGGTATTCCAGGGTCGCAGTCGCGCCGATCAGCTTCTTGGCTTCGGTCGTGTCCTGCAGTCCGGGCATTTCCACCACGATCCGGCTGCCACCCTGGCGCTGCACCACCGGCTCGGCCACGCCCAGCGCATTGATGCGGTTGCGCAGCGTGGTCATGTTCTGCTCCACCGCTTCATCGGTGATGCGCTTGATCTCGGCCGCCGGGACCACCGCCAGCAGGCGGTTGGCGCTGGCCGGGTCCGGAGTCAGGAGCAACTCGGGCGCGCTGGTGCCGATCCGACTCTGCGCGCGACCCAGGTCCTCGGCGCGGCGCAGTTCGACCACGATGCCGGTGGCCGTGCGGTTGACGGTGGTGAAGGCGATCTGGTTGTCGCGCAGCACGCTGCGGATCTCGTCGACGAAGCCTTCGTTGCGCTTGTCGATCGCGGCCTTCTGGTCGACTTCCATCAGGAAGTGCACGCCACCCTGCAAGTCCAGGCCCAGCGACATCGGTCGCGCATGCACGGCCTGCAGCCAGCCGGGAACGTTGGAGGCCAGGTTGAGGGCCACGGTGTAGTTGGTGCCGAGGGCGGGACCGATCGCGTTGGAGGCGAGCGTCTGGGCATCCGAGGTCGGCAGCCGGACCATGAGGTTGACGCCTTCGATCGCCACCTTCTTGGGCACCACGCCGGCGGCCTTGAGCACGGCCTCGACGCGGGCCTGCAGCGCCGCATCGATGGTCGAGCCGCGGTTGGCGGTGATCTGCACCGCCGGATCCTTGGGGTACAGGTTCGGGATCGAGTACAGGGTGGTCAGGAACAGCACCACCCCGATGAGGATGTACTTCCAACGGGCGAATTCGAGCATGGTCTGGATGCCGCCGGGGCCCGAGGGCCGGTAAGGGACTGGTGAGGGTTGGTCAGGCCGACTTCAAGGTGTCGCGCGGAAGCACGGCGACGATGGCGCTGCGCTGCAGCTTCACGCGCACGCCGTCGGCCACTTCCAGGCTGACGAAGCTTTCGCCGATGTCGGTCACCCGGCCGGCGATGCCGCCATTGGTGATGACCTCGTCGCCCTTGGCCAGCTTGGCGATCAGTTCGCGGTGGTCCTTGGCGCGCTTCATCTGCGGCCGGATCATCAGGAAGAACACCACCACGAAGAACAGCGCCGGCAGGGCCAGCGAGGACAGCAGGCTCGGCTGCCCACCGGGGGCGCCGGCAACCTGGGCGGCCGCGGGGGAAATCAGGAGGTCCAGCAGGGACATGGGGGTCTTCCGTGGTCGGTCAAAGCGCGCAAGTATGCCACAGGGCCGGCGCGGCCGGCCCCGCGACGCGGCTCAGCCGGCCTCGCCGGTCGCCCGGGCCGCGTAGAAATCGGCGCGGAACGCCTCGAAACGCCCCTCCGCGATGGAGGCCCGGATGCCCTGCATTAATTGTTGGTAATAGTGCAGGTTGTGGATGGTCGCCAGCATCGAGGCGAGGATCTCGTTGCACTTGTCCAGATGGCGCAGGTAGGCCCGGGTGAAGCCCTTTGCGCAGGCGTGGCACGCGCAACCGGGCTCGATCGGCCGCAGGTCGAGTTCGTTGACCTTGTTGCGGATGCGCACCTGGCCGAATTTCGTGAAGTAGTGGCCATTGCGTGCGTTGCGGGTCGGCATCACGCAGTCGAACATGTCCACGCCGCGGGCCACCGCCTCGACGATGTCCTCGGGCTTGCCGACGCCCATCAGGTAGCGCGGCCGGTCGGCCGGAAGCCGGGGACAGATCGCCTCCAGGGTGCGTTCGCGCTCGGCCGCGGGCTCGCCCACCGCCAGGCCGCCGACCGCATAGCCATCGAAGCCGAACGCCTGCAGTCCCTCGGCGGATTCGCGGCGCAACTGGTCGAAGGTGCCGCCCTGCACGATGCCGAACAGGGCAGCGTCATTGCCTGCGTGCGCCGCCCTGGAGCGCGCCGCCCAACGCAGGCTCAGCGCCATCGAGTCGCGCGCCTGCTGCTCCGTGGCCGGATACGGCGTGCACTCGTCGAAGATCATCACGATGTCCGAATCGAGCACGCGCTGGATCTGCATGCTCTCTTCCGGGCCGAGGAACACCTTGGCGCCGTCCACGGGCGAGGCGAAGGTGACGCCGGCTTCGGTGATCTTGCGGCGCTTGGCCAGGGACCAGACCTGGAATCCTCCAGAGTCGGTCAGTATCGGACCGCTCCAACCCGTGAAGCGGTGTAACCCTTCATGGGCAGCGATGACCTCCAATCCTGGCCTGAGGAAGAGGTGGAAGGTATTGCCGAGGATGATCTCCGCCCCGGTCTCGGCGATATCCACGGGCTTCATCGCCTTGACCGAGCCATAGGTGCCCACGGGCATGAACGCCGGCGTTTCCACGGTGCCGCGCGGGAAGGTCAGCCTGCCGCGTCGCGCGGCGCCATCGCTGGCCAGCAATTGGAACTGCATGCGGCTCATGCGGCCTCCGGATAGAGCAGCATGGCATCGCCATAGGAAAAGAAGCGGTAGCCCTGCGCAACGGCGTGCCGGTAGGCGGACAGGATCCGCGCACGGCCCGCGAACGCGGACACCAGCATCAACAGGGTGCTCTCCGGCAGGTGGAAGTTCGTCAGCAGCAGGTCCACTGAACGGATCCGGTAGCCGGGGAAGATGAAGATGCGCGTCTCGCCTGCGTAAGGAAGCAGTTCATCGTCGCGCATCGCCGTCTCCAGCGAACGCACCACCGTCGTGCCCACCGCGATCACCCGCCCGCCGGCGGCACGGGTGCGGGCCACCTGCATGCACAACTGCGCGCCGACGTTGAGCCATTCGCTATGCATGACGTGGTCCTGCACCGATTCGGAGCGCATCGGCTGGAAGGTGCCGGCGCCGACGTGCAGGGTGACGTGCCCGAACTCGACGCCGCGCGCGCGCAGCGCATCCAGCAGCGCGTCGTCGAAATGCAGGCCGGCGGTGGGCGCGGCGACCGCGCCGGGTTCGCGCGCGAACACGGTCTGGTAGCGTTCGGCATCGGACTGCGCGGCCTCGCGCTGGATGTAGGGCGGCAGCGGCATGCGGCCGGCGCGTTGCAGGATCGCGGCGATCGGCTCCTCGCCTTCGAAGCGCAAGCGGTAGAACTCGCCATCGCGGCCGAGCACGGTCAGGCGCGTGCCGTCCTCGAGCACGATCCCCGACGCTGGCTTGGGCGACTTGCTCGCGCCGACCTGCGCGCGCACCTCCCGTCCCTCGCCAACGCGCTCGAGCAGGATCTCGACCCGGCCACCGCTGTCCTTGTTGCCATGCAGGCGCGCCGGGATCACCCGGGTGTCGTTGAACACCAGCAGGTCGCCCGCGCGCAGGAACTCCGGCAAGTCGCGCACCTGGCGATCGGACATGCCCTGCGGTGCCGGCGGCAGCACCAGCATGAGGCGGGCCGAGCGCTCGGCCAGCGGAGCCTGGGCCACCAGTTCCGGGGGCAGGTCGAAGTGGAAGTCGGATTTCTTCATGGCGGACCGGCGTCGGGGCGGCCATTGTAACGCCGCCAATCCGCGGCCGTTTTCGGGCGGATCGCGGTTTTTGCCGGGTTTTTGGGGGTTATAACCGCAAAAACCGCATGGTAAAATCGGTTTCGAACTGGAGAACCCGCATGAAGACCACCGACCTGCTCGCCCCGCTGCGCCAACGCGCCGGCGCCATCCGTACCCGCGGACTGGACGATGCGACGGTGGATCGACTGGCCGGCCAGTATCCCGAGCTGCACGCGGCCGTCGAGGCAGCCGTCGCCCAATTCGACCTGCTGCGCGCCGAGTTCCCGGAACTGATGGACGTAGACGAACAGGCACAGATCGAGGCCGCGCAGTCCGGCTTCATCAACTTCTACGCCGAGGACGCCGTCAATCCCTACGTGGCCATCGCCGCGCGCGGCCCCTGGGTCATCACCCTCAAGGGCGCCGTGCTGCACGACAGCGGCGGCTACGGCATGCTCGCATTCGGACACACGCCGGACGCGATCATCGCGGCGATGTCCAAGCCGCAGGTGATGGCCAACGTGATGTCGCCCAGCCTGTCCCAGTTGCGCCTGGCGCGCGCCCTGCGCGCCGAGATCGGCCATACCCGCGGCGGCTGCCCGTTCCCGAAATTCCTCTGCCTGAACTCCGGCTCCGAGGCGGTGTCGCTGGCCAGCCGCATCGCCGACGTCAACGCCAAGATCCACACCGATCCGAACGGCCCGCACGCCGGGCGCATCATCAAGCGGCTCGCGGTGAAGGGCGCCTTCCACGGCCGCACCGAGCGGCCGGCCCTGTTCTCGGATTCCAGCCGCAAGGCCTATGTCCAGCACCTGGCCAGCTACCGCAACGAAACCAGCGTCATCACCATCGAGCCATACTCGATCGAGCAGCTGCGCCAGGCCTTTGCCGACGCGGACGCCAATGGCTGGTTCATCGAGGCGATGTTCCTGGAGCCGGTGATGGGCGAAGGCGACCCCGGCCGCGCCGTGCCGCCGGCGTTCTACGCCGCAGCGCGCGAGCTGACCAAGGCGCACGGCAGCCTGCTGCTGGTCGATTCGATCCAGGCCGGCCTGCGCGCCCATGGCGTGCTGTCGATCGTCGACTATCCCGGCTTCGAAGGCGTCGAAGCGCCGGACATGGAAACCTATTCCAAGGCCATCAACGGCGGCCAATACCCGTTGTCCGTGCTCGCCGTGAACGAGCGCGCCGCCGGCCTGTATCGCAAGGGCGTGTACGGCAACACCATGACCACCAACCCGCGCGCACTCGACATCGCCGCCACGGTGCTCACCGCGCTGCTGCCGCCCCTGCGCGCCAACATCCGCCAGAAGGGCCAGCTCTTCCTCGACCGCTTGAACAAGCTCAAGGACGAACTGCCGGGCCGGATCACCCGGGTCCAGGGCACCGGCCTGCTGTTTTCCTGCGAGCTCGATCCGGCCTACAAGTGCTTCGGCGTCGGCTCCACCGAGGAATACATGCGCGAGCGCGGCCTGGGCGTGATCCACGGCGGCACCAACTCGCTGCGCTTCACGCCGCATTTCGGCATCACCGACGCGGAAGTGGACCTGATCATCGACCATGTGCGCGAGGCGCTGCTGAAGGGCCCGCGCAAGACGCAGGCCGAAGCAGCCTGAGGCGGCGGCCCCGGGCATGGATGCGAAAGGCGTAGCGGCTGCAAGCAAGCCAGGCATCC
Organism: Gammaproteobacteria bacterium; assembly: GCA_025352045.1. Classification (GTDB taxonomy): domain Bacteria; phylum Pseudomonadota; class Gammaproteobacteria; order Xanthomonadales; family Xanthomonadaceae; genus Arenimonas. Next base: position 22,962 of record JANXUD010000058.1, on the reverse strand, counting down.
CGAGGAACGTCTGGGTCCTCGGGATCGTGTCCATGTTCATGGACACCTCCTCCGAAATGATCCACGCGCTGCTGCCGGTGCTGCTGGTCGGCACGCTCGGCGTCAGCGCCTTCTCGCTGGGCATCATCGAGGGCATCGCCGAGGGCACGGCCTCGATCACCAAGATTTTCTCGGGCGTGCTGTCCGACCGTTGGTCGCGGCGCAAGCCGCTGATCGTGCTCGGCTACGGCCTGGCGGCATTGACCAAGCCCCTGTTCCCGCTGGCGGGCTCGGCGACGACCGTGTTCGCCGCGCGCTTCCTGGACCGCATCGGCAAGGGCATACGCGGCGCGCCGCGCGACGCGCTGGTGGCGGACGAAGTGCCGCCGCAGCATCGCGGCGCCGCCTACGGGCTGCGCCAGTCGCTCGACACCGTCGGCGGATTCGCCGGGCCCCTGATTGCCGTCGGACTCATGGCCCTGCTCGCCTTCGACCTGCACCACGTGCTCTGGATTGCCTGCATCCCCGCCTTGCTGGCTGTGCTGACCCTGGTGCTGGGCGTGCGCGAGGCACCGGGCGCGCCGCGGGCGCCGGGCCGTGGCAATCCGCTCGCAGGCTTCCGCGCGTCGGACTATCCACGCAAGTTCTGGGCCCTGGTCGCCCTGGTGCTGCTGTTCACCCTGATGCGCTTCTCCGAGGCCTTCCTGGTGCTGCGCGCCAGCGCCGGGGGCCTGGCGACCAAATGGGTGCCACTCACCCTGGTGGTGATGAGCGCCACCTACCTGCTGACGGCGTATCCGGCCGGCAGGTTGTCGGATCGCATGTCGCGCCACGTCCTGCTTGCCGTCGGCTGCCTGGTGATGCTCATCGCGGACCTGTTGCTGGCCTTCGCGCCGTCCATGCCCTGGGTGTTCGTCGGGATCGCCGTGTGGGGTGTGCACATGGGACTGACCGAGGGCCTGTTGTCGGCCCTCACTGCGGACTACGCACCGCCGAACCTGCGCGGCACCGCCTTTGGCCTGGTGAACCTGGCGCGCGGGCTCATGCAGGTCGTCGCCAGCGCAGTCGCGGGCGGCCTGTGGACCTTGTCCGGGCCCGCGCTCACTTTTAGCGTCGGTGCGGCCCTGGCGGTGCTCACAGGCGGCACTGCGCTGGCGATGCGTTCGCGTGCCCCGGCCCCGCTGGCGCGGGGCTAGAATCGGCGCATGAGCCTGCGCACCAAACTCGCCGAATTCGGCTTCGAATCCAACGACGACTACGACCACGCGTTGCGCTGCCTGTTCGGCCAGGAACTGACCCACCTGCGCGTGCTGCACGTCGATGGCACGGCCGGCCGGCGCAAGACCGCCTTCGCCCAGGCCCTGGGCCGCGCGCTCGACTTCCCACACATCCTCTACAACGACTTCAGCGCCGAGGAGGACATCGCCGCGCCGCAACCGATCGTGCTGGACGACGGCAGCCTGGGCGTACCCGAGTCCGCGCCCTCCGGGTTCGAGCGGGTGATGACCGAGGCCTGCGCCTATTCCGAAGCCGCGCAGACCCTGCTCATCCTCGACCAGTTGCAGGCCGCGCATTTTTCCGACCAGGCGCGGCTCTACCATTTCGCCATGAAGCGCGAGTGGAACAGTCCCTCGGGCGCGGCCACGGCCAATGCGAAGAACCTGGTGATGGTGCTGATCTCCGAGCAGGCCCTTTACCATTCACTGGCCAAGTGCAGCTATCGCGTCTGGACCGACGCCCAGCGCGCCTACCTGGACTACCGCCCCGCCGACTTTGGCCTCGGGCCGGAAGCGCAGGCCTTCTTCTCCTCGCTGTCCGGCGTCTGCCTGGCCCTCGAGGCTGCGCCCACGCCCAGCGAGTTCGCCAACGTGGTGGACGACCTGCTGCATCGCGCGCGCAGCGAGGAACAGATCCGGCAGAGCCTGTTCGGACGGATCGAGACCCTTGAGCGCGCACGCCTGTACGCGCCGGAACTGGCGCCGCCGCTGCGCAACCTGCTCGGCGAGCTTGAGCGACTGCTCGGCGCGGACGAGGTCAGCCTCGGCGACTGAGCGGTACCCGCCCGGCCGCGAGGGGCGTCGCTTCGCGTTAAAATGGCGGACAAAGGGGAATCCGCATGATCACGCTCTTCTACGCAGGCCTGTGCACCATCCTCGTGGTGTTCCTGGCCACGCGCGTCGTCCAATGGCGCTTCCGCCACAAGATCGGCATGGGCGATGGCGGCGACCGCCAGCTGCTGATGCGCGTGCGCGCGCACGCCAACGCGGTCGAATACATGCCGCTGGCCCTGATCCTGCTCGGCGGCATGGAGCTCAATGGCTACGACGACCGGATCATCCACGGCTTCGGCGCCACCCTGCTGGCCTCGCGCATCGCCCATGCCTGGGGCGTCAGCCACAGCAGCGGCACCTCGCGTGGCCGCTTCCTCGGCACGCTGTTCACTTTCCTGCTGCTGCTGGCGATGGCGGCCTTCGCCATCTTCGGCTTCCTGGGCGGTTACGCCACCGAGTAGCGGCATCTTGTGAGAGCGGCTTCAGTCGCGATCGGAAACAATCGCGGCTGAAGCCGCTCCTACAACGTTTCGGCCACCAGCTGGGGCTTCTCGCAGTCCGTGGAATAGCGACCCTTGGCGTCGCGCTGCACCGACGCCATCGCGCAGGCCGTGTCGTGGGTGAAGAACAGGCGCACGCCGCGCGCCATCATGTCGCCCAGGAAGTGGCGCTTCTCGTCGATCAGCAGCTCCGGGTAACGGTCGTAGCCCATGGTCACCGGCAAATGCACCCAGGGCCGTCCCGGGATCAGGTCGGCGCAGAACACCACGCCGCCGTGGCCGTGTTCGCCGACGATTTCCGCCAGCATCAGGCCCGGCGTGTGGCCATCGCTGTAATGGAAGCGCACGGCGTGGCCCAGCGCCTTGCTGTATTCGCCGTCCACCAGTTCCAGGCGCCCGCTGGCTTCCAGCAACGGCTGCAACTCCGGGATGAAACTGGCGCGGTCGCGCGGATGCGGGTCCAGGGCGCGCTCCCAGCAGGCGGCGCTGACCACATAGGTCGCGTTGGGGAACAGCAGCGCCGGCTTGCCGTGCTCGGCCCATTCCGACAGCAGGCCGCCGGCATGGTCGAAGTGCAGGTGCGACAGCACCACCACGTCGATGTCGGTATGCGAGAAGCCGGCGGCGCGCAGGTTGTCGAGCAGCACATGGCGATCCTCGACCACGCCGAAGCGCTGGCGCATCTTCGGTTCGAAAAAAGCGCCGATGCCGGTCTCGAACAGCACGCGCTTTCCTGCAATGCCGTCGGCCAACAGCGCGCGGCACGCCAGCGGGATGCGATTGCCCGCATCGGCCGGGATCCACTGTTCCCACATGGGCCGCGGCACGTTGCCGAACATCGCCCCGCCGTCGAGCATCTGCGAGTTTCCCAGGATCGACCAGAGCTTCATGGCTTGTCTCCCGAAGATAGGGTGCCGGGTGTTTTCCCGGCGGTCTTGTCCAGCACCACGCGCGCCGCGCCCGGCGGGTTGCGCGGATCGGCGCCTCCGCGCAGGGTGTTGGTGCGCCGATCCCAGTCCACTGCATGCAGGAAGACGAAGCCCCAGGGCTTGTCGCCCTGCGCGATCTTGTAACCCATGCCCTGCAGGGCCGCCGCCACGTCGGGCGAGAACGCACCGGGCTCCGCGCTGATCTCGTCCGGCAGGTACTGGTGGTGGTAGCGCGGCATGTCGGCAACCTGTTGCGGCGACAGGCCCTGCGCGGTGCCCAGCATGCCCAGCAGGACCGCCGTGATGATCCGGCTGCCGCCCTTGGCGCCGATCACCACCACCTTGTCGGGGCCCATCATGAAACTGGGCGACATCGAGCTGAGCATGCGCCGTCCGGGCGCCACTGCGTTGGCGTCGAAGCCGATCACGCCGAAGGCATTCGGCGTGCCGGCCTGCAGCGCGAAATCATCCATCTCGTCGTTGAGGAAGAACCCGCCGCCGTCCACCACCAGGCCGGAGCCATAGGCCAGGTTGACGGTTTGCGTCACCGCGGCGTAGTTGCCCTCGCGGTCGATGATGGAGAAGTGCGTCGTGTTGTCGCCGCCGCTGGGCACCGCGTCCTGGCTCGGCAGCATCGCGCTGGGCGTGGCCTTGTCGGGCAGGATCGAGGCGCGCAGGCCGGCTGCATAGTCATCGCTGGTCAGGCGTGCGATCGGCATCTTCACGAAATCCGGATCACCCAGGTAAGCGCCGCGGTCGCGATAGGCGCGGCGCTCGGCCTCGACGATCAGGTGGATGCGCTCGGCCTCGCCCAGCTTCGCCAGGTCCCAGCCTTCCAGCACCTGCAGGATCTCCGCGAGCACGACGCCACCCGAGGACGGCGGTGGCGCGGTGACGATGTCCCAGTCGCGATAGCGGATCCGGATCGGATCGCGCTCCTTCACCACATAGCCCGCGAGATCCGCAGCGGTCCACGCGCCGCCGTACTTGTTCACGTCGGCCACGATCCGCGCGGCCAGTTCGCCGCGATAGAAGCCGTCGCGCCCCTTGGCGGCGATGAGTTCCAGCGTACGGGCGAGCTCAGGCTGGCGCAGCACCTCGCCGAGCTTCGGCGGGTCACCGTCAGCCAGGAACAGTTTCTTCGTGCCTGTGTAGCGCTCCATCACCTCCTGGCGCGCCGCGTAGGAATCCACCATCCGCGGATACAGCTCGAAGCCCCCGCGGGCCAGGCGGATCGCCGGTGCCAGCGACACCGACAGCGGCAGGCGGCCGTACTTGCGTGCCACGTGCACCAGTCCCGCGGGCAGGCCGGGGATGCCGGCGGACAGTGGGCCGCTTTCGGCCTTGTCCTTGTCCAGCTTGCCGTCGGCGGCGAGGTAGTTGGACGGCTTGGCCGACGCCGGCGCCGTCTCGCGCGCATCCACGAACACGTCCTTGCCCGACTTCGCATCGTGCAGCAGGAAGAAGCCGCCGCCACCGATGCCCGAGCTCACCGGTTCGACGACCGACAGCGCCGCGGACACCGCGACCGCGGCATCGAAGGCATTGCCGCCCTTGGCCAGGATCTCGTGCCCGGCATCGGTCGCCAGGCGATTGGCCGATGCGATCGCCGCGCCGTTCGGGTGGACGGCCAGTCCGTTGGCTGCCTTGGCGGCCGGGGGCTGCTTCGCGAACGCCGCCGGCGGCATCGCCGCCAACAACAATCCGAGCAGCAGGCTGGCAACCACCCAGGGCAGCTGGCGGGGGCCCGCATCCTTGCGGTCAATGGACATCAGGTCGTCTCCTCCAGCAGGCGCAGCAGCTTGGAGCGCAGCTGCGCCTCGTCCTCCGGATGCGCCGGGTCCTTGTCGATGCACTCGACCGGGCAAACCACGACGCATTGCGGTTCGTCGAAGTGGCCGACACACTCGGTGCAGCGCGCCGGGTCGATCACGTAGATGCTCTCGCCCTGGCGGATGGCCTGGTTCGGGCAGGCCGGTTCGCAGACATCGCAATTGACGCACAACTCGTTGATCAGCAATGCCATGGCGGTTGCGGCCCCGTCACCGGGGCCGCCGGGAACCTGTCTCTATTTGGCTTCGACGAAGATGAACTTCGCGCCTGCAGCCTCGACCAGGGCCTGGACGCGCGCCTGCTCGGCCGGCTTGCCGATGAACAGCACCTGCGAGCCCTTGAGCGCGTCGGGCTTGGCGCCGCTGAAGGCGCCGGCAATCAAGTCCGCCATCTTCGCGCTGTCGGGCGAACCGAACGCCAGCATGTTGCCCGGCAGCACGGTGCGGGTGACCACCGTGGTGACGTTCTCGAGCTGCCGGTCGAACTGGCTGCGGTTTTCCGAATCGCCCGGCGTCGGCACGGTGCTGTTGGCCGGCAGGTAGTACGGGAACACGCGATCGGTCACGCCGTTCATGTTGCGCGAAACCACCTGCTGCAGGTACTGCTTCCACTGCAGGTCGTCGGCAGTGGCCGGGGCGTGCAATTCGACGAGCGGCGCGGCGACCTTCTTCGGCGCCTCGCCTGTGTCTTCTTCGGACGAAGTACAGGCGCCGAGGAAGAGGGCGGACAGGGACAGCAGGAGGGCAAGCAGGGAACGGGACATGGCGAACCTCGTCTAGTTGGTTTGCGGCTGCGGGACGGATGCGTGGCCCCAGCGCGCCGACAGTGCGGCGGCCACTTCGGGGTGCACGAACCCGGAAACATCGCCGCCCAGTCGCGCGATTTCGCGCACCAGGGTGGACGACAGGAAACTGTGTTGCTCCGACGGCGTCAGGAACAGCGTCTCGACGTTGGGGATCAGGTGCCGGTTCATGCTGGCGAGCTGGAACTCGTACTCGAAGTCCGACACGGCGCGCAGGCCGCGCAACAGGACGCCCGCGCCGACCTCGCTGACGAAGTGCGCCAGCAGCGAGTCGAAGCCCAGCACCTGCACGTTCGGGATGGCGGACAGCGCGACCTTGCTCAGCCGCACGCGCTCATCCATCGGCAGGGCCGGTCCCTTGCCGGGACTTTCGGCCACCCCGACGATGATCGCGTCGAACAGGTTCGCCGCCCGCATGACCAGGTCCACATGCCCGTTGGTGATCGGGTCGAACGTGCCCGGATAGACTGCGATCCGGTTGCGCGCGGCGGTCATGGCCTGTTTCCTGTCACCGTGGAATCACCCGCTAGTGTATCAGCGCCCCCGCGATCCGCCCGGAACAGCTGGTGCCGCGTGCCGCGCGTGGCCGCCTCGCGGTGCAGGCGCCAACCCGGCGGCGGCGAGAACACCGCGCCGGCGGCCAGTTCGACGTGTACCCACGCGCGATCGGCCAGCCAAGGCTGCACGGCCTCGGCCGCCTGTTGCCAGAGATGGGCGTCGAAGGGCGGGTCGATGAAGGCCAGGTCGAAACTCGGCACCGCCGCGCGCCCCAGCCAGGCCAGGGCGTCCACCGCCTCGACATGCACGGCATGGGCCTTCAATCGGGCGGCGGTTTCGCGCAGGCTGCGGGCAAGCTCGGCATCGCGCTCGAGCATCAGCACCCCGGCCGCGCCCCGCGAGGCCGCCTCGAAACCCAGGGCGCCGGAGCCGGCAAACAGGTCGATCACGCGCGTTCCCGGCACTTCGTGCTGCAGCCAGTTGAACAGGGTCTCGCGCGCCCGGTCCCCGGTCGGCCGCAGGCCGGCGCGGTCGGCCACCGGCAGCTTGGAGCCGCGCAGGCTGCCGGCGATGATCCGGACCTGACCGGGCGTGGGCCGGTTCATCGGGGGGCTCGGGGACCGGGTGATAACATTCGCGCATTGTCCCCGGTTTTACGGGCGTGGTCGCTTGGTGATGTTCGAATTCCTGAAGAAAAAGCCGGTCGCACCGACTTCCGACAAGCCCGCTCCCACCACGCCTGCCGGCTCCGCGCCGGAAGGCGCCGCGCCAGGCGCGCATGCGCCGCCGGTGGCGAGGGGCTTCAGTCCCGACGACCTAGTCCGCGCCTATTCCGACGTGCAGGCCGAAAAGGCCGCGCGGCTCGAGGCCGAAAAAGCCGCCGCCCGCGTCGCAGTCAAGCAGACCCTGGGCGCCAGCCTGCTGGCGCGCAGCCTGGGCGGGCTGTTCTCGGGCAATCCCAAGCTGAGCGAGGATTTGCTCGAGGAGATCGAAACCGCGCTGATCAGCGCCGATGTGGGCGTCGGCGCCTCCGCCGATGTCGTGGCGAACCTGCGCAAGCGCATGAAGGCGCGCGAGTTTGCCGACGCCGCCGCCCTGCAGCAGGCCTTGCGCGACGACCTGCTCGCCATCCTCAAGCCGATCGCCGTGCCGCTCGAGATCGATGCCTCGCGCGCACCCTTCGTCATCCTGACCGTCGGCGTGAACGGCGTCGGCAAGACCACCACCATTGGCAAGCTGGCGCGCCGCTTCCAGGAAGACGGGCACAGCCTGATGCTCGCCGCGGGCGATACCTTCCGCGCAGCCGCAGTCGAGCAGCTCAAGATCTGGGGGGAGCGCAACAACGTCGTGGTGATTTCGCAGGGCCAGAACGCCGATGCCGCGTCGGTCGCCTTCGACGCATTGCAGGCCGCCAGGTCACGTGGTTTCGACGTGCTGATCGCCGACACCGCCGGCCGCCTGCATACGCAGGCCGGCCTGATGGCCGAGCTGGGCAAGATCCGCCGCGTGCTGGCCAAGCTCGATCCCGGCGCGCCGCACGAAGTGCTGATGGTGATCGACGGAACCACCGGGCAGAACGCGCTCAGCCAGTTGCGTGCCTTCCACGCGGCCGTGGGCGTCACCGGCCTGGTGGTGACCAAGCTGGACGGCAGCGCCAAGGGTGGCGTGCTGTTTGCGCTCGCGCGCGAGTTCAACATCCCGATCCGCTTCATCGGCCTGGGCGAAAAGCTCGAGGACCTTCGCGTGTTCGACCCCGAGGCATTCGTGGATGCGCTGTTGCCGGAGCGACTGGGCGCCTGATGGCCCTGTCCCGGCGCGCCCGCCGCTGGCTGGTGGTGCTGGGTGTGCTGGCGTTGCTGGGTTTTGTTGCAGCCTGGTGGATCAACCGTCAACTCGAACCCAACCGCCTGGCCGCCACCGTGCTCGAGCGCGCCGGCACGGCGCTGCAACTGCGCTTCGGCTTCAGCGGCACGCCCGAATACGCGCTGCGTCCGGAACCGCGACTCCTGCTTCCCGGCCTCACCGTGGCGGAGCTCGACGGTGCGCCCTTCCTCACCGCCAAACACGCGGAAATCTCCCTGCCCTGGGCCACCATCACTGGCGGCGAACCGGTGATCACGCGCCTGCAGCTCGACTCGCCGGTGCTGCGCATCGACGGATTGCAACGCTGGCTCGCCTCGCGCCCGAAGCAACCCTTCAAGCTGCCCACCCTGACCCACGGCCTGGACCTGCGCGGCGGCACGATCCTGGGCGCCGGCTTTGCAGTGCGCGGCCTCTTGCTCGGCCTCCCCCGGCTCAAGCAGGGCGAGCCAGCCGACATCTCCGCGTCGGGGCGCTACGAGCAGGGCACCACCCACCTGGACGCGAAGCTGCACCTGGCGCTCGCCACTGCGGGCCTCGCGTCCGCGTACACGCTCGAGAGCACGGGGAGCCTGCAGCAGGCGCCAAAACCGCTCGCCTTCAAGCTCGGCCTGGCCGGCCGCTATGCCTCCATCGACAACCTGCTCACGCTCGACGCCGATCGCCTCGACGTACAGGGCGATTCGCCGCTGCCGCACATCGCCGGCAAGGCGACTTTGCGCTCGGATGCGCGCCTGGACTTCGGCTTCGACGGGCTGCTGCGCGAATGGCCCGCCGTCTGGCCCAACCTGCCCGAGCCGCTCGCCTCGCAGACCAAGGACCTTCCCGTGCACCTGGCCTACCTTGGCCGCAAGGACGTGTCCGACGCGATGCGCCTGCAGGTCGCCAAGGGCCAGACCACGCTGGATGCCTCGCTCCAGGTGGCGGCATTGCGCGACTGGGTGGCGGCCACGCCCGCCTCGCCCTTGCCACCGATGGCGGGAACCTTGCACACGCCGGTGCTGCAGTTCGATGGCGTGAAGCTGGAAGGCGTCGAGGCGACGATCAGTCCCGACGCGGCCGCGGCCACGGCGCGATGAGCGACGCACCCGACGAATTCGCCGCGCGCCTGCTGCGCTGGTTCGACCACGACGGCCGCCACGACCTGCCCTGGCAGCATCCGCGCTCGCCGTACCGCGTGTGGCTGTCGGAGATCATGCTGCAGCAGACCCAGGTCCAGGTGGTCATTCCCTATTTCGAGCGCTTCGTGCGCGAATTGCCCGACATCGGCGCGCTGGCGGCAGCCGACGCCGATCGCGTCATCGCACTGTGGTCCGGACTGGGCTATTACGCGCGGGCACGCAACCTGCACGCGGCCGCGCAACGCTGCGTCGCCGAACATGGCGGCGAATTGCCCGCGGACTTCGACGCCCTCGCCGCCCTGCCCGGCATCGGCCGCAGCACCGCCAGCGCCATCCTCGCCCAGGCGCACGGCCTGCGCTTCGCGATCCTCGACGGCAACGTCAAGCGCACGCTGGCGCGCTATCACGGCGTGGACGGCTGGCCCGGCAGCGGCCCGGTCGAGAAGCAACTGTGGGAGCTCGCGCAAGCGCACCTGCCGCACGAGCGGCTGGCCGACTATACCCAGGCGATCATGGATTTCGGCGCAACCTTGTGCACGCGCAGCGATCCGTCCTGCGTGCTGTGCCCGATGCAGGATCGCTGCGTTGCCCTGCGCGAGGGCCGCATCACCGAGCTGCCGCAGTCAAAGCCCGGCAAGCCGCTGCCGGAGCGGCGGACGATCATGCTGGTCTTGCGCGACGGCGAAGGCCGCGTGCTGCTCACGCGTCGCCCCGCCACCGGCGTGTGGTCGGGCATGTGGTCCCTGCCCGAAGTCGCCGACCACGACGGCGCGCGCGAGTTCGTCGCCCGGCACACCGGCGCCGACTTCGAGGCGAACACGCCGCTGGCCCTGATCGAGCATGGTTTCAGCCACTACAAGCTGCACATCGCCCCACTGCTGTGGGCGGGCGTGTCGCCCTCGGCCGCGCGCATCGGCGACAATGCCGAGCTGCGCTGGCTTGCATTCGACGCGCTGCCCGACGTCGGCCTGCCCGCCCCCGTGCGCAAGCTGCTCACCGAACTTTGAAGGACCCCGCATGGCGCGCATCGTGTTCTGCGTCAAACAGCAGGCCGAGGCCGAGGGCCTGGCCTACGTGCCCTGGCCCGGCCCCTTGGGCCAGCGCGTCTACGAGAACATCGGCCGCGCCGCCTGGGCTGAGTGGCTGGCGCACCAGACGATGCTGATCAACGAGAACCGCCTGTCGCCCCTGGATCCCAAGCACCGGGCCTTCCTGGAGGGGGAAATGGAGAAATTCCTGTTCGGCGAAGGCGCCGCCGCTCCTGCCGGTTACGTGCCCCCCGCCGAGGATTGAGCTGGTGGGAGCGGCTTCAGCCGCGATTGGCCGCCCTCGCGACCCATCGCCTTGCCCCGCCCCCACCCGCCCGGCTATCATTTCCAGCTCGCCCCGGTCGTCCAGGGCGCGCCAGATCCTTGGCCGAGTAGCTCAGTTGGTAGAGCAGGGGATTGAAAATCCCCGTGTCGGCGGTTCGATTCCGTCCTCGGCCACCATATATTTCAGTGACTTACGCCAGCCGCACGATTTGCGGCTTTTTGTTGTGTGCCGAAAACGTGCCATTGATCCGACTGGCCGCGGCGCGAACGCAGGCTCGGTATCGCGCGTGGCTGTCGCCCGAGACCAGCCTCGGGCGTTTGCATGGAATCGTCCGCCGAAGCGCGTGCCTTGGTGCCATGGCTCGTGCAGGACGAGATCGGCGATTGCGGAGGTTCGCCGTCGCTCATTCTCAGTTGCAGGGTTTGCCCTTCTCGGGACGGTAACCTTTGGCGGTCGCCTCGGGCTCGGACATGTAAGCCCCCATCTTGGTCTTGCCGTACCACGAGTCCGTCGAGCAGTGATAGACCTTGGACTTGAGGTTTACCCAAACGGTTCCGTTGCCAGGATTGCCTCTGGGCGTGGCCGGGTACGTGGCTGGACGCGTGGCAGGAGTCGAGCTTGTCGTGGGCGCCGGTACGGCCGCCGGGACAGGGGGTCGGGAATACGGCGTGACGGAAGGCGGTTGGGCGGGGGACGCCGTCGCACCCATCCACGTTTTGACGCCACCGTGTTTGGAGCACGCACCTGCGATGGTGCTGGCGCGTGAACTGGAGCCGTCGGCGCACAACGCGGTTGCGCCTGCGACTGTGTGCCGCGGGGCGCCCGGGTTCGCAGATGGCATGGGAGGTGGATTCGACGGCGATGCTGCGGGCGTCGTCTTGCCCATCCATGTCTTGACTCCCCCGTGGCGGGTGCAAGCCCTTTCCTGGGTCGCGGCGCGCGAATACGAACCGTCGGCGCACTGAGCCGAAGCACCGGACGCCGTGCCCGCCGAGGTGGAGCGGGATTCGGCCTTGGCCATCGGAGCGGGCGCGGAAGCCGGAGCAGGTGCTGCGCTGGCGCCATACCACTCCTTGACGCCACCGTGCCGGGAGCATGCCCCCTTCTCGGTCTTGGCACTTGAGGTGGTCCCGTCCGCGCACTTGGCGGTCTGTGCTGCGTGGGCGGCCCCTGCGCAAACCAGGGTCGCCGTCATGATCAGTGAGGACAGTAGCAGTCTCATACGAACTCTCCTTGCGTGGGAACCATGGAGGCGGGACGGAGCGGCCTGCGGCTCACAAATCTTTCATGCATGTAAGGCGGGGAACTCCGCAGCCGTGGCCAATCTACACCTTCCGCGTATTCGCACACGACCATTTTGAGCTGCAGGAAGGCAGTTCCCGGGCACAGCCCGTGACTCGATTCAAACCCGTGATTCGAGCGATCAAGAACCAACGTTGCTCCACACAGCCCTTCAGCTATTCGACTTGGTCGACGCTATCGCGGTAGCTGCGCCGACCGGCAACGCGGCCGTGTACGCCAGCGCTGCCGCCAATCCGATCCCTACCAGCTTCGCAGTGATTTACATTTTCAAGTGCCTCGCGCCATGATGAAACTCATGACGCGGGGCCGGGAAGTCGCATCAGCGGCAACTACTCGGCACCCAATTCGCTTTCAGCACCACGCTGCCGCCAACCAGGAACCTCTTGCACTGCCACGACACCGAGCCCCCATTCGTGGTGGGCTCGAAGATCAGTCCGGCCGTGTCGATCGCCTTGTTCGCCCTTTGGGGCGCATCGCTGCTGAAGATCGTCAGGATGCTCCCGGCGTTCAGCGAGGCAGGGCAGCCCTCGCCGGCGACGAAAACCCTGGAAACATACGCACCGGAGATCGAGGCCGGGCTTGCCAGGCCCACGGACTCGTTGCCGTCGGCGCATGCGCCGGCCGGGAAATGGCCGGTCCTGGCGTAGAAGTCCATGACCGATGCCTTCGCGCCAGCGGCCAGCGATGCGCCCTCTGCAATCTGGGACCGGATCACATAGTCCTGGTACTGGCTGATCGCGATGGCTGCCAGGATGGCGACGATCGCGACGACGATCATCAACTCGATCAGCGTGAACCCTCGTTTTCCGCGCATCGCTTTACCCCTGGCAATTGAATCTGGGCCTGGGCATCGGGGGCTGCGCGGACAGGCCAAGTGTCGCACCAATTCCACGGCGATAGCCTTGGATGTAGCGCCATTCCGGCACCACGATTTCAATGACTGGATAGTCCCCGACGATCTACCAGATGTGGATGCGATGCCGCAAAGCATGCCGGACGGGCGCCGCAGATAGCTGGCTGCCACTGGGCGCCGGGACCGTTGGGAGCCCCCTTCCTGCGGATCGATTCGGCCCGCTGCCGCCCTGGAAATCAGTCAGTTAGCCTGGAACCAGTTTTTTCCAGCGAACCGCCGGGATCGTCGATGCGGGAGGTGCACCAAGCTCCTTGCAAATTTTGCCCGCAACTACGGTGCGGGTCACGAGCCCTTTGGAATGGGACGGAACGTCTTCCGCGGCTGAACGCAGGTTGAAGGTACCTGCACGTCATCCCGTCGGGTCTGGATACGATAACGCGGGGTCCGTCCATTGGAGCGCATGGCTGATGTCCGAGAGCTTTTGGCACATGGGAGTGCCGTGGTGGGAGCTGATCCTGCGCGCGGTCATCGTCTATTTCGTGGTCATGCTGATGCTGCGGGTGTCCGGCAAGCGCGCGGTCGGGCAGTTCACGCCGTTCGACATGGTGCTGCTGATCCTGATCGGCAATGCAGTGCAAAACGGCATGACCGGCGGCGACAATTCGCTGCCGGCGGCGCTTGTGCTATGCACGGTGCTGGTCGTCCTGAACTACGCAATGGCTTACCTGTCGTCGCGGAACCGCAAGCTGCACGAGTTGGTCGAAGGCGTGCCCGTGCTGCTGGCGCGCCAGGGCAAGGTGTTCGACGACGTGCTCCGGCGCGAAAACCTCAGTCGCGAGGATTTCGATGAGTCCCTGCGCCAGGCGGAAAACGGCAAGCCCGAGGACATCGAATACGCAACCCTGGAAAGCAACGGCAAGATCAGTTTCGTGATGAAGGACAAGACAGTCGGCTATTTTCCGAAAGAAAGGCCGCCGCCCAGCGCGCGCACGTGACGGCTTCAGTGGGCTGGCTACGGTTGTTTCAGGTAGGTCACGCAACGAAACTCCGCCGACTTCGTCGACAGCGTTGCAACCTGGTTTTCCAGCGCCAGGCCGCTGATGCTGCCATGGTCGCCCACGCACCACAGCGTGCCGGAGCCGGTATCGAAATCGCTGGAGCATTCGATGCCGGTCTCGTTGCTGCCCGATCCCGCGCGATAGCCGATCAGTTCACCCAGCGTCGGCAGGCGCCCGCCGCCACTGGCGCAGTGCGCGGCGGCGCCCACATAAGTGGTAAACGTCTCGCTGCCGAAGCAGACGCCCGATGACTTGCCGCTCGGTGCGCAGCCGCTGGCGTCGGCCGTGTTGCTGGCCGGCGGCGGCGGTGGGGGCCCCTCGGAGGCGTGCTGCACGAAAACGGGCCGCACGGAACGCAGGACCGTCTGCGCGCTTGTCGTGGCAACGGTGGCGAACAAGGCCAGCCCAAGGCAGACAGTCCAGGGCGAGAGGGCGTGCGAAGCAGGTCGGATCGTCATTGCGGCTTCCTCTCCGGTGCGGGCGCAGGGCGCGCCTTGGCCGGCAGTATGCGCCGGCCCCGCCGGGCCAGCCAACCACTCCCAAGCAGGCACGGTTCGACCTGGCGAACATGTCCTTTTATTCGCGCAACGTGCGTTGAGTCAGGGGACACGGAGCGTTTTTCCACGACGCCATGGAGGGCTGGCGTTGGCTCGCGCAGCGCGCAAGGAACATCAGTCCATTCGTTGGAGGTTTCATCGATGAAGAAACCCATGGTAAAGAAGGCAGCAGCGAGGAAATCCGCGACGCCGAAGAAAGTCGCGGCGAAGAAAGTCGCGGCGAAGAAGGTCGTGGCGAAGAAAGTCGTGGCGAAGAAAGCGGTCGCAAAAAAAGCCGCAGCGAAGAAGACCGTGGCCAAAAAAGCCGTGGCAAAGAAATCCGTGGCAAAGAAGGCCACGGCAAAGAGGCCGGCGCCGAAAAAGGCGCCGAAGAAAGCAGCAGCCAAGCGAGGGGGACGGAAAGACGAACCCTGGGACAAGCCGCTGCCTCCCAAGCCGGAACCCAAGCCGCCCAAGCCGCTTGACCCGCTTCCGCCCAAGCCGGACCCGCCGGATGGCGGCGGAGCGCCGCAGCCGCCCGATCCGCCGGATGGTGGAGGCGCACCCCACAAGCACAAATTGGCGCAAAAGAAGCGCGCCAAGTACGCCAAGCGGCATATCTAGACCAGCCTGCCGTCGTCGATCCAAAGCCCGCAGAAATGCGGGCTGTTTTCAGGCATTGGACCCGCGACGGGACCCTAGGTATTCCAGCCCTTGTCCAGGAAAGCCTCCAGCGAATCGCGATCCACGCAGGGCTCGCCGCGGTACTTGGCGATCTTCTCCGACACCATCTTGCGGTTGTCGGGATTGATCGAGTAGTTCCGGGCGCGAAGGTAGATGTCCACGAAGCCTCCGACCGGCACCGCATGGTCGTTGAGCCGGACTTGATCCACGGGCTTGCGGGGGGCGAACAGGGTCTTGAGCACGATCTAGCCTCGGGGGCGGCTGGGGGGGGGCGCAACCCCATTCTAGCCACGGCGCGGGCCTCGATGCCAGCACAATTGCTCACTATTCGGACAAAATGGCAGGAAAAACGCGGGAAAGCGCACGGAAACAGTCACCTGCTCCGGCCTGCCGAAGGGCCAGCGCCCGGGCCCGACGGATTCCTGACGGTGGGAACGAAAGCCTTCTGTTAGTGTCTTTTCATCTGCAACGCATCGAAACCCTACATGTCCAACTGGCGAAAGCACCTGGAAATCGAGATGCATTGGGCCGATGGCGCACTCGCCTGGCTCGAGCGGCTGGCTGCCACCGAGTTCAACCGCCGGGCTGCCTTTGCCTGCGACCTCGCCATGGCGGTGCTCCCGATCGTGGGTGCACTGGCGCTGCGCGAGCTGCGGCTCGTGCCCGCCCTGATGATGTTCGGCGCGGGCCTGCTGCTCTTCAGCCTGATCGAATACGCCTTCCACCGCTGGCTGTTCCACGGGCCTGACCAGGCGATGCAACGCGGGCATGCGCGCCACCACGACTTTCCCACCGGCACGGACACCCTGCCCTTCTTCATCCCGCCGATCAGCCTGTTCCTGTTGGCAGGGCTGTTCAACGAGATGATGCCGTTCGCCTACGCGCTGCTGCTCACCGGCGCGATCGGCAGCGGCTACCTGGCCTACGGCGAATGCCATGGCGCCATCCACCGGACGCGTTTCCGCAACCCCTGGGTGCGGCGCTGGTCGGCGCACCACCATGTGCACCACCACCATGAAGGTCACAACTTCGGCGTGACCACCCCGCTGTGGGACCTGGTGTTCCGCACCAAGTACGAGCGCAGCGGGCGCAGGGGCTGATCGCCTGACCCGGCGGCGCGCGTCGCCCGCCGGAAACGTTCAGCTTGGAAGCGCTAGCATTTTCCGGACCAGCCCGGCCCGGAAATCCCGCATGTCACAGCCACCTCCGCAGCAGCGCGTACGCGTGGGATGCGCCGGCTGGTCGATCCCGTCCGGGCACAAGGCGTTGTTCGGGGTCGGCGACAGCATGCTGGCAAGGTATGCGAGCCGCTTCGACTGCGTCGAGATCAATTCCTCGTTCCATCGGCCGCACCAGCGCAAGACCTACGAGCGCTGGGAGGAATCGGTGCCCGCCGACTTTCGCTTTTCGGTGAAGCTGCCCAAGCTGGTCACGCATGAGTTGCGCTTGCTTGGCGTGGCCAAGCCGCTGGATGCGTTTTGCTCGCAGGTCGTCGGACTCGGGAAGAAGCTCGGCGGCGTCCTGGTGCAGCTTCCCCCCAGCCTGGCGCTCGAGCCCGGGTCGGCCGCGCGGTTCTTCGCCATGCTGCGCCGCCGGTTTCCGACGCAGGGAATCGCCTGCGAGCCACGCCACGCCAGCTGGTTCCAGCCGGCGGCGGATGCCTTGTGGGAGCGGCATGACATCACGCGCGTCGGCGCGGATCCTCCGCCGGTCGCCGGCGCGGAGCGGCCCGCGGGATCGGGGCGATGGCGCTATTGGCGCCTGCATGGGGCGCCACGGATGTACTACAGCGACTACGGGGACGGCGCGCTCGCGGCGCTGGCGGCGCAACTGCGACAGCCCAGGGAAGGCCGGATGCGGCGCGGGGAATACTGGGTGCTGTTCGACAACACCGCGCACGGGCACGCCACCAAAGACGCGGTGCGACTGCAATCCTTGCTGGTGGGAACGATGCCCGGCTGAGGGCCAGTGCGGCGCGGCGAGAAACGTCAGGCCGACGCCGCGCGCCGACCTTCGTCGGCGTGGTCGTCTTCGCAGTCCAGCCCCATCAGTTTGCGACCGATGCCTCGCGGCAGCACGGCGTGCGAGTGCCGCTCGAGTTCGGCGCGCACGGTGTCCCAGATCGCCGGGAACGGATAGTCGGCCGGCTCGATGGCTTCGCAGAAATCGAGGGCGCCGTGCAGGGATTGGGCATCCGCAAGCGCGCCGCTGCCTTCCGGAATCAGGATGTAGTCGCCGTCCTCGCGGGTGTAGACCTCGTATCTCATGTCCCTGTCCTAGCCGGTCGGACCGGCGGCAGCTTCCAGCTTGTCGGCGATGGCGTGCAGTGCGATGTCGAAAGCCGCCTCGGCCTGGCGGGGGCGCAGGCGCCCCTCGGTTTCCATGGCCGCCAGCTCCTGAGGCGAGGCCACCAGGATGCGTTGGCCCCGCCGGTTGCTGAGGATACGCTTTCCGCTGATCGGGCTGGTCCAGCTGATGCGGGCGGAGCTGATGCGGCCGTCGTCGCCGACGAAGTCCAGCCAGGTGCCGATGGGCGCGGCGGCGTAGCGCTCGACCATGTCCAGCGGCAGTGAATGCGGCGTGGTGTTGGGGAGGAGCGGCGCCTCGTCCGTGGCCACGATCTCGGAGGGCGGCGCGGCGGCCAGCGCGCCCAAGGCCGCGGCCTGGGCGGATTCCGACTCGACACGCAGGGCGGCGTTGCGCTCCTCGTCCCCCTGCATGGCAAAGGCCAGGGCCAGCTCCGCCAGCAGGTCGTCGACCGCGGCCGGCGGCTGCCCGGAACTGACCATGACCTGCTCCAGGCGCGGGCGCAGGTTTGCGGTATCGCCCATGTCGTTCTTGTCGTGGCACCTGAGCAGGTCGCGCAGCAGGCTCCGATTGGCCTGCACGCCGTCGCCGGCCTCACCCTCGCGCAGCAGCAGCATGTTCTGGTGGTGCTGCCAGCGACCGCAAAGGAAATCGACCAGGGCTGGCGGCAGGCGCCGCTGGCCGATGGTCAGCTTGAGCCAGTCGGCCACCGACTCGCGGGCAATCTGGCGGCGCTCGCGGCCGTCCTCGGCCTTGGCCGAGCGACGCTCCGCCAACTCGGCACGCTTGTGGCAGACCTCGATCTCGCCGGCGAGGTCGCGCTCCAGGTCATCGAACAGTTTCAGGTCGTCGGTGAACTCCTGGAGGATCCGCTCGATGGTGCGGAAGCCGAGTTCGCGCAGCGACGTGTAGTGCGGCACGTCCGGACCCGCTGTTTCGAACGCTTCGACCAGCTGGTTCAACACGCGCCGCGCCGGATGGGTGCTCTGCATGAACATGCGGCGGTCGAGCATCGCGACGCGCACATAGGGCACGACCAGGCTGGACAGCTGGCTGCGCGCCTTCTTGTCGAGCCGCCGCCCATCGAGCAGGGCCTCGAACAACATGCTGACCAGTTCGAGCAGATCCTGCGCGGGGCCGGGCATGGCCTGCTGGACAGCGGGTGACAGGCCCAGTTGCGAAGCGGTCGTGCTCATTGCTTCCTGCAAGCGTGCCAGTGCCACGGCGGCACCGCCGCCGGCGCTCTGGTTGGCCTGCATCAGCGACAGGATCGAGAAAATATCCGCCTGGCTCCAGGGGGTGACCTGCGCCATCGGCGTCCCGCTGCCCGCAACCATGCCGTCCCCGTGCGCGCCGTCCTGCGGGACACCGCCTTGCATGGGCATGCCCATGGGATAGGCGCCAGACGGCATCGCCCCGCCCGGCATGAAGCCGCCTGGCATGCCCATGCCCGGCATCGGAACGAAGCCCGGCGGATAGGCAGGCGCCCCGCCGGGGGGAACCGGCATGTACCCGGGTGGGGGGCCATACCCGCCATCGGGGACCGGGATATAGCCTGCGGGCATGAAGCCCGACGGAATTCCGCCCCCCGGCATGCCCGCGGGCGCACCCGGATAAGCATTGCCCTGCCAGCCGGCGGCGTAGGGATCGGGACCGCGGCGCGCGCTGAGCAAGCCGAACAGTCGATCGAGCGCTGCGCTGCCTTCGTCCAGGGGCGGCGCCATGCCGTCGCTGCCGGGGAGTGGTTGCACCACCGACTCGACCAGGTCGCCCTGGTAGGACTGGGCGCCAGGCCCGCCGCCCTGCGTTCCGGACGCGCCAGCGCCCCCGCCACTGCCACCACCGCTCGAGTAGCTGCGGCCGCCGCCGTAGCGCATCGGTGCCACCACGCCGGACGCCTGCAGGCGCGCGGTCAGGCCGGAATAGAACACGCCCATGCGCGAGGTCAGCAGGGCCACCAGCCGCTCCATCAGCCAGTCGCGTTCGGCCGGCGTGCAGTTGATCAGGCGCATGCCGCCGCGCAGGCCTTCGGCCCAGGCGGTGGGCGCCAGCGGATTGGCGCTGCGATCGTCGTAACCGTCGCCGGAGATCGCCGCGAGTTGGCGATCGAGCTGGTCCAGCGGGTCGCGCACGTTGTGCGAGACTTCGTTGACGAAGCGCTCGCTCAGCACCTGCTGGAGTTGCTCATCCTCGGGCAGCAGGTCGAGCGTCTTGCCACCCTGGGGTTTTTTCTTGTTGCGCGGATCGGCCTCGAAGCGGTCGCGCCAGCCCTCGGCCAGCCGCTGTTCGGTCTGCGCGATCAGTTTTTCCCAGTTGCCCACGCTCTTGAACGCTTCCGGCACTTCCTCGTCGGCCACCGCCGATGCCAGGACCTCGGACAGCAGGGTCCGAAGCTCCTTGAAAGCCTGGATGCGGGTGCGCTCCATGTCGGAGGCAGAAAGGGGGGCGTTCTGGGGGGTCACGGCTTGATTAGCTTAACGCGGTTCCCGTCGGTTGTCGGAGCGGCGTGGCACGGTTTCGGAGTCCGCTGCTATGCTCGAACGCATTCGCCAGCCGGGGCCAGCCATGCGCTTGAAAACTGTGTTCACCATCGCGGTTCTTGGCGCCCTTTCAGCCTGTTCGCATGCACCACGCAAGGTAGTCAATCCGCCCCGGGCGAGCATCCAGCAACTGCAGGCGCGGGGCGACGGTTCATGGCAGCTGGACGTGCGGCTGCAGAACTTCAGCAACGTGCCCACGGCCTTCGCCACCGTGCACGCCGAACTGACCATCGGC
The DNA here is from genome assembly GCA_025352045.1 of Gammaproteobacteria bacterium. GTDB lineage: Bacteria > Pseudomonadota > Gammaproteobacteria > Xanthomonadales > Xanthomonadaceae > Arenimonas. The sequence goes on along the minus strand of JANXUD010000058.1, from coordinate 2,560 downwards.
GGCCAGGACGCCGGCGCGATCGACGTCGCACCGGGCATCACGATCGGCCCGGAGTCGGCCGACATTGTCGCGGCGACGCTCAAGCCCGCCCTCGGCGGCAAGCTGGCAGTCGCCTCGGCGCTTGCCGCGGGCCAGTCGCAGCGCTATTCGCTCAAGGGAACCATCGTGACGACCCAGCCCAAGGGCAGCTATCCCTTCGAGTTCGAGAGCTCGCTCAACCCCGCGCCGGGCCTGCCCGGCGTGATGCGATAGGGTCGCGCGGATGGCCACGAGCTACAAGCCACCGCTGGACGCGATCCGCTTTGCCCTGTTCGACGTGATCGGGGCCGAACCGGTGTACGCGCGCCTCGGCTTCGCCAACGCCACCCGCGACGTGATGGACGCGGTGCTCGACGAGGCAGCGCGCTTCACCGAAACCGTGCTGGTGCCGATCAGCGACGTCGGCGACCAGATCGGTTGCTCGCTGGACAAATCCACCGGCGAGGTCACCACCCCGCCCGGCTTCCGCGCGGCCCATGACACCTTCGTGGACGGCGGCTGGAGCGGCCTGACCGCGCCTGAAGCGCTCGGCGGGCAGGACATGCCCGAAAGCCTGGGCGCGGCGGTCAAGGAAATGCTCGACGCCGCCAACCTGGGCTGGGCGAACTACACCCTGCTCTCGCACGGCGCCATCGAGGCGCTCAAGCACCATGGCGAGGACTGGCAGAAGACGGCCTTTCTGGCGCCGATCATCGAAGGCAAGTGGATGGGCACCATGTGCCTGACCGAACCGCAGGCCGGCACGGACCTCGGCCTGTTGCGCACGCGCGCCGAACCATCCGCGTCGGGCGATGGCTCGTACGCCATCTCCGGGACCAAGATCTTCATCACCGGCGGCGAGCACGACCTCACGCCCAACATCGTGCACCTCGTGCTCGCGCGGCTTCCGGATGCCCCGGCCGGCACCAAGGGCATCTCCCTGTTCATCGTGCCCAAGTTCAAGGTCGGCAAGGACGGCGTGATGGGCGAGCGCAATGGCCTGCGCTGCGCCTCGATCGAACACAAGATGGGCATCCACGGCTCGTCCACCTGCGTGATGAATTTCGAGGGCGCCCAGGGCTGGCTGATCGGCCAACCGAACAAGGGCCTCAATGCGATGTTCACCATGATGAATACCGCGCGGCTCGCCGTCGGCCTGCAGGGCCTCGGCCTGATGGACCGCGCGACGCAGAATGCCGAACGCTACGCGAACGAGCGCCTGCAGGGGCGTTCGCTGTCGGGTGCAAAATTTCCCGACAAGCCTGCCGATCCGATCATCGTGCACGGTCCGGTGCGCCAGTTGCTGTCCACCTGCCGCACGTTGACTGCCGGCAGCCGCATGCTGGTCCTGCACGCGGCCTTGCAGGTGGACATCATCGAGCGCAGCAAGGACGACGCCGAGCGCGCCAATGCCGAGTCCCTGTTGGGCTTCCTGACGCCGATCGTCAAGGCCTGCCTGACCGAGTGGTCGGTGGAAGTGACCTACGACGCGCTGCAGGTATTCGGCGGCGCCGGCTACATCCGCGAAACCGGCATGGAGCAGCTGGCACGCGATGCCCGCATCACCACCATCTACGAGGGCACCACACAGGTCCAGGCGATGGACCTGCTCGGCCGCAAGATCCTGCAGTTGCAGGGGGTGGGCATGCGCCAGTTCCTGGGCCTGGTGCAGAAGTTCTGCGAGGAACAGGCGGTGAACGTGGACATGCACGGCTACGTGCTGCCCTTGGCCGAAGCGACCAAGCGCTGGGGCGAGCTGACCATGGACATCGCCCGCCGTGCGGCCGGCAATCCGGACGTGGTGGGCGAGTGCGCCGTGGACTTCCTGTTCTACTCCGGCTACGTGGCCCTGGCTTACTGGCACGCCCGGGCCGCGGCCACCGCGACCGCGGCAGGCGCGAAGGCGGACAACCCGCACCTGCGCGATGCCGCCGACTATTTCGCGCGGATCCTGCCGCGCACGGCGACCCTCGCTGTCCTGCTCAAGCCGGACCGGGCAACGGTGTGAAAAACCGCATAGCGCAAGCGTACTAGTCAGTTCCGCGCATCAGCGTACCGGCCCACGGACGTACGCCATGGCCGGCCGTCGGCTCGTCGGGATGCTGATAGCATTGGCATTCAGCTGGTCAGGGGGTGGCGCATGCCGCAAGTCCCGGGTTTGCCGATCGAACGCCTGCGCGAAGCCCTCGCGCAGTCCTACGTGATCGACCGCGAGCTGGGCCGCGGCGGCATGTCGGCGGTTTTCCTCGCGCAGGACTGCAAGCACGACCGCGCCGTCGCCATCAAGGTGCTGCATCCGGAACTGGCCGCCAGCTTGGGTCCGGACCGCTTCCTGCAGGAAATCAAGCTCGCCGCCAAGCTCAACCACCCGCACATCCTGCCGTTGTTCGACTCGGGCAACGCCGACGGCATGCTGTATTACGTGATGCCCTACGTCGAGGGCGAGTCGCTGCGCGAGAAGCTCGACCGCGAGCAGCAGTTGCCGGTGGAGGAGGCCGTGCACCACGCCCGGGCCATCGCCGCGGCGATCGACTACGCCAGC